>JAEUJD010000086.1 GCA_016793015.1 Phycisphaerales bacterium
AACGAGAACCGGTTCATTCCTGCCACGGCCATTCAAACTCGTTGCATCATTCGCTCGAACGCGATGATTCCTAGACGGTACGCTTCCACCCGATGACAGCCACTCTCTGGCTCATAGCAATAGCCGTCGGATTCCTCTTCGGTTCATTCCCGACCGGGTACATGATCGGCCGCGCCCGGGGTGTCGACATCAGGAAGTTGGGCTCGGGAAACATCGGCGCCACCAACGTCGGCCGCGTCTTCGGCCGGCGCGCGTGGCTCCTCTGTTTTTCGGGAGACTTCCTCAAGGGTTTCGTTCCCGTACTCGGTGCCGGCGTCTTTGCCGGGCTTGCCGGAAAGTGGTCGCCTCCGCCCGATCAGGCCGCTCTCTGGTGCTGCGTGCTCGCTGCGGCAATCCTGGGCCACATGTTCACGCCCTGGCTTGGTTTCAAGGGGGGCAAGGGCGTCGCAACCGCCCTTGGCAGTCTTCTTGGGTTTTTCCCGCTCATCACTTTCGCAGGTCTCGCGGCACTGGGCGTTTTCGTGCTGGTCCTCAAAACCTCGCGCTACGTCAGCCTCGCCTCCATCTGCGCGACGGCCTGCCTGCCCGTCTTTGTCCTCGTCCAGACCGGCCTGACGCTCTGGCTCCGCCCGGCGGGAATGGAGATCGCCCGGGCCACCAGCGCGGGCCTCTGGCTGGCAGGGTTGACCGCAATCCTCTCCGCCATGATGATTTGGCGCCACCGGGCCAACATCGCCCGCATCCGTGCCGGAACCGAGCCCAAGGCCGGTTCGACCCCGGCGGCACCGGCTGCCGCGTGACGATTCGGCCACTTCCGCGCCCCTCGCCAAGTTTGGCCAATATTCGGTATGCAGAGTGCAACTCTTCAACGGCTCATAACCGATGAAAGGGCTGCCGCATGTTCGTTGCCGGGGCGGCAGGATGGGCATTTCGGAGCGATCACGCCGTTCACGCGGCATCGTTTGGTCCGGAACACCCCAGATTTGCAACAGGAACCCCTCCGGGCTGCAGATGCGGGCCGGAAGGGACGACGAAAGAAGGCTGCCAGGACGGCGGCCGACGTGTTGGGGCAGGTGGGGTGGTGGGAAGGGAAAGCCTGACCTGTTGAGGGCAGGCGATTCTGGGACTCGGGAGCACGACGCTCCCTTTCGAACGGACTCGAACCATGCCGACGCTCAAGTTTCATCCGGCCCAGTTGAGAGAAGCAATGGACCCGATCCCGTTCCCGCGTCAATCGTGGGACGTCGCAGGACGCCTCTCACGCTGGCAGGAAGGTGCCCCGGTCTACCGCTTCGGCGCGAACATCGACGCCAGCGCCATGGCCGAGACCGCCCTCGACCGCGCCGAACGCCAGATGGAGCGTTTGAAGGCTCTGCTGGGCAGCGATGGCAGCGATCGCCCAAGCGCCGCCTGATCTTCAAACCCGTGTTCGAAGACTTTGCAAGCCGCACGCACCCGTGCGGTTTTTCATGCGCGATCTCTTCCGCATTAGTGAACACCGAGCTCACTCGACGACATGCGCCGGCCTGGGCGTCTCCGAATTGATCCGTTCCTTCTTCGGCTTGCCCCCGATTTCCTCCATCGTGAGCAGATGCATGTCCTCGTTGATCATCGCCTGCAAGTGCACCGGCCGGCCCCAGAGCAAGCGGACATTCTGCAGCACCTGCTGCGCCTTCGCGGCATCGACCTCGATCCCCGCAAACTTGTGCGCAAGGTACAGCTCGCCCCGGTTCTGATAGTTCGCATCCACAACATAGATAAACGGCTGCCCCATGTTCGTGATGTGGTGCAGCAGCGTCTGCTTCACGCGGTTGAAATCGCGCGACACGACCTTGATCTCCCCGGTCTGCGGGTCGCGTTTGTGCTGGTACATCTTGTGCTTCTCGACGAATTCCTCGGTCAGGAACTCCTCGATGAAGTTGATGTCGTTGTAGATCCGGCGCACCTCGAAGATCTTTTCGCGACCCTTCATGGCCTTGTTGTCGAACGCCTGCTTCGCGCCGATGGCTTCGAGTTGATCCCACTGCGCACCGTGCTGGCCCTTGTCCCAGCGACGCTCGATGTCCTTGAAGAGCTCCACGCCGATCTTGTAAGGGTTGAACCCGCCCGGCTCCATGTGCACAACGCCCGAATGCTGATCCGCGTAGTGGATGATCTCCGCCGCCTCAAGAAAGTGCGAGGTCATCAGCTTGCTGTGCCAATAGGTGGCCCAGCCCTCATTCATGATCTTGGTCATCGCCTGCGGCGCAAAGTAGTACGCCTCATCGCGCACGATCGCCAGCACATCCTGCTGCCACTCTTCGAGCGGCGCGTTCTTCAGGAGAAAGAGCAGGATGTCGCGCGTCGGATGGAGCGGATACCGCGCCTTTGCCGCCTTCTGCTGCTCCTCGTACTCCCGCTTCTCCTTATCAAGCGCCCCCTGCGGGTTGATGAACGGATCCATGTAGTCTTTGGCCGGCAGTTTCTGGGGCTCAAACTTCCCGGGCGCATCGCCCGCCCGCGCCGGCGCCTCATCCCGCTGCACAAACATCGAATGCGGATCGATCAGATGCTCGATCGACAAACACGCATCCAGAAATCGCTCCACCGCATCCTGCCCGTGCTTGTCCGCGTGCCGGCGCACCCGCGTCGCGTGGTTCGCCATCTCATCCATCATCTTCCGATTCGTCTTGCTGAACCAGAAGTTGTTCTTGAAGAAATCGGCGTGGCCATACACGTGCGCCATCACCAGCTTCTGATCCGTGACCGAGTTCGACTCCTGCAGGTACGCATAGCACGGGTCGTTGTTGATCACCATCTCATAGATGCGCCCAAGCCCGTACGCATCCCGCTTCGAGAGCTTCTCGTACTCCATCCCCCAGCGCCAGTGCGGATAGCGCACCGGAAACCCGCCGTAACTCGCGATCTGGTTCATCGTGTCGAACGGCAGAACCTCGAAGATCACTTCGGGGAAGTTGAGCTCGTACTCCTTCGCCTTGGCCTCGATGGCCTGCTTGTGGGCGAGCAGTTCGGGCGAAAGGTCGGTGTGCGGGGTGCCGGGCATACTTGTGTTATCGGCGAGAGTTCACCGCAAGATACGCGGAAGTTGCCCGGGGGGGTGCGTTCCGGACCCGAGTTTGCAACCGTGCCGCCCGCCTACGAGCGCGACGGAGGTCGGCGGCGATCTGTTGCTCGCTTCGACGCCGTCGCCTTCGGCCCCAAGCTCCCGCCCACCAGCCGCACCCGCAGCACCGGCACGCCCTCGCGTGCCAGCGCCGCCACCCCTTCGCCCTGCAGCCACCGGTTCACTTCATACGTCGCCGCCGACGAATCGCAGGCAATCTCCAGCGTCCCGGCCCGCAACGCCACCGGGCGGCAGCATCCGCTCAATTCCATCGGCACCGATGCTTTCCACGCCTCCAGCACCTTGCTCAGTCCTCGATCCGCCTGCCGTGCGGCACTCGCAACCTTTTCGATCGCCTCCCCGAGCGACAGGTTTCGCGCATACGGCTTTCGCCACTCCCGCAGCTTTTCTAACTGATGTTTCGCCGCGCCGGGATTCACAACCGACAGTGTACCGGCAGCTCCCCTGCCCCGTCCGTTCCCGCGCCGGGAATGAGACTATGGTTTTGCTGCCGATCGCCGGTATCCGGGCCTGTTTCTATTGGCCGCCGGCACGTTTGAAGAAGCAAGTCCTGATTGTTCCTCGGTGCGACAGGAAGCACCGACGGGCTTGTCGATCGGTGCATGCTGTGCGCGACACGGAAGCGTCGCGACGCGGAAAGTTGAGCGAAGAGATTGGGTAATCGTCGAGGACGGCGCGGGAGAGGCGGCTATGGCCACGGTGGTGGCGGAGGCGGAAACGCCGGTCCACAGGGCCGCTATGGAGACAATCCGGGCGGGGGCTGGGGTGGCGGGGGTGCCGCCGTTATGAGGCCGGGTCCGGCCGCGTTTCCGGGTCTTGAGTTGCCTCCGGGTCTGCAACGCATCAAGCCCTTCGAAGAACTCACATCGATCGATCCGACGCCGCGTCTGACCCTCGAGTATCCCGGTTGCCCCGCCAGTTGCCGCCTGATCGACTTGTTCTGCCCCATCGGCCGAGGCCAGCGCGGACTCATCGTCTCGCCCCCCAAGGCAGGCAAAACCACGCTGCTCAAGGACATCGCGACCGCCGTGCTTCGCAATCACCCCGATGTTGAAGTCGTGGTGCTCCTCGTCGATGAACGCCCGGAAGAAGTCACCGATTTCCGCCGCACCTTCGCACAGTTCATTACCGAGCAGACCGACACAATCCGCCGGGGCGAGCAGGCCGCGGCAGAGTTGATGAAAGAACTGCCCCCGGATGTCGCGGCACAGTTGCAAGGAACCTCAAACGGCGAATCCGATATCCCGCAGGCGTCCGCGCCCGCGCCCAGGCCGATTACCGTTTCACCCCGCGTCCGCGTCATCGCCAGCAGCAACGACCACCCAGTCGAAAAACACATCCAGATCGCCCTCGCAACCCAGCAATACTGCAAAACCCTCGTCGAGTGCGGCAGGCACGTCATGGTCGTCATGGATTCGCTCACCCGCCTCGGCCGCGCCTTCAACAATTCCCGCCATCACGCCAGCAGCGGCCGCACCATGACCGGCGGCCTCGACAGCAAGGCCCTCGAAGTCCCCCGCCAGATCTTCGGCGCCTCGCGCAACACCGAAGAAGCCGGAAGCCTGACGATGATCGCGTCGTGCCTCGTCGATACCGGCAGCGCCGCCGATCAGATCATCTTCGAAGAGTTCAAGGGCTCGGGCAACATGGAACTCATCCTCGATCGCAAGATCGCCGAGCGCCGCCTCTTCCCCGCGATCAACCTCGCCGCCAGCGGCACCCGCAAAGAGCACCTCTTGATGGGCGAGCACGAGATGAAAACCATGACGGCCCTGCGCCGTCGGTTGTTGTCGATGCCCCCGCCTCAACAGGTGGAGCAGTTGCTGGCTGCGTTGCAGCGGTTCCCGACGAATGCGGCGCTGGTTGGAAGCGCGGGCTGATCAGCCGCGATCGCGACGCACGCACCGGCTTCACCAGCGACTTGCCGTACGAACCCGAAGCGCAGCGAGGGCGCTGGTGCACGGAATCATGCCGACGTTTACGCGCTCCACTCGCTTCCCTCTTCCCGCTACCATCCCCCGTGACCGCGCCCTTTGACAGTCCGCCCCCGGGATGCGTTGCCGAACCCCCCAGCGGCCCGACGATGCTGCTGAACGCGATGAAGGCGGGCGAAGTCTCGCATGTTTCAAGCCTTGGCGTGGATGATCCCGGCGATGCCGCGCTCCTTCGCGCGATGGGTTTGCGTCCCGGAATTCGCGTGCGAGTCGTTCGGCTTGGCGAACCGACAATTTTGGAAGTGCTGGGCGCCGAAGCCTGCGGCTGCGCGTGCGCGAGCCGGATCGGCCTGACAAAAGCGTTGGCTTCCCGAGTTCGCGTGGCGGCAACCGCAGGAGCGGCCGGGGCGGAGATCGCTCGATGAGCGAAGGCTCGAGCCTGGAAACTATTGACGGCGCGATCGCTCCTCCGACCGAGCCTGGTGGTGGGGGCCCGACGGGTGTGCTGCACGTGCCTCTGCTGGGCAATCCGAATACGGGCAAAACAACGCTCTTCAACGCGCTCTGCGGGCTGCGCCATAAGACGAGCAATTTCCCGGGCACGACCCAGGAAGCCCGGATCGGTGTCGTGCGGGTCGCCGCGGCAGGAGCCGAATCCGAAGTTCACCTGATCGACCTTCCCGGCATCTACTCCCTCGAGCTGGATTTACTGGAGGCGCGGATCTGCCGCGATGTGCTCGCGGGTCGGCTCAGCCCGAAAGGTGAACCGATCGGCGACCCCGAGGCCGTCTGCATCGTTGCGGATGCGACCAACCTCGCGCGCAACCTCGTCTTCGTCGGCGAGGTGCTGCGCCGGCGTTTGCCGACGGTCGTCGCGCTGAACATGATCGACCTCGCCCGTGCCGAGGGGCGCGAGATCAACCTGCGGACGCTGGAGGAGCAACTCGGTTGCCGCGTCGTTGCGGTGAGCGCCCGCAAAGGCGAAGGGCTGGAATTACTCGCAAGCGCGATACGAACCGCGACAGTCCCCACCCACACGCCCCCCGGCGATCAGACCGAACTCGAACACTGGGCCGATCGCCTTGCCGTTCGCGCGATGCAGCCGACCGGCAGCGACGCGGCACGTTCGCGGTCGAAAGTCTCGCTCACCGATCGTCTCGATCCGCTCCTGGTCTCACCCTGGACAGGCATCCCCATCTTCGCGGCGGTCATGATCGCCGTTTTCTACACGATCTTCTCCATCGCCCAGTTCCCGATGGAATGGATCGACACCTTCTTCGGAACCGCGGCAGACTTCGTCGAGCGTGTCCTGCCCGAAGGCATCCTGCGCGACCTTGTCGCGCGGGGAGTAGTGGTGGGGATCGGCGCAACCGCCGTCTTCGTGCCGCAGATCTGCCTCTTGTTCTTCCTCATATCGCTGCTGGAAGACACCGGCTATCTCGCCCGTGCCGCGCTCCTGATGCACCGCGTGCTCAGGCCTTTCGGCTTGCCCGGTCACGCCTTCGTGCCGCTGCTTTCGAGCCACGCGTGCGCGCTGCCGGGGATCATGTCAACGCGGGTCATACCCGATCGGCGGGAGCGGCTGGCGACGATCTTGGTGGCGCCATTCATGACCTGCTCGGCGCGACTGCCCGTCTATGTGCTGGTGACGAGTTTGCTGTTCAAAGGCCAGCCGCTGTACGCGGGCCTCGCATTTGTCGGCTGCTACATGCTGGGCGCGCTCGCGGGACTCTTCAGCGCGTTCATCGCCCGCCGCACGATTCTGAAAGGCCCGTCGCGTCCGATGGTCCTCGAACTGCCCACGTACAAGGTGCCCAGCCTGCGGACCGCGCTGGTGACAACGATCGACCGTGGCTGGGTCTTCCTGAAGAACGCCGGCACAAACATCCTGGCAATCTGCATCGTTCTCTGGTGGCTCGGGAGCTATCCGCACGTCGCACCGCCGGAGAGTGCAAAGCTGCTTCATGTACAGGCGACCGATTTGAGGGCCATTGCCGAGACGGCGGGTGACAAGGCGAAGTCCGATGCCCAGCTCGAGAACGCTCAAAAACTCGAAGACGAGGCCAATCGCTTGACCGCGGCCGACGCCAAAGCTCGATCGTTCATCGGACGCATGGGCAAGACCGTTCAGCCCGTTTTTGCACCGCTGGGTTACGACTGGCAGCTCACGATCGGCGTCCTGACAAGTTTCGCGGCACGTGAGGTCTTTGTCTCAACGATGGCGATCGTCACGAGCGCGGGCGGCGACGATGCGGATGTCCACGACGAAGGAATTGTGCGGTCCATCGCAACCGCGCCGCGTGATGATGGCAAGACGCCGATCTTTACGACCGCGACCTGCTGGTCGGTGCTGGTTTTCTTTGTGCTGGCAATGCAGTGCCTGCCCACCCTTGCAGTGACCGCAAAAGAAGCAGGCGGCGCAAAGTGGGCGTTGTTGCAGTTGGCGTGGATGAGCGGAGTTGCCTATGCCGCTGCATTCATCGTGTTTCAATCGCTCCGTCTGGCGGGGATTTCCTGATGTCCATCCCGTGGACCGACTGGCAATTCTGGGTGGCAACGGTCGTCGCATTGCTCGCGCTCTGGCTCGTGCTGAGGAATCTGTTGCCCCCGGGCTGGCTTCCGTTCACCAAGCGCCGAGGCAAGGAAACCAAGGCGTCATTGACCGTTGGCGGCAAGCCGGTTGATCGCAAATAACAGAACGGATGTTGCTCCCCCCGGGTCTTGGCAGAATTGCGGAACTTGCTGAATGCGTGGAATTTCGGAGGCCTCGGAGCGGCCAAATGGCGAAAACCCCGCTACGGTCTTGCATGACAAGTGTGCATCCGACCTCGATTCTCTCGAAAGATTGCGAGATCGGTGAAGGCGTCGTGATCGGTCCGTGGTGCGTGGTCTCCGGCCGAGTGAAGCTCGCCGACGGCGTGCGCCTCATCGGAAACGTCTATCTCAACGGGCCTTTGACGATCGGTGCTCGGACCGTGTTGTACCCATTCTGCGCGATCGGGTTCATGGCCCAGCATCTCAAGGTCAAGCAGGGCGATCCGACCGCCGGCGTCGTGATCGGCGAAGACAGCACCCTCCGCGAACACTGCACAGTC
The DNA here is from genome assembly GCA_016793015.1 of Phycisphaerales bacterium. Taxonomy (GTDB): domain Bacteria; phylum Planctomycetota; class Phycisphaerae; order Phycisphaerales; family UBA1924; genus JAFEBO01. The sequence goes on from JAEUJD010000086.1 coordinate 8,154, forward strand.
CACGCCGCGACGCACGACACCAACCCGACCACCGTCGGAAATCGCAACCTGATGATGGTGAACTCGCACCTCGGGCACGATTCGCGCACCGGCAACGACGTCGTGCTGGTGAACAATTCCGCGCTGGGCGGTCACGGCAGCGTGGGCGACAACGCGACTCTGGGAGGCGGCGCACTTTTGCATCAGTTCACCCGTGTCGGACGGATGGCGTTCGTCGGTGGCGGAACGCGTGCCGTGGCCGATATTCCCCCGTTCTGTTCAGCCGTCGAGCGGTCGCGACTCTCGGGTATCAACCTGATTGGTCTGCGTCGTGCCGGACTTCCGCGCGATCAGATCACCGCCGTTCGCGAGGCCTTCCGCAAGGTCTTCCGCGAGCCGATGACGCGCCCGGAAATGATCGAAACTCTCAATAAGCTCGGCGCAAAGTGTCCCTTGGTCGCTGAAATGGCAGAGTTTGTCGGGACCTGCGCCAATCGCCCCATCAGCGTCGGTTACGACCGAGATGACCGCGAAGATGCGATGGTCTGACTCGGCCTCCGCTTCCTTCCTATGGCCTTTGTCTTCGTCCTCCCCGTCCTCGCAAGAGCCGGTCTTGCATCGTGCGCTGTGTACTCCGCGCATCTCAGCCCAACGGGCTGCAAGAATCTAGCCGAGGGTCGCCGCGCCAAGCGGCGCACCCTCGGTGCACGTTCCCGGTATCTCCGCACGCTGAAGGCGTGCTACAGCAGCGGCCCGTAATTCGCTGATGCGCCGCATCATTGCAAAGGCCCAATGACGGTGTGAGTCACGGAACTCCGCGCGGCACAATCGCATGCACGACCGCCCTCTGACTCACTCTTCGCGAGAATCCTCGGCCACCGGCGCATCCGCAAACGGCCCAACCCCAATCCTCCAGCACCGATGAATCCGCTCATTGCGGAAATCTTCCGGCACCGTCTGGCGGCTGATCTCCCGCACCCGCAGCCCCGCCTTCTCGAGCGCCGCCTGATCCAGCTTGAACTGCCTGAAATTGTTCGAGAAGAAGATCGTCGAGCCGGGGCTCATCAGCGACGCCGTGCGCGTGATCAGCTCGACGTGCGCCGTCTGCACCTCGAAATCCTGCTCGGTGCTCTTGCTGTTCGAGAACGTCGGCGGATCGATCACCGCGATGTCGTAGTGAGTTCCGGGTTTGTGCTCACGCAGAAACTCGAGCACATCCGAGCGGACGACCTTGTGCTTGTCGCCGAAAAAGTTGTTGATCGAAAGATTGCGCGAGGCCCACTCAAGATAGGTATTGGAGAGATCGACGCTCGTGGTCGACGCCGCACCGCCCGAGGCGCTGTACACCGAGAAACTGCCCGTGTAGCAGAAGAGATTGAGCAGCCGTTTTCCCGCTGAAAGTTCGCGGACCATGCCGCGGGTGATGCGGTGATCGAGAAAAAGCCCGGTGTCGGCGTAGTCGGTGAGATTGACCTCGAACTTCAGCCCGCCCTCGCGTGCGACGATCTTGACGCCCTCGTCCGCCATTCGCTCGTGCTGCGTCAGCCCCCGCTGCCGGGGCCGGTCTTTCATGTGCACGTGCGCTTCGGGAATCTCCAGCACCTTCGCCGTGCGGGCAACGACTTCGTCGCACCAGTCCGCGTGCTGCGCCGGGGTCCGGCTGTGCCCACGCTCGTGCTCGAAGATGTGCGCGTAATCCTCATAGCGATCAATCACCAGCGGCACATCCGGGCAATCGCGCTCGTAGAGCCTGTAGCAGAAAATGCCGCGATCGGGCCAGCGGCGCAGATGGCGGGCACGCTTGGCGAGTCGGCCCTCGAAGTCATCGAGCTCGCGCACGTCCCGCTCGCGCAGCCCGCCAAAGGCGGGCGCCGGGGCGGGCTTTGGCGGCACAACGGATTCTTCTTCGCGATATTCCGCCGGGCGTTCAGCATCGGTCCCGCTGATCGCGGCTTCAAACGTCGTGCCGTCGGGCGGGCGCGGCCCGAGGAACGTGTAGTACATGCATTCAATCTGCGCGTTGAACAACTTCCGCCGCCGCGAAGCCTCCTGCCCCAGCAATCGCTCGAAGTTCGGATACGCCGTCAGTATGTGGTGCGACCACGTCGGAAGCGTCCGCAGCACCCGCGGCATCATCCTGTATAACTCTTCCACCGGCTCCGTCTCGCCCAGCCGCACGCCGTACGGCGGATTCGAGATCGTGCACCCGTACTCGGCCTTGCTCGCAAGATCGGCAAACGCACGCTTGCTGAAGTGGATCGCCCGTTCCACCCCCGCCGCGTGCGCATGCCGCCGCGCCAGCCCGAGCGCCTCATCGCTGATGTCGCTCGCGTGAATCGTGACCGGCAACGTCTCCCGCGCCAGGTCCGCCGCTTCCTGATCCGCATCATCCCACGCCGATTCCGGGATCGCGGGCCAGTGCGCACTGTCAAAGTCCCGCCCCCGCCCCGGCGCGATGTTCATGCCGATCAGCGCCGCCTCGATCGGGATGGTTCCGCTCCCGCAGAACGGATCGATGAGCGGACGCTCGGGTTTCCACACGCTCAGCAGCACCAGCCCCGCGGCCAGCGTCTCCTTCATCGCCGCTTCGCCGACGTAATCGCGATACCCGCGCTTGTGCAATCCAATGCCGCTCGTATCGATCGTGAGAATGCAGACATTGTCCAGCAGCGACGCCTCGACGATCACCCGCGCCCCGTTCTCCGGCAGCGAGTTGGTCTTGTGCGCCGACATCAGCCGCTCGACGATCGCCTTCTTGACCGTCCTTTGCACCGCCGGCACGCTCGAAAGTTGGCTCCGCACACTCCGCCCGTTCACCGGAAACTCGGATTCGACATCAATCCACCGCTCCCACGGCAGCGACCCGGTCGTATCGAAAAGCGCATCAAAGTCGAGGCAATCGAACCGGGCGATGGTGAGCAACACCCGATCCGCCGTGCGCAGCCAGATATTCACCCGCGGGATCGCCTCAAGCCCCGCCTCAAACGCCACACGCCCCGTCGAGATGATCTTCGCGTCGTATCCGAGCGCCACCAGTTCGCGCTGCGCCACCGCCTCCAGCCCGAACGCCGTGGTGGCGACGAGTTGAAATCGTTCCGACTGATTGGCAGGAGATATACCGCTCACAAGGGCAGTAGGTTAGGAGGAGCGGGCCGTATCCGAACCCAGCGATTCACGGATGACGCGGCGCATCGCGATGAAGTTCGCTTCCTCCGAAAAGCGCTCCGCATTCCGGCGGCACGCTTCCCCGACCGTTGCCTTCTCCGGACACCGCCCGATCGCCTCCGCCAGACTCTCCGCCGTCTGCTCACGAAAGAACACGCCGGATTGCCCATCGATCACCGTATCGAGCGAGCCGCCCACGCCGAAGGCGACGACCGGCGTGCCGCAGGCCTGCGCTTCGAGTGCGACGATCCCGAAATCCTCAAGCTGCGGAAACAGCAACGCGTCCGACCGGCGGTAGAGCGCCCGCAGCAGCGGGTCGCTCACCCGTCCGAGCAGCGTGATGTACTTGGAACCTCGCGTCATCTCCCGCAGGCGATTCAACTGCGAACCCGACCCCGCGACCACAAGCGGCCGCTTCAGTCGCTCCGCCGCCTCAACCGCAAGTTCGGCCTTTTTGTACGGTTCCAATGCGCCGATGTAGAACAGAAAACCCGATGGCAGCGACGCGAGCTTTGCCGCATCCTCCGCGTTCAGATCATCCGCCCCGCCCGGCGTGAAATACTCCGTCCGCACCGGCGGAAAAACGATCTGCGAATCTCTGTTGTAGAACTTCCGAATCCGCTCCTGCGTCACCGTCGAGATCGCGATGTACGTCGTGACATCCTGCGCCGCGCGATAGTCAAGCCGCCTCAGCACCGGCGAGCACACCCGTAGCCCCACGCCCATCAGCCCCTGGCTGTACTGATCCCCCAGTTCCCACAAGTAGCGGGGGGGCGTGAAGCAGACGCAGACATGGCGCACGCCTTCGGGCACCCGCAGCGCGTGGATCGCCGCCGAACTGGACGACAACACCAGGTCGATCGGGTCGCGCGCATGATCGCACGCGACCTTCCGCGAAAGATCCGCCATCCCCGCGTGATACAACGGGAGCAACCACCGCCGCGCCCAGTCGGCCCCGGGCACGCGATTCAGGAACGACACGGTCCGAGGCAAGCGATCGATCGCCGGCGTGATCGTCTTGCCATTATCGAACATCGTGTAGATGCGGGTTGGTTCGTTCCGAGGCCAATCGCGTGCGATGAGCCGCGCATGACAATCGAGCACGCCCTCGCCCCCGCGATAGCCAACGAGCCAGTCGTGCGCGAGCGAGAGACGGGGATTGGAAGAGTCGCGATCCAAGGGGCGAAGCGTACCCGCGCACGAAAAAGGCCGCGCCGGGGGAAAGCGGCGCGGCCCTGAACACCCTGTATCGAACCGGGAATCAGCGACGCCGACGCGCACCGACCAGCATGCCCAAGCCCAGGAGCGCCGAAGCGCCGGGGGCGGGGATGATCTCAAAGGCCAGATTCGCGCCGGTGAACGCGATCCACCCGCTGTTGGGATAGAAGAACGACGAGTTCGCGCTGTTGCCCGTGCTGCTCTGGTTCCAGACGAACGTATCGCCGAAGTTGTTGGAGAGCAGCCCGCCGACGGAGATCCAGTACTTGCCGCCCGCGAGATTCAGCGTCGCGATGTTGAAATCAAACTGGTACTGGATCGCGTTGGCAACCGAGAGGTTGCCCGTGGGGGTCACCGTCAGGCCGGCCGTTGCGGGCTGGCTGTGGAAGATCACGTTGCCGGCATCCGGGATGCCGCCGTCGTCGCCGAAGATCATGACATCAAAGCCGATGATGTTGGTCAGATCCGCGAACTGGAAGTTCTGGCTGCTGCCCCACCAGCGGAGCTGGGTCACCGTGCCGCCGGCGATTGTGAAATCGTCGGCCATGCGCTGGGTGAAGAACTGGTTGCCGTTGCCGACCGAAAAGAACCCGCCGGTGCCCGGCAGATTGTCGGGCTGGCTGTACAAGGCTGCCGCCGAAGCGGAACCACAGATGGCAAAAACGCAAAGGGCAAGAATCCCGGACTTCATATCTTCTCTCCTCCAGAAAAAGCGGCCGCGGCGGAATGCGGCCTTATGGTTGATCAGAATACTGGTCGCTTCGAGGCAACGCAAGCGCCACGCCGAATTCTGCGCCAATCCACGCAGCGGAGTGCGGCGGCCCGCTTATCGGGCGTCTCCGTGCGGCTTTGTGTTCAGGTGAGGCACCAGAATCGGAGTATTCAATGACGCAGGCGACCAACATCGGACAGATCACATGGCACGACTACACGATGAAGGACGCGGGCAAACTGCGCGACTTCTACAGCAAGGTGGTCGGGTGGACGACTTCGGAAATTCCAATGAAGGATGCCGAAGGCGCATACGCGGATTACTGCATGCACGCGCCGGGCGAGAACGGAGAGCAGGGGCCGGTGGTCGCGGGCGTCTGTCATGCGCGCGGGCCGAACACCAGGATTCCGCCGCAGTGGATGATGTACGTGACGGTCGCCGATGCGGAAGCGAGCGCGAAGCAGTGCGTCGCGCTCGGGGGCAAGGTACTCGACGGGCCGAGGAAAATGGGCAATCAGACGTTCTGTTTCATACAGGACCCGGCCGGCGCAGTGTGCGCGCTCACTTCGTCATGACCTGCGCAGCGATCGGCGCAAAGAGACCAAAGACGAGCAGGCCGATACCGACGAGGCCGACGAGGACCGAGAGCAGCCAGAACGAGTTCTTGCGGGTGAGCAACGCAACCGCGGCCATCGCGATCGCGATCTGCGATGACGTTGATGCGAGCGCTAGGCGGGAGTGACGCGTCTGATACTCGCTGGCGAGTTGCCTGTGCTTCTCGGCTTCGGCCTTGATCTCGTTCTGTTCGTTCCGGTAGCGCTCGGCGCGGGCTGAATCGCTCTCGCTGCCCGGCGCTGCGACCGGCGGCTTGCCGAGTGCCGAGAGGAGTTCCATGCGGCTTTCGAGCACGGCGAGCTTGACGCCCTTGGCCTGGTAGTAGTTCCAGCTGTCGCTGGTGACGATCTGTTCGAGCATGGCCTTGTTCAGGTAGCTCGCGGAGAACATGGTCGCGACCGAAGCGCACGCGGCAAGGACCGCAGTGGTAACGCCCACGCGGGAGAGCCAGCGTTTCTGGGAATCGGATTCACCGCCGGATTCGGGCACGCTTGAAACATCGGGCACATCGGTCCCGGGGATCTTGCGATCGGTGATTGGCTTCTCGCGTGGGGCGGTCATGGTTCTTCTCGCTCAGTACGCGCGGCCGCGGGCGGTTTTCCATTCGGCAAAGAGGCCGGCACACTCGGGAGTCAGGATGCCGCGGATTGCCTTGGTGCGGCTCTTGCCGATTCGGTAGACCTCTTCGATGGGGAGCGTCAGTTCGGTAAAGCCCGCTGTTTCGGCGTCGGCGATGGTCGCGCCGCAGTAGACGGCGTCGAGTTTGCTCCAGTGAATAGCCGAGGCGCACATCGGACAGGGCTCAGTGGTTGTGTACATCACGCAGCCGGCGAGGTCGATCGAGGCGATCGCCTTCGCGGCGTTCTGGATGCACACGACTTCTGCGTGCGCGGTTGGGTCGGTGCGTTTCCAGACTTCGTTGTGGCCGCCGGCGACGAGCGAGTCGTTGCGTACAACGACCGCGCCAAACGGGGATTGCCCGCTCGCGATTCCCTTGCGGGCCTGCTCGATTGCCAGACGCATCCAATGAGAGTGATCCGCGTTCATGTGTGAAAGCCTATGAAGCCAGGGCGCGGTGTCGGGGTGCGGGGGTTGCGGTTTCCAAAAACAAAGCCCGGCTCGCGTGTGCGAGCCGGGCGATTTCAATTCAACTGGTGTCTTTAGCGACCCTGCGGACGAGAGTGGACGCCGCGGACGGAGCGGAACGGCTTGCCGCCGCCCCGATGTCCACTGCCCGAACCTCCACCCGAACCACCCGTTGAGCCGCCAGCCGAATTCGGAGTGCCGGAGAAGCCCTGGGATTCCGAGCGCTGGCCGCCGTCGTTTCGAGAGCGGTTCCAACCCGGACGGGACGAGTGCGAACGACCGCCGCCGCCGTAGCCGCCGGAGTTGCGCTCTTCGTACGCGCGGCGATCGGCTTCGCGCTCTTCAGCGGTCGGCGGAACGGGCTCGGGGAGGGCGGGCAACTGGGTGATGGCGTTGAAGCGCTTGCCGGTGACGCGTTCGATGTCGCGCATCAGGCCTCGTTCTGCGCCGTCGCAGAAGCTGATGGCGATGCCCTTCGCGCCCGCGCGGCCGGTGCGGCCGATGCGGTGGACGTAGGCCTCGGGCTCCATCGGGAGATCGAAGTTAAAGACGTGGGTGATGCCGTCGACATCGAGGCCGCGGGCTGCGACGTCGGTGGCGACGAGGATGCGTGAGCGGCCGGCGCGGAAGCCGTCGAGAGCGCGCTCGCGCTGATTCTGGGCCTTGTTACCGTGGATCGCGACGGACGAGATGCCCGAGCGATTGAGGACCTTGGCGAGCTTGTCGGCACCGTGCTTGGTCTTGGTGAAGACCACGGCGCGGGTGACCTTGGATTCCTGCAGGAGGTGCTCGAGGAGTGCGGGCTTCATCAGCTTCTGCACCATATAGAGCGACTGCTCGATCATCGGGGCGGCGGACGCGACCGGGGTCACGGCGACCTTGACCGGGTTCTTGAGGAGCGAATCGGCGAGCTTCATGATCTCGCGGGGCATGGTCGCGCTGAACATCATGGTCTGGCGCTGCGGGCTCAAGAGGCTCACGATGCGCCGGATCGGGGCGATGAAACCCATGTCCAGCATGCGATCGGCTTCATCGAGCACGAAAATCTTGATCTGGCTGAGATCGACGTGGCCCTGCTCGATGAGATCGATGAGGCGGCCGGGGGTGGCGACAAGGATGTCGATGCCTTCGCGGAGAGCGCGGACCTGGCGGGCCTGGCTGGTACCACCGAAGATGCACGTGCCGCGGACGCCGGTGTGGCGGCCGTAGGCAGCGAAGCTGTCACCGATCTGGGTTGCGAGTTCGCGCGTGGGCGAGAGGACGAGCACGCGGGGCAGGTACGGCCCACGGTGCGTGACGTCGCGCTTCTCGGTCGTGAGAAGGTGCAGGATCGGGAGCGCGAAGGCGGCGGTCTTGCCGGTGCCGGTCTGTGCGCAGCCGAGGAGATCGTTTCCGGCCATGAGGGGCGGGATGGCCTGCGCCTGGATCGCGGTGGGGGTCGTGTATCCCTCATCGGTCAGTGCGCGGAGCACGGGAGCCGAGAGATTGAGTTCGGAGAAGAGCTTGGCGTCGGGCACCTTGGGGGTGTTGACGGCGATGTTGGCCTGAATGACGTCGTCGGGGCCGCCACGCGCGATGAGTCGATTGGCCGAGTGGCCGTTGCCGCCGTAGGAATCGCGGGACTGCTGGGACCCGTGCGTGCCGTGCGGCCGACTTGCGCCGTACGACGAGCCGCCGGAGCGGTGCTGGGGCTTGCTGTGCGATTGGCCGTTCGAGTGGCCGCGGGAATTGCCGCCGTGCGAACTGCTGCCGTGGGCCTTCGGATTCGAAGGCTTTTTGGCGCGGTGCGCGTGGTTGGAATGGCCCGAGTTGTTGCTGGACGAGGAACGAGAATGAGGCATGAAGAGACAGAACTCCTTCGTGCCGCCGGCGCAAGGCCGAAGCGGACGAATGTTTCGGGCGTTTCCTGAACCAAACGATTGGAACAAGTCGTGCCGTACTGGGGTGGAGCGACTAGAAAAAGCTCTAGCCGCTGCCAGCAGATTCCCAGGACGATCGGTGGGCGAGCCTGCCGTAAGGGCAAAAGGCTCAAGCCGAAAGTGCTCATGAGGCCACTGGCGAGAAGGAACTATAGGCACGCCAAACGCTTCGGGTTCGCGCTGGGTTGCGGGGGATTGTGAGCGGATCGGATGGCGAGAGATCGGCGGGCTTTGCGCGGGTGTTGGGGGGGCGGCTGCTATCTTGTGCGGCATGCTTTGCCGGTTGACGGGAAAACTCGAGTCGGTCCATGAAACCGCAGCGGTCGTTGCGTCCGCGGACGGCAGCAGCGCGCGCGAGGTGTTGCTGCCGGCATATGTGGCGAAGTCGCTGGCGTCGCGGGTCGGGCAGACGGTGACGTTCAGCACGCTGGAATATCTGGAAGGGCAGGGGCAGGGGACGAGCTTTATCCCGCGATTGATCGGGTTTACGGCGGCGCGGGACCGCGCGTTCTTTGAAGTGTTTATCACGGTGAAGGGGATCGGGAACAAGAAGGCGCTGCGGGCGATGGCGGTTGAACCTGCTGTGATCGCGCGGGCGATTGCATCGAAGGATGCCGCGGCGCTTGTGAAATTGCCGGAGATCGGGAAGCGGATGGCGGAGACGATCATCGCGGAGCTCCATGGGAAGGTGGAGAGTTTCCTGAGCGAGCAGGAGCTTGGGTCGCTCGAGATCAAGGCGGGGTCGATGCCGAGCGCGGCGCGCTTGAGCCCGATCGCGGAAGAAGCGGTGACGGTGCTGACGACACTGGGCGAGACGCGGGGCGAGGCGGAGCGGAGAGTGGCGCTGGCGCAAGAAAGAAGCGCACGCGCTGGGCGTGCGGCGCCGAAGACGGCGGATGAGTTGGTTGCTGCGGTGTTCGCGGGTGGGTGAGGGAGCGCGGAACTCGGAGCGCGGAGTGCGGAAGACGCACCGCTCGTGGAGGAACCACGAGCGGTGGCACGACGTCACGCGGCGACAGGGACTGCGTCGGGGAGGGGGGTGGAAACTTCTCGCGCGCAGAAAGAGTCGTAGGGGGACGGGGTGCCTGTTGGTGGTTGTCTGACGAGGAGCGGCCTCGGTTCGACCCGCTGCGGCTCGATTGGCTGCGGCTCGAGTGGCTGCTCCTCGATTTCCGGTGCTGATTGCGTGTGATTTGGAGTTGCAGCGTGCGTCTCGGGGGATGGCGCGGTGGAGATTGGTTCTTCGCGATCGAACGCGTGCCAGCTTGCCGTGTGTTCTTCTGCGATGAAGGAGCCTTCGGTTTGCGGCGCGCTTTCAATTTGCGCTGCTGTTTGCGCTGGTGTGGGCGCAGGGGTGGGCGTTGGCGATTCGCTTTGGATGGGCGTTCGATCCGGCTCGGACGCGGGAGGTTGATCGAGTTCGGTGGATGAACCGTCGGTTGTGGACGATGGGGGTTGCGAATCCGCTGGTGGCTTGAAGTTCAAATCGAGCGTCATCTCGTACGGCTCCAGGGGGCGCACCTCGCGCGGAATGTCGGGCGAACAAGGGGCGTCTGGATTGGGCATGAACTTTTCGGGCGTGGGGGTGTTGTGCGCGGTTCGGCCGAAACGGCGGCCTTTGGCGGGTTTGTCTGCCGCATGAGATTGGCGGAGGAGATCGGAGGCGGCGCGGCGGCGTTCGGCGAGCGATCCCTGGCTGGCGCAGACTTCGCGGAGCGTGGCCATCGCGGGGATGCGGGAGCCGAGAGCGAAGAGGCGCGTTTGGCGCTCGATGCTTTCTTCGTACTGCTGAATGCACGCACGCACATCCTCTTCGCGGATGAAGTCGAGCACGGTGGGAATGCCGACTCGGAGCGCGCGGGCGATCTGGACGAGCGGAATGCCTTCGAGGTAGAAAGCGAGCATGGACGCTTCGTCGCCCGGCGGCGGGAGCTCGATCGGGGTGGGTTTAAGGGTTTCCATGGCAGATAGAATACGGGTTTTGATTGGTATTGCAAGCCACAAAAACGGATTTTGTACGGTATTTCTGTAAGACCAACGGCGGCAGGCACTTCGAGCGATTTTTTGGTCTGGCCGCAATTGTTGACGCTCAGATCCTATCAATGTGATATCATTTTAATACCGTGGCAGGTACCGCGAGGGCTCGCCCGGGGTGGATAAGGAGAATTCGATGACCAACGAGTTTGCGGCAAAGACGTTTCGAGGCTGGCCGTTTCTGGCGCTCGGTCTGATTGCGTTCTTTCCGATCGTCGCGGCCTTCGTGTACGGCGTGAAGATGACGGAGGGAATCCCCCGTCCGTGGTGGGGGTACCAGGCCTTGTCGATCGCGATGGTGTTTCTCTTCATCTTCAACATCATCATGCTGACGGGTCTGACGATCATCCAGCCGAACACGGCGCGGGTGGTGATCTTCTTTGGCAGCTATCAGGGGACGGTGAAGACGTCGGGGTTCTGGTGGATCAATCCGTTCGCGAAGAAGCCGAGCATTTCGCTCCGCACCAACAACATGGTGACGCCGACGATCAAGGTGAACGATGTCCGGGGCAATCCGATCGAGATCGGTGCGGTTGTCGTGTGGCGGGTCGAGAACGCGGCAAGGGCCTCGTTCGATGTTGCGGACTTCAGCAGCTTTGTGGACACGCAGTGCGAATCGGCGCTGCGGCACCTCGCATCGGTGTATCCGTACGACACAGGCGTGGAGCACGAGACTTCGCTTCGCGGCGCGACGGATGAGGTGAGCAAGGCGCTCGCGACGGAACTGCAGGAGCGCGTCGCGAAGGCGGGCGTTGCGATCGAAGAGACGCGGCTTTCACACCTGGCGTACGCATCAGAGATCGCGGGCTCGATGCTGCGGAGGCAGCAGGCGGATGCGGTGGTCGCGGCGCGGTTCCGCATCGTCGAGGGCGCGGTGGGGATGGTTGAATCGGCGCTCGATCACCTGGAAAAGGGCGGCAAGGTCAAGCTGGATGATGAGCGGAAGGCGGCGATGGTGAGCAATCTGCTGGTCGTGCTCTGCGGCGATCACGGGGTGCAGCCGGTGGTGAATGCGGGGACGCTGTATGGCGGGTGAGCGGAGAGAAAGGGCCGAATAGCAAAGGGCAAATGGCAAATGGCAAATGGCAGAAGGTAAAGGGCCAAAGGGCCAAATAGATACAGAGAGGAAACGTCGCTGCCGGGCGTGAGGGGCGATTGAAGGAAGACGGGATTGATGGCTGAAGAGCGCAAGTCCATTTTGCTTCGGATACCGCCGGATCTGTGGGAGCAGATCAATCGGCTTGCGCAGAGCGAGCTGCGGTCGACGAATGCGCAGATGGAGTTTTTGTTGAGGGAGGCGTTGAAGAGAAGGGGTGCAGCGCCCACGGAATCGCGGGGCGATCAGGTACAAGACGGGTAACTTCTGGAATATGCGCAGTATCCAACACGGAGAGGTTGAACAAAGGGACCGGCTATGGCCGACCAGCGTCCTTGGGCAACGTCTCGCCTTTCTTCAGAAGCCTGTGCGGCGCGATGAAATCTGACGGGACACCGTTTTCGCGGAGCTTCTGCTCCTCTTCAGGCGAGATTCGAAGTTCCCGCGGAAGATATTCGGAGCCGAGACCGAATTGTGCGATTGAGATTCCGGGTTGGCCGTAAGGACCATCGATGCGAAACCACTTTTTGCCGTTGGTGCGGGGGCCTTCGGTCTGAATCTCCGTTCCGTCCTCTTCACGGCAGATGAAATGAATGCGCGTCGATGGCGTGCTTGGGTAGTGTTTTACCGCCGCGATGTCTGTTACGCGAAGTACGCCGGAGTTTGGAACGCGGTACACGTGTCTACCCCAACTCCCTTCGGGCGCGACGCCTTTTTCGTCTTCCACAAATACCACGGTGCCTACATAGCCCGTTGGGATTATGAGTGTGGTTTCCTTTTCGCCCGTCCAAATCAACACACGCATGCCGAGCACGAGAGCCAGGCCAAGGCCCGTCAGCGAAGCGGAGACGACGATGATGTTCTTGTAGACGCTTGCAAAGCCTCTCAGCGATTTCGATGCTGGAAGCTGAGCGATGCCCGGATAGATTGGTTTGCCGCATTCGGGGCAAGTGTTTGTCGACTGCGAAAGGATGTCGTATCTGCAATTCGAGCAGAGATCGGCGCGGCAGACGCCTCGATGGAAGGTGATCAGCGCCATGGCCGCACACAGAAGGCTGAAAATCCAGATGGGAAAGACGAGGACAAAGGAGACAGCTGGGCCCTTTCCGCCGGATAAGTAGAAGTATGTCGGGTTCCAGATCGGAAACCAGAATGTGAAGCGGATGGCGCCTCCCGATGCGCCTGGCACGGGCTCCCCGAGACTGAATTCGACACATCCCCCATTCAACTGCAGCATCCAGTTGGAGCCTGCGATTGCGCTCGCGGTGAAGATGCTGACGAAATCGATGATAAAAAAAACGAGGAATGCGAGAACAAAGAACCGCGTCAGTTTCAGAGCGGGGGGCTTTGCGTTAATGGCGACCGGATCAAATTGCGGGAGACTGGAGGCCATTCCATTTCCATTGCGGCGGTGTTTTCTCGCGAGGCTTTTCGAGTGTACCGGTAGCGAAGTGGTGAGATTGGGCGCTTGCGAAATGTGAAAGTGTCGCCGCGTTGCGGCTTTGGGGATTTGGGCGGTCGTACGTGGGGCTTGCGCCCCACGCTTTCCGCGGTCGCCGCTTTGCGGCTGCGAAGGCAGAGCACCGGCGTCCCGAGCGCAAAGGCCGTCTTGGACGTTCAAGCTTTCTTGACGTGCAAACGAAGGGCGTGAAGGGGACCAATCTTTCTGGAATTCGTGGCAATTTCGTCTGATCGTCGATATCTTCCCCTCCCATGCGATACGCGATGATCATGGCGGGAGGAGCGGGTACTCGGTTGTGGCCTATGAGCCGCAAGGAGATGCCCAAGCAGCTCATCAAGTTCATTCAGGCCAAGAGTGCGGGCGACGGCGAGTCGAAGGCGCCGAATCAGAACAAGAGCGCCCACCCCCCAACCCCCTCCCTCGGGGAGGGGGCTCCGGAAGCGAAATCCCTGCTTGAGATTGCCGCGGATCGGCTGGAGGGTGTTGTCCCTGCCGACAAGCGGTTTATCTGCACGAGCGAGGGGTTTCGCACGGTCATCAAGCGCGATCTGCCGGCGTTCACGGATGAGCGGATCATGGGCGAGCCGATCGGGCGCGACACTGTGAATGCGGTTGGGTTTGCTGCGGCCATCTTTGAGAAGCTCGACAAGAACGCGGTGTTCTCGGTGCTGACGGCGGATCACATCATCGAGCCCCAGGATGTTTTCCGCGAGCGGATGGATCTTGGGTACAAGCTGGTTGAGGCGGACCCGAAGCGGCTGGTGACGTTCTCGATCAAGCCGACGTTTGCGGCGACTGGGTACGGGTATGTTGAGCGCGGGACGCCGATTCGGGGTGTGGCGGGTGCGGAGAAAGACGGGAAGTCGCTGGCGTTCCATGTCGCGCGGTTTGTGGAGAAGCCGGATCTCCCGCGGGCGCAGGCGTACCTGCAATCGGGCTCGTTCAACTGGAACAGCGGGATGTTCGTGTGGAAGGCATCAACCTTCCTGGAGGCGCTCAAGAAGTTCAAGCCCGAGAGCCACGCGGGGATGATGGAGATTCAGAAGGCGTGGGGGACCAAGACGCAGCAGGAGACGATTGCGCGGGTGTACCCGAATTTGCCCAAGATCAGCGTGGATTTCGCGATCATGGAGCCGGCGAGCAAGGACAAGGACTTCTCGGTTTGCACCGTGCAGATGGATGTGAACTGGCTCGATGTCGGGTCGTGGCCGAGTTACGGGGAGACGCTCACGCCGGATGCGGCGGGGAATCGGACGGCGAACGGGAGCGGGGCTTCACTGATTCAGCAGGGGAAGAACAACCTGATCGTGAACGGCGGGAAGAAGCACACGGTGGCGTTGCTTGGCGTGGATGATCTGATTGTGGTGCATACGGAAGATGCGACGCTGATCATGCCGCGGGGGAAGGCGGAGGAGCTCAAGAATTTGCATGGGATGGTGGAGGAGAGGCTGAAGTAGGAAATGCGGAGTGCGGAGTGGGTGTTGAATCGGAAGCAAATCGCAAATCGCAAATCGCAAATCGCAAATCGCAAATCGCAAATCGGAAATCGGAAAGCGCAACGCGGAGATTGGGAGGCGGAAACGGAACGCGGAGATCGGGAAACTGAAAACGCGCGGCGGGCTTGATCTCGGTGACTATGCGATACCTAGCAATTGATCTTGGGGACAAGCGGACGGGGCTCGCGCTTGGGGATCGCGAGACGGGGCTCGTGTCGCCACTGGAAGTGATTGAGTGCGGGATCGGGGCGGATGGCGGGAAGGCATTGCGGCGAATGCTGATCGCGGCGATAGAGAATCATCTGGGCGCGGCGACGAGTGGGTCGAAGCATGTGCTGGTGATCGGATTGCCTCTGAATATGGATGGCAGCGAGGGGCCGCAGGCGAAGAAGTGCCGCGGGTTTGGGGAGGCGCTTGCGCAGCAGACGGGGCGCACCGTTGTGTATCACGATGAGCGGTTGACGTCGGTGGAAGCGGATTGGTCGATGTCGCGGAGCGGGATGACGCGGGGGCAGAAGAAGCAGAAGCGGGATGCGCTGGCGGCTGCCGCGATCTTGCGCGAT
>JAEUJD010000060.1 GCA_016793015.1 Phycisphaerales bacterium
TCGATCGCGGCGATTTCGGCCTTCGCTTCGCTGACCAGCCGTAGAGCGACCGACCGGGCGTAATCGAGCGAGCCGGTCTCGATCACTGCTTGACGCAGCGCCACTGCTGCATCCGCCGAGGTCGCATGCCCCTCGCACGCCTCTTCGAGCAGCAGAAGCGATTTTCCGCGCTCCTTGCCGGTCACGCTGGCGAGATGGTGGATCAAGGGGAGCGTCAGCTTGCCCTTTTCGAGGTCTTTGCCCAGCGTTTTCCCCACCACTTCCTCTTCGCCGGTCAGGTCGAGCACATCGTCCTGAATCTGGAAGGCGATGCCGAGGCTGCGGCCATAACTGGCGAGCTTGGTGGAAACGTCGGGAGTCGCGCCGCTGCGTGCCGCACCCAGTTCGCAGGCGGTGGCAATCAAGGCCGCCGTTTTGCGCTCGACAATCGCGAAATACGTCTTTTCGTCGAGTGCGAAATCGTCGCGATGGTGAAGCTGGAGCAGTTCGCCCTGGCACATCACCATGCTGGCGTGGCCGACTGCAAGGGCCGCCCGCTGATCCTGCAACTGCGAACAGAGGTGGTAGCTCGCGGCAATAAGAAGATCGCCCAAGATCACCGCCGGTTCGTTTCCGCGAAGGCGATTGACTGTCAATCCCTTGCGCCGCGTCTCCGCCTCATCGAGCACATCGTCGTGCACAAGCGTGGCCATGTGGACCATTTCGCAGACTGCGCCAATGACGGCGTGCTCGCGGGTGAGTTCGACGCTTGGCCTGACGGCGAGCCCGCAAAGGCCAACCAACGTCGGCCGCAGCATTTTGCCCCGGTAGGCCTCAACGTGTTTGACCAGCACCGCAACCGGAGAAAGATCTGACTCGAGCTGGGCATCGAAAATGCTGCTGACCCGGCCCAAAAATGCGCTGATGATCTCTGTGAGATCGTCCCCGGCGCCGATGGTGTGCAGGATCTGCTGCATTCGCACTCAACTCTAGGAATGGCGAGGCCGCCTCGAAGCGGAAATGCTCCCTTCGGGAGTTCGCGAAAGCAGCCGCCGCCGATTCACTTTTCGGCCGAGATGTACGCGATGTAGCAGCGACAAGCCTCGCCGCGGGTGGTCTTCTTGAAGACTCCGTCGCCGCTGCCCCGACCATCATCGCCTTCCCAGTAGACGGTAATGTTCTTGAATCCGGCTTCGGCGAGGAGCTCGCGGATTTCAACGAGCGACCAGAGCCGCCAGGTGTACGTAAAGGCCTTTTTCCAGGCCGGCCCCTTTTTGAACTCGAAATGGATGTGGTTGGTCTTGATGCCGGTCAGCGGATTGTAATGCGCCTGATCCCAGACGTAGGTGTAGCCGCGTCGCGCACCGCCAATGCGGCGGCGCTCCTTGATTTCAAGATACGAGTCCGCGCCGCCGTAGTGATCGACGAAAAACACGCCGTCCTTCGCGAGGGACTTTCGGACCGCGCGGAAGTACTCGACCATGAGCTCGCGGGTCTGGAAGATCCAGTAGCTGAAATTCATCGCCAGGACGACGTCGACTCCAATTCCCGGCCCTGTCGGATTCAGGACATTGCGCTGCTGAAGCGTGATCCGCTTCTTCTGTTCGTCGGTGAGCTTGGCGACGTGCCGCTTGGTGCCGTTTGCGAGCGTCGGGCCATCGAGATCCACGCCCACAGAGGTATTTCCCGCTCGGAGTTTGACCCACTCGCACGCAGTCGCGGCGGTGCCGCAGAAATCTTCGCGGAGCGCCTTGGCACGCTTGCCCCGAATCTTCTTGTACGTCGAGTCGACGAAGTCGAGTTCCGCCTCGGAACATTGGACGGCGTTTTCGTACAGATCGTGCTTGTCGGAATTGGCGCGGGTTCGGATGGGGAGCTTGGTGCGTGGCATGAGGGTGAGAAGGTACGCGCCGCGGCATCGCGTGTACAGTGCCTGCGAGTGCCTGAAGCAGCGATTACTCAATCCGACTGGCTCGTTCACGCGGCATCGCTCGCGCCGAAGAGCATCGATCTCGTTTACGCCGACCCACCCTTCAACACGGGCAAGGCCAAGTTGGGCACTCGCGGGCATTCAGCCAAGTACCAAGACTCCTGGCCGACGACCGCTTCGTATGTCTCTTGGCTTCGGGATCGCCTCATGGCAACGCTCCCCGCGCTGAAGCCAACAGCCAACATCCTCCTGCACGTCGACTACCGGACTTCTCATCACGTCCGCCTGCTTCTCGATGACCTTCTGGGTCCCGATCGCTTCGTGAATCACCTCATCTGGACGTACGGCCTCGGCGGCTCCTCCCCCCGCTCCTTCGCGCGAAAGCACGACGACATCCTTTTTTACTGCCTCGACCCCAAGAAGTACTACTTCAAGCCGCCCCGCGTGCCCGCGACCAGCCGCCGCATGAAGGGGCAGACGAAAAAGGCCACGGACGTCATCGACATCCCGTCGCTCAACAACATGGCCGCCGAGCGAACGGGCTATCCGACGCAAAAGCCCTTGGCCCTGCTCGAATTGTTGATCGAGGCGTGCTCTCCACCCGGCGGCACGGTACTCGACCCTTGCTGCGGCAGCGGAACCACGCTGGTGGCGGCGGCGAATCTGGGGAGGCGGCCGATCGGATGCGATCAATCCCCCGCCGCGGTGCGAACCGCGAAGCGGCGGCTGGCGTTGAAACAAACCGGAAGATAGTCGAGATTCCCGCACGCCTTGAACCGATCGCAGCTTGATATTGGTCTCCGAAGCGACGACCCGTACCATCCCCCGCGGCATGAGTGACGCCCCCAACACCTCTCCAAATTCGGAACGCCGGACACAATCCGGTCCGCAGGTGCCCGCGTCCACGCCCGGAGCTGAGATACACCCGATCAGCAACCCTGTGCTGCGCGCCATGGCGCACTGGTACGCGAGGCGGATCGTCAACGTCAACGTCAACATCATCGCGGCGGGTCTTCTCGCGCTAATCCCTGTTTCGATCTGCGTTCACTTCATCCACTCGACCAGGTTCATCGAGAACGGCAAGGCGATTGCGGCGATCACGTTTTTCCTCGACGTTATCTTCGATTTCTCGATTTACTTCTGCCTCCATTATCTGGCGAACCACGGCCCTTTCCGAAAGCTCGTCAGCCACAACCCGGCCTACCGCGGGATGTCATTCCTCCACGATGCTGGATTGGTCCAGATGCAACGGGCGATTCTCAGCCCCATGCTCTACATCATCTGGCTGGTGGTGCAGCACCAGTTGATCGAGTACACGAGCATCGGCGCCGGATGGGCAACCGCGATCGGCGGCGTGATCGGTATCGGAAGCTCGCGCATCATCCACACGTTCTGGATGATGCTGGAAGAGCGTCGCCACGCGAAACTGATCGCGAACCAATCCGCACAGGTGTGACCCGGCCAGATTCCGCTACTCTCCCTGCATGTGCGGCATCGCGGGCATTCTGAAGGTTCATCCACCCGGGACGCCCCCGCCGCCGCCTGAAGTTGCCATTCCAGAATCCTGGCTCGACGTACTGGACGAGTCGATCAAGCATCGCGGACCGGATGGCTGCGGCCGATTTCGAGATCGGGCAACGAGGCCGGATGGGTCGGTTGTCGATGTTGCGTTTGTGCATCGGCGGCTTGCGATCATCGACCTCGCGGACGGGCACCAGCCCATGGTTTCCGAACGTGGACCGGGCTTTCCTGAACGAGAGCGATCGCACCGCGTGGCGGTCGTTTTCAATGGGTGCATCTACAACCACCGGAATCTACGGCGAGAATTGCAAGCCGCGGGGCATGTATTCGTCACCGATCACAGCGATACGGAAGTCCTGATTCACGGATGGAGGGAATGGGGGCACGGGCTTTTCGCGAAGCTCGATGGGATGTTTGCCCTGACGCTGTGGGATTCCCATGTAGGTAGCGTGGTGCTGGCACGCGATGCTTTCGGCGAGAAGCCTCTTTACAGCGTCCAATTAGACGACAGTCTAGTTTTCGGAAGCTCGCCACCGGGCATATTCGCAATCGGACGACGCCTGCAGAGCAAATCCTTCGACATTCTCGATCCGCTGCGCGTTGCAACTTGGTTGCGATTCGGCTGGGATCAAGTCTGGCCACTCGAAACCTGGTCTCGAACGACGCATGGAGCAGCGATCGAATATCCACCGCCGCTAAAGACGAACAGCGACGCGGCGCACTGGGGGGGGCATTGGGGGGCTGCACTTGAACACCGATCGAACACCGCTCTAGCAGAAACGGTCGATTCTTTACTTCGATGCAGCGTGCATTCGAGGCTTGAGGCGGATGTGCCGATCGGAATCTTTCTTTCCGGCGGAATCGACAGTTCACTCGTTGCTGCGTACGCACGAGAAGCATCCGCGCAAGCAGAGTGTTTTACGGTACGAATGCCCGACGAGCGGTTCGATGAGTCGGCAGCCGCTGCCCAAACCGCGTCGCTTCTCGGTATGCGTCACAATGTTCTTGATTGTGATGCAAACCCGAGCCGAGACCTGTTGGCCCTGATCGCTCAATTGGGATTGCCATTCGGCGATAGCTCGCTGCTGCCCGCGTATTGGGTCAGCACCGCTGCGCGGCGCTCGGTTCGGGTGGCGCTGGGCGGAGATGGAGGGGACGAGTTGTTTCTCGGATACGAGCGGCATCGTGCGCTCGCTGCCCTGACTTATGCAGAACGCCTTCCTCGATCGCTCAATAGCGGCATCGCAAGGACAATGGGCGGGCCCTCCGCAGGTTCTTCTGCCCGCCGCAGAATCGCACGCTTCTTTGATGCCGCCGCGAACTACGGCTACAAAGACTTGATGGCGATTTTTCCTGAATCGATCTTCCGTGCATTGGTCGGCGAAGAGTTCGCGGTCGAGTCACGGAAACACTTCGGGCTAGTCATGTCGGGCCGCACACGCGACGACCCGCTTGCGGAGATGACGGCGCTGCGCGCCGACCTGATGTTCTACCTCCCCGAAGACCTTCTCCGCAAGACCGACACCGCCTCCATGTCGGTCGCCCTCGAAGTCCGCGCACCATTCCTCGCCCGCGAACTCGTCGACCGCATGATCCGCGTCCGCCCCGACGTGCTCATGCCCGACGGCGAACGCAAGGGCCTCCTCAAAGCCGTCGCGCGCAAATACCTCCCCGACGAAATCGTCAACCGGCCCAAAATGGGCTTCTCCATCCCGATCGGCGAGTGGTTCCGCACCGACTACGGCGGCATGAAGCAACTGCTGCTCGACACCCTCAACTCCGCCGACCCATTTCCGGAAGACCTGCTCGGCCTCAAGATTAACCGGCAGTTCGTCGCGAAGATGATCGCCGATCACATGGATCGCAAACGCGATCACTCGCAAAGGCTCTACATGCTGCTGGTGCTCGCGATCTGGGCGGATTGGCTCCGAACGCTGAATACGTCAAAGTCGAACTAGCGGTTGGAAAGTCGAATCCCCGCCGCGTCCAGTTCTCGCTTCGTGGTTTCCAGCATCTGCATCCGCACCGCCCCCAACTTCTCGCGCGGCGCCCACACCCGCACCGCCCATTGCACGCTCGCGCGGCCGAGATCAATCATCGCGATCTCCGGGGGCGGAATATCCAGCCCGCCAGCCCCGTCGATCGCTTCCCTCGCAGCCCTCTCGAGCACTTTCCGAGTTGCCTCGACCGGCGAACCCGCCGCGACCGCGAGCAACACTTCTGCCCGCCGTCGCGGGTGGTGGCTCTGATTGTCGATCACCGCTCCGGCGATCTGGGCGTTGGGAACGATGACACGCCGCCCGTCCGCCGTATCGAGGGCCGTCGTGAACAGATCAATCTCGTTCACAATCCCCGCCTGCCCGGCGATCACCACGCTGTCCCCGACTTTGAAGGGTCGAAAAATCAGCAGCAAGACACCCGACGCGATATTCGACAGCGTGCCTTGGAATGCCAGGCCGATCGCCAGGCCGAGAGCCGCGATGACCGCAGCGAAGCTGGCCGGCTGGATGTTGAAAACCCCGAGGCTCGTGATGACGGCGACAGTGAGAATCGACCACTTGGCGAGATTGGCGAAAAAAGCGCTGAGCGTCGGATCGAGGTGTGCCCGGTTTGTCCCCCTTTTCAGGGCGGAACGGATCCAGCCTGAAAACACCCAGGCGGCCACGAGGATCAGAAGGACGAAGCCGACCTTCAGTCCCCAAACGGCCACCATGTCCCAATCCAGGCGAAATCGCGGGAGGATGATCCCCGGCCCGAGCTGCGATGGAACGGCGTTTGAAGGCGGGATGGGGTCGGCGGCTTGTGCGAGGAGTGGTGTCAACACCCTCAAGGGTTAGGCGTCTCCCCGGGCGAGGTCGATGCCACCCGAAATTTCCGGCCTCGACTTCAACAGAATCGGCGGGAATATGCGGCCCGGATGTGCCGCGAACCGAAACACTGGTGTTACGATTCACAGCGCACGGCACATGATCCCCGGAGAGGGCTTGGAATGAGTCACGATATTGAATTGCCCGATCAGGATTCACCGTTGCTCGGCGGCCCGTTGAATCGCCGCGATGTGCTGGCGGGTGGGTTGCTGGCGGGTGCTGCGCTCGTCCTTGCGGCCTGCCAGTCCGGTCCCTCGCAATCCGAATCGAGCGATCTTCCCAGCCCGGTCTGGCCCGACGAACGGAACCCAACGCTTTCGGCGCTTCCGCAGTTGCCCCCGAAGTCCGTCGGTGCCGCGCCGGCACCTGCGCAGTCCTCTGCCATTTACGGTTTGCCGTCCAACGTGATGCCCCGGAGCGCTTGGACCAACGCCGGCGTCATTCGGTCGCTTGCAAACCCGATGAACGGCGTGAACCGGATCACTGTCCATCACGATGCGATTCGGTCGGACAACGTCCGGACGCAGCGCGATGCGGTTGCGAGACTGAACCAGGTCCGAGCGAGCCACCTGCGGGAGGGCTGGGCGGATATCGGTTACCACTACGTCATCGATCCGCAGGGCCGCATCTGGGAGGCCCGTCCTCTCGGCTACCAGGGTGCGCACGTCAAGGACAAGAACGAGCACAACATCGGCGTCATGTGCATGGGCAATTTCGAGATGCAGAGGCCGACGCCCCAGCAGACGGCGGCGCTCGACGCTTTCGTCGCCACGCTCATGCAGCGCCACAAGATTCCCAATTCCCGCGTGTATACACACCAGGAACTCGGGCAGACGGCGTGCCCGGGTCGCAATCTTCAGAATTACATGCTGGCGTCACGCGGGCGTGGCGGCAGGCTTGCCGCCGTGTTCGTCTGATTTACGATCCATCACCGGTTTGTTCGCGCTCAAGAGCGTCAAGGTGCTCCCGGACGCTTTTCGCCGTGCCCGGCACCAGCCAGTCTCCCGCGATCTCGGCAAGCGGCTCCAGAACGAACCGCCTCTCCAGCATCCGCGGATGGGGAATATCGAGCCCCGGCTCGTGGATTACCTGAGCGCCGAAGAGCAGCAAATCCATGTCCAGCGTGCGAGCCCCCCACCGGCCCTCGGCATGCCGATCCCGCCCGCGTGAACGCTCGATCTCCAGGCAGAGCGCAAGCAACTCGCAGGGCGAGCGCGGCGTTTCGATCACACACGCCCCGTTCAGATAAGGCGAGCCCGGTGCGTGGCCCGGCAGCACCACGGCCTTTGTTTCGAGAAACCTGCTGACCGCAACCACCGATCCGTTTGGCGTGAGTTTCTCGCGAAGCGATTGGATACCGGAATGCAGGTGCTCCGCCCGGGGCTCGATGTTCGAGCCGATCGCGATGCACGCTCGGTTAGGCCTCCCGTTTTCCACGCACAAATAAAAGCACGCCCGGAACCCGGACGTGCCTTGGAGCGATCAGTCTTTTTCGATCGGAGCGGTTCAGTCTTCTTCGATTTCCTTGAGCCGGTGCTGCAACTGGGCCTTGAGGCGGGCCAGGATCGAGCTGTGCATCTGGCTGACGCGGGATTCCGAAAGGTCCAGGGTGGCACCGATTTCCTTCATGGTCATGCCCTCGTAGTAGTAGAGAATGACAATGAGGCGCTCGGCGCGGCTGAGGCCCTTGGTAATCAGTTCCTTCAGGTCGCGGCGCTGCAGATCGCCGAGCGGGTTGACCTGGGAATCATCCTTGACGACGTCAATCTCACGCACGTCGCGCCCGCCGTCGGACTGGAACGCTCGCTGATTCAGCGATCGGGTGCCAACCGCGCTGCTGTCGCGCTTCACCTTGTCGAACTCTTCTCCCTGAATGCCGAGGCGCGCCCCGACTTCGTGATCGGTCGCGGGCCGACCGAGTTCCATCTCGATGTGCTGGCGGGCCTGATCGAACTTGGCCGTGCGATGGCGCACAAGGCGCGGCACCCAGTCCATCGAACGCAGCTCGTCGAGAATCGCGCCGCGGATACGGTTGGCGCTGAACGTCTCGAACTTCACCTTGCGCTCAAGATCAAACGAGTCGATCGCGTCCATCAGGCCGAAGAGGCCCGCGGACATCAGATCCTCGATGTCCACTTCATCCGGCAGACGCGCGTGAATGCGCTCGGCGTTGAAGCGAACCAAGTGAAGGAAACGCTCCATCAGAAAGTTCCTGATGGCCTCGTTCGGATCTTTCTTGTATTTCTTCCAGACGTCGTTGATGGGAATCTTGTCGAACGGCGTCGGAAGATTCGACGGTTCGGCGTGCCGGACGATGAAACGTCCACGCGGTCCGCCCCGGACGGAGGATTTCAATGCTGACATGGTCGCTCCTTGACCGCCAACTTGGTCACCCATGTGACCACCGACGAATTGTCGAAGCGTTCGTGGCCCGCGCCGCGCCCGCCCGAGCCCCGGAGCGAACGCCCCGGAAACTCACACACACCGAGCGATCCTTGCTCGGTGCGACGCGGAGTATACAAGGCTGCGCGCGCTCCGCAAGGGGGGCAGGGCAAATTTACGCGGCTTTTCGATTGGCCGGCGCGCTTTGCGACGCCTGGGCAACTTGGGAAAGCTGCGCGGCGCCCGAAGCGCCCGATGGAAGTCCCGCGCCAGACTGATCTTCTGCGAGTTCAGCTATCAAAACAGGCTCTTTTGGAGGACTCATCACATCGGGCACAGGATTTTTCTTCGCGTAGTTCTCGATGTGCTGCGCGACAATCACTTCGCCGATCGTTCCCAGAATCAATCCCGCGATATAGCACGCGACGAGCGCCCAGAGCGCCCGGGTGAGTACGACATTCGATGGGTTGTGTGCCGCAAGACCGGACACACAAGCGATGGCGAACGCGGAGCAACCGAGTGCCGCGGCAATGATTCTGGGAGACCGTTTCAAGTCGGTATTTCCTGCCTGCCGTCACCACGGGACGCGCAACTTCCGCGCACACAACAACTTCGGATTCGCGGTCTTCCATCGGCGGATTGTCCGCCGGACGTTCAATTGGAGCGAAGCCGCAACATTCGACGCAGGGCATCAAACCGGCCAGGCTTCGTTTCGCCGCTCCGCTGCGCGATCCATTCAGTTTCGAGCACGGTGGCGAGCGCGCGAATCCCGAAGCAGGCCGTGGTCGTGGGCGCGTAACGGATCACCGGCATTCGCGCCATGACAGAGTCGATCACGCGGGCATCGCGCTCGATCCAGCCCGCCAACGGAACGTGCAGGCCAAGAAAGCGCTCGCAGGCGCCGAGCACTCGACGGTGGACAGATTCGGCTTCAGACTTGCTTCGGCACTGATTCACCACCAGCGCGAGTCGAGTCGCCCCGCGGTTGGCACGCTCCCGGGCGGGCAAATCCTCGGACCGTTGCAGAAAACACTTGATCAGGGCGTACGCATCGGCGATTGATGTGGGCTCGGGTGTGACGACGACAAGCACCAAATCGGCGACGCCGAGAAACCCGAGCACTCCGGGCGAAATGCCCGCGCCGGTGTCGAGCAGAACGAGATCGCTCCGCGCCTCGAGCGCACCGAGCCCGCGGAGCAACTGGCGCTGTTCTGCCGCGTGCAGATCGGCCATTCGCGCCACCCCGACCGAGCCGGGCACGAGCGTGAACCCGAGCGGAGTCTTCATCCCGATTGAGGCAAGGCTGATGCCGGCGGACGGATGAGCCCCCGTCCGGCCATGAACGGAACCATCGGAAAGAGGGAGCGCGTGCTGGAGCCGCATCGAGGGCGTCACGCCGCAGAGGATGTCGGCATTTGCCATGCCCAGATCGGCGTCCACGAGCGTCAGCCGGTGCTTTTCACCAAGGACCGTGGCGAGGTTCACGGCCAGATTCGTTTTCCCGACACCGCCCTTGCCCGATGTGATCGCAACAACGGGGGCGGACCGCGTCGGCGCCGGAGCGGGCGCGGGGCCGCGTGTGCGGAACAGTTCACGCAGACGCGACGCCTGATCGTCCGGTTCATTTGCCGTTGGGGCTGGAATCTGAAAGGCGGTCATGCTTCGATCGCCGCCGTGCCGTGGGTCGGATGCTCGAGAACCCAGCGGGCAAAGCGCTCGGCAGTTGCGCCCTCCATGTCGTCGGGCACTTCCTGGCCCGTGGTCACGCAGGCAAGCGGCAAGTTGAGTTCTGACAAGACGTTGAACGCCGGCCCGAGCGTGTCTGTTTCGTCGACCTTTGTCAGGAGTACGCGATCGGGACCGAGTTTTCCAAAGGCCCGTGCCGCGGATCGCATCACACCTTCGGCAGCGCAAGCAGCCAGCGCCAGATGCGTTTCCGCCGGACCCGCTGCATCAATGAACCGCCGGAGTTCGTCGAGCCGTTTCTGATCGGATGGCGCGCGACCCGGAGTATCGACAAGAAGCACATCGCAATCGGCAAGCTGGGATCTGGCGGAGGTGACTTCCATGGGTGTCAGCGCGACCTTGAGGGGCAGGCCGATGATGTTTGCGTATGTCCGCAATTGATCAACCGCAGCAATGCGATAGGTATCGCAGGTGATAAGGCCAACCCGCTTGTTGTGGCGAAGTTTGTACGTCGCGGCGATCTTGGCGATCGTGGTTGTCTTGCCGACGCCGGTCGGGCCGACGACACCGATGATCAGCGTGCCACCCGAGGCGTTTGGTGGAGTCAGACCGCCGGTCACCTTGATCCGGGCCGCCAGGCGCGCGAGCAGCATGGAGCGGACGACTGTGTCGTCTTCGAGTTCACTTGGCTCGAGGGCGTCGCGGACTTCGCCGATGATCTCGGACGCGAGCGTCGTCGAGACTTGCCGGTCGGTCAGACGAATAAGAGCGGTGGAGAGCGGATCGGACATTCCGATCCCTGAGAGCACCCCGGAGTTTCCACCACGGACGGCGGCCAGCCGCTGCTCCTGAAGCAACTGGCCAACGAGCCGCTTGATGGAGGCCAGTTCCTCGTCGACCGAGCGCGCGGCCCACTCGGTTGCCGGCCGGAGATCCGCCCGCGTGGCAAGCCTGACCGAAGCGGCTCGAACGGCCTGCTTCGGTACGGGGACTTGAACGACGGGCGGCTCGGGCTTGACGACTTCCGGAATCTCAACGGGCTCTGGAAGCGCCATCTTGCCGGCGGTCGGATTTGCGAACTTGGCGGGCTCAAATGCCGGAGCGACCACTTCAACCGGCTTGGCGACCGGGCGCGGCTCGGTTGCGATGCGAGACTGCTTGAAATCGGAGCCGGGGGCACCGGCCGAGGCCGTGATTTCGTACTGATTCTTCGCACCGAACCCGATCACGCCTCCGACGCGAATGGTCCGCGCGTGAAGAATCACGGCCTCGCTTCCGAGATCTCGTTTAACAGAGGCCAGTGCGTCGGCCATCGAATTACCGCGAAACGTCTTGAGCTGCATCGATGCCATCCGTGGCGAAGCGCCCGTCCGCCGCGGGCCAGGGCCTCCGTGCCTCTGGTGATCGCGGGAGTGCCTGAGGCGGCCAAGCCCCGGGCACGAAAACGTACCCATCTATCGGCGCAGACCCGGCGCAAAGTTGATCCGCGAAAGCGCAGAGTTGAGGACCTCGGCGCAATTCTCGCGATCACGCGGCCATGGCCGGGGAGTTCGCCTGCGGATTGAGCGAATCGGGCGGCATGACCAGAGCGACGCTCTCGACTTCCATGGAAGGCACGAGCTCGTTGTAGCCGAGGACGGCGATGCCGGAGATGTGGGGCTCGAGAATCTGCCGCACCACGGCTCGTACCTGAGGCGAGGCCACCACCACCGGTGGATGGCCGCCCGCGAGAACCATCTGCATCGAACGCGAGACGTGCTCGGCGATCTGGTTGGCAACGCGGGCCGGCATGTTGACAGTCGTGCCGCCGGGTGCGCGATCGATGTAGCCGTTGATGATGTCTTCGAGGCTGGGGTCGATGGTGACGCAGACGAGCTTGGGCTTGCCGCCGTCGCGCGAGCTGGCGTATTGGCCGCAGATGCTGCGGCGGAGAGCGTTCCGCACGTATTCGGTCAGGACTTCGGGGTCTTTGGTCTTGGGAGCCCATTCGGCGAGCGCTTCGAGGATTGCCTCGAGGTCGCGGATCGGCACGCGTTCGCGCAGGAGGTTTTGCAGGATCTTCTGAAGCTCTGTGGGTTTGAGAATTCCCGGTACGACTTCCTCGACCAGCTTCGGGGCCTTTTCCTTGAGCTGTTCCAGCAGGTTGCCGACTTCCTCGCGTGTGAGAAGCTCATCCGCGTGGCGTTTGACCACTTCTGTAAGGTGCGTCGCCATGACGGCTGTCGGTTCGACGACCGTGTAGTTCATGGTCTCGGCGCGAGCCCGCAGGGACGGATCGATCCACCAGGCATCCAGCCCGAAGGCGGGCTCCTTGGTCGGGTCGCCCCCGATCTGGCCGCTGGCGATACCCGAATCCATCGCCATCAGCTTGCCCGGGCGAGTCTGTCCAATCGCGATTGGATTGTTCCGGATCTTGATCCGGTATTCGGTTGGCTGCAAGGTCATGTTGTCGCGTATTCGCACCGGTGGCATGACCAGCCCGAACTCCGCGGCGAGTTGCCGCCGCGTCGCCGAAATTCGTTCGAGCAGGTCGCCACCCTGATTGGTATCGACGAGTGAAACCAGTCCGTAGCCGACTTCGATCTCGAGCGTGTCGACTTTCAGCAGCTGCTCAACCGGAGGAGGCGGAGGCGCGTCGGCCTGTCTTACTGCTTCGGCTTCGGCAACCAGCTTCGCGCTTGATGTCCGCGAAATGGCAAAGGCAAGACCGCCAAGGCCAAGGGCGGTGACGAGCAGCGGGATCGTTGGCAATGGGGTAAAACAGAGCAGCAGCAGGAACGCGGCGGTGATAATGAGGCCTTTGGGCTGGCTCGTTACCTGTCCGGTCAATTGATCTCCCAGGTCTTCCTTGCTGCCCGAGCGCGTGACAATCAGGGCCGATGCGATCGCGATGATGAACGAGGGGATCTGGCTGGTAAGGCCGTCGCCGATCGTCAGCTTGGTAAAGACCCTTGCCGTCTGGCCAGCATCCCAGCCGCGCATGAGCATGCCGACCGCGAATCCGCCGCAGACGTTGATCACGGTGATGATGATGCCGGCGATCGCATCACCCCGCACAAACTTCGATGCACCGTCCATTGCACCGAAGAAATCGGCTTCCTGCGAGATCTTCTCGCGGCGGTTGCGGGCTTCCTTCTCGTCGATAATGCCCGCGTTCAGATCGCTATCGATCGCCATCTGCTTGCCGGGCATGGCATCGAGGGTAAACCGCGCTGCGACTTCCGAGATGCGCGTCGCACCCTTGGTGATCACCACCCACTGCACGATCACCAGGATGAGAAAGATCACGACGCCGACGAAGAGCTCATCGCCCGCGACAAACTCGCCGAACGCCATGATGACGTGACCGGCGACCGCCGCGGCGGCTTCGGGCGAATCGGCCTTCGCCGTGAGAATCAGCCTCGTCGACGCAATATTGATGACGAGTCGGAGCAGCGTGGTCGCGAGCAGCAGCGACGGAAACACGCTGAAATCGAGCGGCTGCTTCATCGAGATCGTCGTCAGCAGAACGATCACCGCGAGGCTGATGTTGAAGCAAATCAGGACATCCATGATCGCCGGCGGGATCGGCACCAGCAGGACGGCCAGCAGCAGCACGAACGAAATCGGCACCAGCAATCCGCGGTGCTTGTGCAGGGCGCGGATCCACCCGGGCATGGCGGACAAGCCGGAAACGGCGGGCGCCGAGACGACAGCCGGCGAGACCTTGCGGGGTTTTGGTGGTGCCTTGGCCATGGTCAGAATTCAGTCGTTATGCCGCCCGCCCTTCCAGCCGGTAGACGTACGCCAGCACCTCTGCGACGGCCTGGTAATGCTCTTGCGGAACTTCCTGCCCGACCTCGATCGCGTAGAAGAGTGCGCGGGCAAGGGCGGGTCGCTCCACGATCGGCACGTTGTTGATCATCGCGAGCTGGCGGATCCGCATCGCCATGAAATCGGTGCCCTTCGCGATCACCCGCGGCGCGGCCATTTCGTCCTGCGAATAGCGGATCGCAACCGAGAAGTGCGTGGGGTTCGTAACAATCACATCTGCCTGCGGCACGGTCTGATTCACCTTCTGCATCGCAATCGCCCGCATCATCTGCAAGCGGCGCCCGCGCACCTGCGGATCTCCATCCATGCTCTTGCGTTCTTCCTTGACCTGCTGCTTGGTCATCTTCAGATCCTGCTTGAGCATCCAGCGCTGGTACATGAAATCACCCAGGCCGAGGACCAGCAGCACGACGATCAGCCACCCGGCCAGCGCCAGCATCATCGTCCAGATCCGGTGCAATCCGCCGATCAGCGACAACTGGGGCAATTGCATGATCAGCGGCATCTCGGGCGCGATCACGGCGTACGCGATGACCGAGACCAGCAGCACCTTGAGCAGACTGAGAACCGTGCGAACGGCACCCTTTGCGGAAAAGATTCTGCCGAATCCGGAGATCGGATTGAGCCTTTCGAAATTCGGCTGGAGCGGCTGGCTCGTGAACAGTGCGCCGTACTGGGCAAAGTGTGCCGCGATCGTGACCGCCACAAATGCGAGGAAGAACGGCATCACCGCGATCGCGGACTGCCCGGCCGAATACAGAACCGTCGAGGTCATGTTGCCCAGCAGAAGGCTGCCCTCCGCGCCGGCATCTTCGAGCGACCTGCGCATGACCGACCCCATCGACTTCACCAGAAGGCTTCCA
Organism: Phycisphaerales bacterium; assembly: GCA_016793015.1. Classification (GTDB taxonomy): domain Bacteria; phylum Planctomycetota; class Phycisphaerae; order Phycisphaerales; family UBA1924; genus JAFEBO01. The sequence goes on from JAEUJD010000060.1 coordinate 15,042, forward strand.
AGCAGCAGGAGCATGATGAGCACGCCCGCCCAGTCGATCGCCGCGGCAAGGTCCTGACTCTTGGCGACCTGCCCCTGCTCCCGCGCTTCGGAGTAGCGTTTTCCGGTCGGGTCTTCCGTTCTCTCGCCCAGTTCGTCCGCCATCAAATTCCCTGCCTTCCGACCGGCGATCCGAGCGAGTGCGCCCAGCCATCGACGATCTTCAGCACCTCGCCTGTTTCGTCTCCCGCGACGCGTGCGATCGTGGGTAGCGCGACCGTCAGCACCGCGAGCCCCGCGAGCACTTTGACCGTGAACCCCACGCTCATGATGTTGATCGCGGGCATGGTTTTGGAGATCACCGCGAAGACAACAACAAGGAGCAGGATCGCCGCGACCACGGGCAACGACATGCGCATCGCCAGTTCAAGGCCGGAAGTCGCAACCGCGACAATGGTCTCGATCGGCGCCTTTGACATGACAATGCCGCCCGGTCCGATGCGCTCGAACGTCGCGACGAGCGAACGGAACACGCTCTCCAATCCGCCCATCGCCAGGAACGCGCCGAACACAACGAAGAACAGAGCCTGCCCGAGCACGTCGGTCTCGGCGTCGTATTCCGGGTTGTAGACCTTTGCAAGCCCGAATCCCATCTGCTGCCCGACGATGATCCCGCACGTCTCCGAGGCGATCAGGGGCAGGCTGGCGAGAAACCCGATGACGAATCCGATCAGGATTTCGCCGAAAATCATCGGCACAAGCGCCACGATTGTCATCGACGGTGGCACGGGCCACGCCGGGGTCAGCGGATAGATTGCCGCGGCAAGGGCGAGCACCAGAAACGGCTTCAGACGCAGCGGGATCATCGTGCTCGAGAACATCGGGGTTGCGATAAACAGCGCCGCGATACGGAACGCCACGAGGACGAACGGGACGAGGTTGGAAAGCACGATCTCCGACATGCAGTGTTCACCGAATCGATCACGCCGAGAACGAGAAAATCTCCACGGCATACTCCGCCAGACGCCCGAGGATCCACGGCAGGAGCACCGCCGCGACGATGACCATGACGACGATTTTCGGAACGAGCGAAAGCGTCTGATCCTGGATGGATGTCACCGCCTGGATGAGGCTGATGACCAGGCCGATGACGATGCCCGCGAGCAGAACGGGCGCAGCGATCTTGAGCGTGATGACAAGGCTCTGACGCACGAGATCGAGCATGGATTCATCGATCATCCACCACCCCCACCACTCACCACGCTCGCAGCGGATGTGACAGCATGCGCCGGCACGACGAAGCTGCGAAGCAATCCTCCGACGACCAGTTGCCATCCATCCACCATGACGAAAAGCAGCAGCTTGAACGGGAGGCTGATCAGGACCGGCGGCAGCATCATCATGCTCATCGAGATCAACAGGCTGCTGATCACCATGTCGATGACGAGGAACGGCAGATAGATGCGAAACCCGAGCAGAAACGCGGCCTTCAGCTCGCTGATCATGAACGCCGGAATCAGCGAAACCATGTCCACGTCCGCCCGCGTCAGGCGCTCGGGCTCGGATGTATCGATTCCCCGGTACTCCAGAACCATGTACAGCGAGTTCCAGTTTGATGTCGCCTCGATTTGATCGAACATGAAGTCGCGCACCGGCTGGCGGGCCTTGAGCCACAAGGTGTCCATGTCGCGGATCTGGCCGCTCGACCACGGCGCGATCGCCTCTTTGTACACGCGGTCGTAGGTCGGCGCCATCACGATCATCGTCATAAAGAGTGCGAGCGCTGTGATCACCTGGGGCGGCGGGATGCCCTGCGCGCCGATCGCCTGTTTCAGCAGCCCCAGCACGATCAGGATGCGCGGAAAGCAGGTCGTCATCAAAACGATCGCCGGGGCGAGCGAAATGATCGTGAGCAGGAGCAGAATCGTGACCGGCGCGGAGAGTGCGGAGCCGGGCGCATCACTTCCCCCGGCACCGCCGGGAAACGCCCTTCCTGCGGCATCCATCACCGCAAGCGGGTTCATGCCCCCGGCGCTCCGGGCATCCGGCGCCATCGCTGCGAGCTGCTCCAGCAACTGCGGCGCTTGCGGACCGATTGCAGCCGAAGAGACAGGGACCCCGCCCCGCAAGTCGGGTAGCGGCGGACCGACCGGCTGCGCGAGCGTGCGACCCGGCATTACACAAGCAGCAGCAAGAATGCACGCGGCCAGCAGCCTCATGGCTTTGCCCCGCGTGGTTCACGCATGCCGGGAACGCGCAGTGCATCCAGCCGCCTCCGGATCGACGCGGCGGTTTCGGTGCCCGATTGCTCTGTCATTGCCGGTACGGCGCTGTTCTGAACCGGCTTGTGCGTGACACCCTTCGCCCTGCGGGGCAGATTCTCGGGCGGAGCGATCGAGGTCATCACCTCCACGCTCTCGACTTTCTCTGCCGCTTCGCGATCGAGCGATCGGAAGACCGACGCGAACTTGTTGGTCAATGAAGAACTGTCTGCTTCCCGCACCTTGAGCAAGATCGAAGCAACATCTTCCGGTGAATCGAGCTCGCAGACCGGAGAAAGAGAAAGGCCGCCGAATCGCCCGTTGCGGGTCTGGCTGAGCAGAAGCACGCGCCGGTCAACTTTCAGCAAGACGAGGGTGAGCCCGCGGGCGAGCGGGTATCTTCCGAGCACCTCGAGAATTCCCGCGGGTGCGCGTCCACCGGCACCAAACGATGCCCCGAGACTCGCTCCGCCGCCCATTTTTCCCCGCACCCGTGCGACCAAAACAACAACCCCGGCGAGCATCGCGATGAGAACAAGCACGACGGCCAGCGGGCCGACCATCCCCTGAAGTACGTTCGAAGTTGGAGGAGCTGCGGGGGTTCCTGCCGGTGCGGGGCGAACCGCCGGCTTGAGCGAGGACCGCCCTGGTAAGCCCAGCGCCCTTGATTCGGTCGCGGGAATCGCGGCAGCAGACGGCAGCTCCGCCTGCATTGACGCCTGCATTGGGGCCGTTGGACCGAGCCCGATATCCGCCGGCGCAGCCCGCGCGGTCAGCACGGAAAGGCTGAGCACAAGATGGCGAAGTAGGCGGCCCACAGATGCGACTTCCTGTCGTAGAAAAGGTGTGCTCCGCACACCCGATCGATCCCGATCACCCCGCCTGCTTTGTCTGCTGTTTGGCATCCACCGGCGATTCGAGAATCTCGTTGATGCGAACGCAGAAGTTGTCGTTCAAAACCAGCACTTCACCCCGCGCAACGTGCCGCTCGTTGACGTAAATGTCGACCGGGTCGCCCGCGAGCTTGTCCAGCTCGACGACCGCCCCGTCCGCCAGCCGAAGCACATCTTCCACAAGCATGCGGGTACGACCAAGCTCGATCTTGACCTGTAACGAAACATCAGAGAGCAGATCGATGCTCGCCGGTGCTCCGTTTCCCGCACCGCCGGTGAACGCGGGCAAATCGACGGGTTTGGCATCCGCGCTGTTTCCGGCAATACCCGGCCCCCGCACTCCGGCTTCATTCGCGAGCGAAGAAACTGCGGACTGCGCAGCATCGAGGGCCTGTTCGGCCTGCTCGGAAACCGGTGTCGGTGAAACGTCCGGCGCGGACGGCACGGACTCTGGGGTAGGATCGGCTGGTGTGGGAGTTTCTTCGGCCATCCTGGCCTCTCTCGACCGTGCGCAACCGGCGCGACGACGGCGCGGCACATCCTGCGCCGCGTTTGTGAATCGGCCGCAGACCGATACCCGCGAGAGTTTTCACAGGCCGCTCCTGCGCGAATCGCGCGTGGGTCGCGCCTTCAGCGCAAAGGGTGCGCACTTCGGCTCAACTGCCGGACTTGACGTCCACCGGGGCATTGCTGGTGCGAATCGACGAAGCCTCGCCACCGGTGCCAATTGAGATCTTTGCCTCGGCGGTGCCGTATCCCTTGTTGCCGGACTGTGACTCAACCTTGGCGTCCTTGGGGAATGCGACTCTGCCGTTCGAGGTGGCGATGGAGACAACACCGGCGAACGCGGGAGCGATTGTCACCTGCACCGGACCATTGCTGGTTTCGATCTGAAAGGGCTGGAGTGCGCCACGCAATGTGACGGGACCGTTCGAAGTCGTGATCGCGGCTGTTCCCGAGATATCCGACGCCATGACCGAGCCGTTCGATGAGCGGATGGTTGCCGCGCCGTCGTGCCCCTTCACGGTCACGCTGCCGTTGCTCGTTTCGAGCGATGCGGTCCCAACGGTGCCGCTGATCGAAATCCCGCCGTTCGACGCGACCAATTTCACATTCGTGGCCCGGGGGACCTGGATCACGAGCGAGCAACCCTCTTCCTCCCCCTTTGCCACGGGAGGAAAATCGACGTGTACGTCATTCCCCGTCGCGGAGTCATTCGAAGCGACGATTCGGACAGCCTCGAGCCTTTCCTTGCTCTTCGCGGAGACCGTCGCCTTGATGAGCAACTCGCTCGAGTCGGTCGGGACGAGCTCGATGCTTCCGTTTGCGGTCCGGACAGTCAGCGCCGCCCCCGGAGCGGTCGCGACCTTGATTTCGCGAACTTCTTTCAATGTTTCCGCGCCGAGCGCGCTGGCAGCAAGCACGATCGAACCCGCCGCAAACGCCGAGGCAAAAGCGATCCGCATGACCACCTCCTGTATGGAACACAGCATTCCCGACCGATGTGAAACTTGCCGTTCCGCGATTGTTACCGTGTCGTGGCCGGGACCATCGTCTCGGCCGAAGCGTGCGACGTGATGGTGATGGACCCGTTGGACGTGGTGGCGGAGGATGCCGCGCCCCCCGTGCCGAATCGCAGAGTCGCCGACCGGTTTGATTCCATGTCGCGCACCTGCACGGGAGAATCGAAGCGGATCCGTCCGTTGGACGTGGCCAACCGGAGATCTCCGGCAAAGTCGCGTCCGATGGCAAGATCGATGCTGCCGTTCGAGGACCGGATCTGGACGGGGCCGGTCGAGTTGTCGGCAAGGTGAACGAGCACGGACGCGTTGGATGTCGAAGCGAACGCGCGACCGGACACGTTGACAAGGTCGATGTTTCCGTTGCTGGTATTCGCGTCGGCAGCGCCGGCGATGTCGCGGAGTTCGATGCGCCCGTTTGAGGTGGTCGCGTTCACATCGGCGGCGTGGTTCATCACGCGGATGGAGCCGTTTGAGGTGTCGAGTTCGGCGTGCCCTGCGCTGTCGCGGAGCGAAATGCGCCCGTTGCTGGTATCGACATTGATGTTGGTCGGATTCGGCGTGTCGATCCGGAAGCTGCATCCCTCGCCCGATTGTGCCCGGTTGTTCGGCCACTCAACCCGAACGTCCATCCTGTTCCCGACCGCCTCGGCGATCACCTTGGTTTCGTCGAGCCTTTCCTGTGTCCGCGCGTGCAGTGTTGCCGTCACGACCGCCTCGGCCTCCCCCGCCCCACTCGATGCGATCTCGACACTGCCGTTGCGTGTCTTTACATCTACGCCCGAGCCGGGAGCGATCGGGACGCGAACCGTTCTGGTTTCTGTGTATCGCGGGCTGTCGGATCCGTTGGCCACGATGATGCACCCTGGCAAAAAGGAAGCAGCGAACGCGCCCAGCGCGACGACCCCGAATCGGAATGTAGCCCGCCTCGTCATGAAACCTCCGTGGAATGCCTGAGGAAAGAGTGACCCGGACGCCCCGCTTAGTGGGAATGATGCGTTCGGCGTTGCAGTCCGTCCGTTTCTTCTTCCCGTCTCCTACTCTCGCCGTCGGATACGCCCCATTCCCGGCTGTTTCCTTGCCATTTCTTACCCCTGGCCCCCTCCACTCTCATGATCCGCACCCCCCAAGATTACTCGTTTTCCCGCGCCCCACGTGTTCGAGATGTGGCCCGATGGAGAGGCGGCGTCGCGCGAACGCTCCAGGAGGGCGGGCACCGCTATCGCGATCCGCAGTTTCGAGATATTCCTGGCGTCCCCTTCCCGGCGTATACGAAGCAGCCCGCCGAATCGGACCGCCCGACCGATGCCGCATCGCAGCAGGCTTCGCGACGCACGCCCGAAGGCGTTCGCTTCGCTCAGGTCAAGGGTTGGAATGCGGCCCATATCGATGTTGAACCCGGAACAAGCCTCTACGGAACCGGTGAGCAACCCGGGCGGCTGAATCGCAAGGGCATCAAGCGTGACATCTGGACAACCGACTGCTTCGGATACGAAGAGTCGATGCCGTCGCTCTATCAGGCGCACCCCTGGGTGCTCGCGGTTCGCAAAGACGGCTCCGCCTTCGGCGTGATCTACGAGACCACGCACCGCGCCGTGGTCGACCTCCGCGACGGGATCTTCTTTGCGGCGCGATACACGACCAAGGAAACCCAAAGCCCCGGAATCGTCATTCTCGAAGGCCGCGACGCTGCGGACGTGCTTCGCCAGCTTGCCGCCATGGTCGGGCGCATGCAGATGCCGCCACGCTGGGCGCTGCAGTATCAGCAGTGCCGCTGGAGTTACGAACCCGAATCCAAAGTGCGCGAGATTGCAGAAGGATTCCGTTCACGCAAGATCCCCTGCGGCGTGATCTGGATGGACATCGATTACATGTTCGGCTTCCGCTGCTTCACCTTCGACACGGGCAAGTTCCCGAACCCGCGCGATCTGAACGACCACCTCCATGGCATCGGCTTCAAGAGTGTTTGGATGATCGATCCCGGCCTGATGACCGACGATCAGTATCCCGCCTATCGAACCGGCAAGCACGGCGATCACTTCGTCAAGAACCGCTGGAACTACGACTTTGTCGGGAAAGTCTGGCCGGGGCCGTGCTCCTTCCCCGATTTTCTGCGGAAGCGCACGCGCGACTGGTGGGCCTCGCTTTACGCCGACTACATGGCAACCGGCATCGACGGCGTCTGGAACGACATGAACGAGCCGGCGGTCTTCGACGTGCCGAACAAGCAGATGCCCGAGAGCAACTGGCACGAAACCGATGAAAACCTCGGCGGCCCCGGAAACCACCTGCGATATCGCAATATTTATGGCATGCAGATGGTGCGTGCCAGCCGCGAGGGGATTCAGAAGGCCAATCCGGAAAAGCGCCCGTTCATTCTGACGCGTTCGAATTTCCTGGGTGGCCATCGCTATGCCGCGACGTGGACGGGTGACAACAAGAGCAACTGGCGACACCTGCGCTGGTCGATCCCGATGGTGCTCAACCTCGGGTTGAGCGCGCAGCCGTTTGTCGGCCCCGATATCGGCGGCTTCGCCGACAACGCCGATGCGACACTCTTTGCACGCTGGATGGGAATCGGCGCCATGCTTCCCTTCGCCCGTGGACACAGCGTGAAGGACAGCGTCCCGCATGAACCGTGGAGCTTCGGGCCGCAGTGCGAACGGACATGCCGTCTCGCGCTCGAACGCCGGGTCCGGCTGATGCCATTCTTTTATACGCTCTTCCGCGAGTCGCATATGACCGGGCTTCCGGTTGCGCGGCCGCTCTTCTTCGCCGACAAGTCCGACCCCGCGCTCCGCAGCGTGGACGACGCCTTCCTGCTCGGTGATTCGCTGCTCGTGCGCTGCAACGTCTGGGAACCGGGAACGGGCGGCGCGCTCGCGAAGCTTCCGCTCGGCGAATCGGCCTGGTATGCGCTGCCGCTGCTCGAAGTCGGCTCTGAATCGCAGCCGGGGAGCAAAGTGCTCGATGAAAACCTGCCCGAGCTTTTCGTTCGCGCCGGCAGAATTCTGCCCGTCGGCCCGGTCATGCAATTCGACGGCGAACGCCCTCTCGACCCGCTCACGCTCATCGTCGCGCTCGACGAACATGGACTCGCAACGGGCGAGCTGTACGAGGATTCGGGCGAAGGCTACGGCTTCGAGAAGGGCGACTTCGCGCTCACGAAGTTCGAGGCACGCACCACTTCCGAGGGCGTTGTTGTCCGGGCAAAGCGGGTCGAAGGCATCTATCCAAGCCCTCACCGTAAGGTCGAGGTTGTGGTGCTGCGCCGTGGCCAGCCCCCGGCGACCGGGCGATTCGAAGGGGGCTGAACACGCTTCTCGACCGTCAAAGCCAATAACAACGGCGACTTGACGATGCTGCACGGGTCGAATCCGGCTCGCCGAATCTCCCCGCTCGAAAGCCGGTTTTCGGGCTGAAGCGACCCGGAGGCGTGGCCCGATAGAGCAGAAGTTGCCGGTTTTTCATCAAATGGGCGCCCGCTGCGCTCCATCTTCTATTGGGATCGTTGCCGTGACAGATCAGCAGCAGAACCCAGCGCCTCCCGAGCCGGCACCCGCCGAGGCTCCACCCCCAAGTTGGCGCGATGCGTGGCAACTGCCTGTCCTGATCCTTTCGGGATTGCTGCTCGCGGCAGGGATCGGGGCGATCATCCTGGCGCGACCCGCGGTCGACGTCGTGCCGCGGATCGACGAGGCAACGAAACTCGTGGAAGCCGAGAAGTTTGAGGATGCGCTCAAGCTGCTCAACGAAGACGTCTGGCCCGAGCTCGAAAAAGGCAAGCTCGCTCCGGCCGACGAGAAGCGGTACTACCTGCTCGCGGCACGCTCGATCTACGAGGCCGCGGCAGCGCGCAAGCTCCAGCGTGCCGAGAACTATGAGAACGTCATCCGCAGCTATGTTCGCGCGGAAGAACTCAAGCAGCGTCTCGAAGCACCGGATGTCGAGCGTTTCGCGCTCAGCCTGATGGCGCTCGACCGGCTGGAAGAAGCAAAGAAGCGGATCGACACACTCCCCAGCGGCGATCAGCACCGGCGCATCGCGCTCGTTCGCAAGCTGACCAGTAAGTATCTCTCGAAACCCGTTCCCGATCAGCAGGCCGCGACCGATCTTGTTGCCTGGCTGCTCTCTGAACCCGGGTTGAGCGATGCCGATCGCGTCTGGGCGATGACGCGGCAAGCGGAACTCCGCTTGCTCGGCGGGTACCGGGAAGAGGCGATCCGCGGCATGCTCCAGCAGTTGCCGCGGATCGAAGAAAGCGCCGCGGAGGAACGAGCGGAGCTGCTCGCGCTCCTGGGCTGGGGATACATCGAGGACGGCAAGCACGCAGAAGCCGAGAAGTGGCTCACCCGCGCCGAAAATCTTGCGGACGAGCACGAACCGATCACCAGCAAGATCCGCTTGAACCTCGCACGCGTCGCGGAAAGCCGGAGCGACTTCCAGGCAGCGAAGGATCTCTACCAGAAGGTGCTCGAAGCGCCGGGCAGCAAACGCTTCCGGCGCGAGGCGTTGCTTGGACTCGCCGAGAACCTGGCGGCGCTGGATGAATCCGAGGCCTCGCTCGACGCGTACTCCAAGCTCACCGACACATTCCGCGATTCCGGCCTCACAAGCTCGATCGATCGCGAACGCGTCGCATCGAGCGCCATGGCTCGCTACCGAACCAAGATCGAAGCGGGCGATGCACGCACCGCGCTGCGATATGCAACGGTCGGCGAATCGCTCTTCGCGCAGGGTCGCGCCCCGGCAGAGGTGATCCTCGGACTGGGAGAATCAAACCGAAAGCTCGCGGACGAGGCGATCGCAGAAGCGACGGGCGGCTCGACTGCTGCGGCGCTCGACGACGTCGACCCGACCACACGAAAGCGGGCGAGAGAGCACTACCTTGCAGCCGCGAATGCGCTCCGCACCCACGCGAGCATGATCGCGGGCCAGAATGGCCCAGGATATTCCGATTCGCTCTGGAGCGCCGCCGACAGTTTCGATCGGGCGGGCGACCAGGACAAGGCGATCGCTCTCTTCAAGCAATTCTCCGATGAGTTCCCGACCGATCCCCGGATGGCGGAAGCCAAGTTCCGCCTCGCGCGCTGCTACCAGTCGCGGGGCGATCTCGATCTCGCTTCCAAGACCTACGAGGATCTCATCGCCTCCCGCTACGGTGCCCCCGGCGAACCCGGCAGCGGACCGTTCGCGGATGCGAGTTACGTGCCGCTCGCTCAAACGTATCTCGCTAGCGGAAATCCCGAATCGGTTGCGAGGGCGACGCAGATGCTGAAGGCCGTGGTCAACGGAACGGTTGTTGGCGTCGATTCGCCGGGATTTCGTGACGCGCTCGCCGAACTCGGGACCATGTTTTACCGCATCGGAGAGCCCGAACGCGCGATCGAGAACATCGACGAACTCCTCCGACGCTATCCCGACGAACGCGGCATGGAATTGGCCCGATTCCGCCTTGCCGACAGCTACCGTCTCTCCGCTCAAAAAATCGAGAACTCAATGGCCGAGGGAATGCCCGACGAAGAGCGCCGGAACCTTGAGACAACCAAATCCGAGCGGCTTCAGAAAGCCGCCGAGGGATTCGACCGGGTTCGGCGCGCGCTCGATGCCAAGCCGGCCGACAAGCGGACCGCAGTCGAAGAAACCTATCTCCGAAACGCGTGCTTCTATCTTGCCGACTGCTCTTTTGCCCTCGGAGATTACGACGGTGCGATCCGCGCTTACACCGCGGCACGCGACCGCTACCCGACCGACCCGGCCTCTCTGGTCGCGATGATCCAGATCGTCAACTCGAACCTCCAGAAGGGCGACGTGAAGGCCGCCCTGACGGCCAACGAGCGTGCCAAGCGGTTCTATCGCGGCCTGCCGCCGGAAGTCTGGAACGACCCGAACCTCCCAATGACCAAAGCCGATTGGGAACGCTGGCTGGATGCCACCGATCGCCTCGCAAATGGCGAGACACTGGACCACGAACGCCCCGAGTGACGAAATAGGGCGTGCGGAGGTTCACTTGGATCAAACAGAAATCAGCGGACGTGTGCTCGCCCTGCTCGCGGAACAGCACGACCTTCTTTCCAAGGTCGGAGAATTCTGCGTCGCCCAGGGACGGGTCATCGAGGAAGACGAACCGGAGCAACTGGTGGCGGTCCTGGAGCAGCGCTCCACGATGCTCGACAAGGCAACGTCGCTCGGCCGGGACATCGACGAGGGCATCAGCCTGCTTTCAAAGCAGGATCCGCAGCTCGCCCTCATCGCACAGCGCCGGCGGGCCATCGGCGAACTCGCAAAGTCCATCGCCGAAAGTGATCGGCAGCAAGGGGCGGCGCTCGCTCGCAAGCGGGACGAACTGGCCCGGACACTCGCCGGAATGAACTCCGGACGTGCAGCAGCTGCCGCGTACTCGGGTGTCCCGACAACCATCCGACCCGGCTTTCAAGATCAGAGCGTCTGAATTCTGTTCTCACCTCGGCGGAGCACGAGGCCTCATGTCCCCCACCAACACCGCGAATTCCGACACCACCCTCTCACCGAGTCCGATCCATTCCGGCGTCAAGCCGGCGCTGACTTCGAGCGACCTCGCGGAACTGATGTCGGCCTTCAACGCCGTCACCGGTCGCCTCCAGGAAACGCACGATCAGCTCCGAGGCGAAGTCTCGCGGCTCACACAGGAACTGACCGAAGCGAATGATCAGCTCGCCCGCACCAAGCGCCTCGCGGCCCTCGGTGAGATGGCGGCCGGCATCGCCCACGAGGTCCGCAATCCGCTGGGATCGATCTCCCTCTTCGCCCGTATGCTCAAGGACGATCTTGTCGAGCAGCCGGTTCAGCAGAAGCTGGCTGAAAAAATCATCGCTTCCGCCAAGGGCCTCAATGCAGTCGTTGGGGATGTGCTCACTTTCTCACGCGAATTCCGCGTTCAGAAGGAAGAGACTTCGGTCTCCGAAATACTGGACCGGGCGCTGGCGGCATGCCAGCACGACGGCGTCGAAGGCTGGGACAAGATTGAGATCATCCGGGGCGATCGGAAAAGCAATTCGGCCGTGCCACTCGATCCCTCCCTTGCCGCCCAGGCGATCACGAACATCATCCGAAACGCGATGGAAGCCATGATCGAAGCGGACCCGCCGAAAAAATCCCTCACCCTTGAAGTCGGGCGCCACACGATCTCGGATTCGCAGGGCAAACGCGAGCGTCTGCTCGGAATCCGCGTCACCGATTCTGGACCGGGACTGAGCGACGAGGTACTCCGGCGCATGTTCAACCCGTTTTTCACGACGCGCAAAGCGGGTACAGGACTCGGGTTGGCGATCGTGCACAGGATCATGGACGCCCACGGTGGACGCGTCGTGGCGTCGAACAGCCGCTCCGGCGGAGCGATGTTCGAGTTGCAGTTCCCGCTGGCCGGGGCGGCGCACGCACGGCACCCGGTCGTGCCCGAAACAAATCAACGCGCAGAAAGTTCTCGTGCCGGAGCGACCCGACTGCCGATGGGTGAGACTGAGCAAAATTTGCCGCTCGTTGCTGTCGCGGTCGGACCGGATCGGAGGCTATCCGGGGCCGCGTGAAAGAAGAAAGCACGAGTACGACGGAGTCGTGCGCATGCGCAGTGTGCTCGTAGTGGATGATAAAGAACTTATGCGGGAGAGCGTCGGCGGGACGCTGGAGCGTGCAGGGTTCACCGTGGCAACCGCCTCGGACGCACCCTCGGCGGTCCAGCAGATCGCTGCGAAGCGCCCCGATGTGGTCGTCACGGATCTCAAGATGCCCGGCATGACCGGCATCGAGCTCCTGGAACGCATCCGCCAGATCGATGACGATCTTCCGGTCGTGCTTATGACCGCCTTTGGCACCATCGAGACGGCGGTCTCCGCGATCAAGCAGGGTGCCTTCGACTACCTGACCAAGCCCTTCGAAGGCGACGAACTCGTCATCACGGTCAAGCGCGCCGCCGAGCACGGACGCGTGCTCCGTGAGAACAAGCTCCTGCGTGCCGCGGCAGGCCTCAGCGAAAATTCCCCCGCGATCGAAGGCGCCGACCGTGCCGGCGGACCGAGCCTGCAAGGCGTTTCCCGCCTCGTGGGCGATTCCGAGCCGATGCGAAAGCTCCGCGATCAGATCCGCGCCATCGCTATTTCGCAGGGCACGATCCTGATCTCCGGGCCGTCGGGTTCGGGCAAGGAAGTCGTCGCTCGGTCGATCCACGAGATGTCGCCCCGCAAGAGCGGCGCGTTCCTCGCTGTCAACTGCGCAGCGCTCTCCGAAAGCCTGCTCGAAAGCGAACTCTTCGGCCATGAAAAGGGCGCGTTCACCGGGGCGGAAAAGCTCCGCAAGGGCCGCTTCGAGCTTGCCGATGGCGGCACGCTGCTGCTCGACGAAATCTCCGAGGTCTCGCCCAGGATCCAAGCCAAATTGCTCCGCGTTCTCCAGGAACGCAACTTCGAGCGTGTGGGCAGCAGCCTGTCGATCGGCGTAGACGTCCGCGTGATCGCAACCAGCAACCGGGACATGACCGCTGCGGTCGCTGCGGGCGAGTTCCGGCAGGATCTGTTCTTCCGGTTGAACGTGCTGCCGGTGCACGTGCCGCCCCTCGCGGATCGCGTGGCCGACGTGGGCGCGCTGGCGAATCACTTTGTCGCGATGGTCTGCAAGCGCGAGGGTCGCGCTTGCCTGAAATTCAATCCCGATGCCGTTCGTCTGCTTCAGGGCTACGGCTGGCCGGGTAACGTGCGTGAACTGCAGAACATCTGCGAGCGCGCCGTCGTCCTGCTCGGCCGCACCGATTCGGATGAGCCGGTCACGGTCGGTCCCGAGGCCCTGCATTCATGGCTGAATGCAACGCCGGTTCGCGCGACTCCTCTCACCAATCTGAACGGGCTCCATACATCGAACGGCCAGAACACTGCGTCCCATCCGAACGGCCATCCGGCCGCATCGGCGCAGGTCGAAGGCAAGCCGACCGCCTCGAGCAGCCTCTCTTCCGTCATCCGGACCCTCGAGGAACTCGAACGCGAGGCGATCATCGAAGCACTGCACAAGTTCAACGGCCACCGCCAGCGAACCGCAAGTGCCCTCGGGATCGGCGTTCGCACCCTCGGGCTGAAACTCAAGAAGTGGAAAGAGCTGCGACTGGTCGAAGCCACCCTCTAGACCGCTCGCCCGCGAGCGGAAGAGGGCTCCCCGGGTCCTTGGCTCGAAGATTGCGACGGGAAAACAGCATGCTGAGCGACCTGACCAATTCCGGCGCGATCCCGACTTTGTCGGCCGGGCTGCGATTTGCCAGCGAGCGTCAAAAGCTCATCGCCCACAACATCGCCAACGTTTCGACGCCGAACTTCATTCAGCGGAATGTCTCGGTTTCTGACTTCCGGCGGGCACTGTCCGAAGCCGTCGACAACCGTCGACGCCAGTCAGGCGGTGAATCGGGCGAACTGGGCTTCGGCAATTCCGGCTCGATCCAGGTGCAGCCCGATGGCTCTGTCCAGCTCCGGCCCGATCAGACCGCGGCATCTTCCGAAGGCGGCATCCTCTTCCACGACAAAAATAACCGCGACCTCGAGCGGCTGATGCAGGACTCGGTGGAGAACGCGGCGTTCTACCGCATGAATGTCGACCTGCTCCGATCCCGCTTTGATCTGATCAAGTCGGCGATCGCGCAGCGGCCGTAATCGGTTGACCTGGAAACAGAGTTGGCCGCCCCTTTGCGTTTCGCCGGGCAAGTCTGGAGCTTCTGATGTACGGCGCACTCGATATTTCAACCAGCGGCATGACCGTGCAGCGGGCACGGATGGCCTCGATTGCCGCCAACATCGCGAACCGTTCCACCATCCTCGACGAAAAGGGCAACGTCAATCCGTATCGTGCCCGCCAGGTCGTCTTCGCTCCCGGCGATCCGCAGGCCAGCAGCCCCGAAGGCCGCGCTCTCGGCGTGCACGTCGCTGGCATTCAGATCAATCAGGGCGAGTTCAACTATCGCTGGGATCCCACGAATCCCTACGCGATCAAGAAGGGCGAAAAAACCGGGTACGTTCCCGAGCCGAATATCAACCCCGTGATCGAGCAGCTCAACGCCATGGAAGCGTCCAGAGCCTACGAAGCCAACGTCGTCGCGGCCGAAACAACGAAACAAATGATGGCCCAAGCTCTCCGGCTGTTGGCCTGAGAGGGATCGCCCCCCGGTTTTGGTCGCGTTCGGCGCGGCATTTGCGGTACGAGTCAGCACAACGACGGAGTCGTCGGTAGCATGAACGCGTCCGCGGCAGGAAGGAGCCTGCCGGGGCGAGCAGTAAAGGTGAAGCGATGGCCGATCCGCTGGGTTTCATTTCGGGTTCTCAACCAATCCGCCCCGCCTCATTGCAGGCAGGTGGCCAGCCCGCCGGAGCCGCAGGCGGTGCATCGTTTAAGGATGCCCTGATCGACAACATCAAGCGGGTGGACGAGTTGCAGCAGCAGGCCAACCGATCCATGGAAGACATCGCGACCGGCAAGCGCGACGACCTTGAAGGCGTCATTCTTGCAACCCAACAGGCCGATTCGGCGTTCCGGATGCTCCAGGCCGTACGCAATCGCGTCATGGAAGCCTATGACGAATTGAAGCAGACCCGCGTCTGATCTGGTGTCGTTCCCGCCGAAGCGCAGAATCCGCGGGCAGCCCGCGCACAATTGGTGGGCGAAGAGTGCGCACGTTTTCAAGCAGGCGTCCCCGAGCGGCCGAATGACAGGTCGCGATCGCCCTTTTCGGTGTACCCGAGGCGCCTTCGCCGCAGCGCAGGATGCGCTGTTGAGCCGGCAGGAGGCCCCGAGACGTGGATCAACTTCGCAGCACCCTCGCGACGATCCAGAAGTATCTCGGGCAGCTCACGCTCACCCACAAGCTGCTGGTCGCGCTCGTTACGGTTATCGCCGTGATGTCGCTGATGCTCGTCTGGACGTGGTCCGCGAAGCAGGAGTACGTCGAATTTCTGCCCCGCGCCACCGATGTTGAGCAGGCCAAGGCGACGGAATGGCTGAAGAATCACGATGTGACGCCGGCCATGAAGGGCACGCACCCGTGGGTGCCCGCGGCACAGCACCACGCGCTGTTCTCCAGCTACGCCCAGTCCGGCAATCTGCCCGAAGACACGTCGATGCTCTTCCAGGGGATGCTGGAAAAGAACACGTGGTACTCGACCCGTCAGCAAAACGACCAGACGTACAACCTGGCACTGCAGAATGAACTCGCGGCGGTCATCTCAAAGTTCAACGGCATCGCCAGGGCAACGGTCATTATCGACGCTCCTGAACGCCAGGGGCTGGGCGCCGGATCGCGCAAGCCCACGGCGTCTGCTGCGGTCTTTGCGCAGGGCAAGGGAGGCCTGGATCAGGCAACGGTCGACGCAATCGCGGCTCTCATCGCCAGCAGCAAGGCCGGCCTTTCGATCGAGAACGTCCGCGTGATCGACGGAAACCTTCGGCGGCAGCGTCGCGCAACCCCGATAGAAGAGATGAATTCTTCGACCTACCTCGAGGACGTCACAAAGTGGGAAAATTCGACGCGCGAAAAGCTCGTCAACTTCCTCGCCTACATCCCCGAGGTCATGGTTGCTGTCACAACCCAGATTGATAACTCGCGACTGAACCGCACCCGCGAAGAGTTCCTTCCGAAGGACAGCGGCACGATCTCTCTGATCAAACGCGAACGGGGCACCTCGCAGACGCAGGCCGGCGCCGCCCCAGGGGGCGAAGTCGGTATCCGATCCAACGTCGGCATGGACGTGAACTCGACCGGCACGGCAGCAGCAGCAGGAAACACCACGAAGGAAGAAGAAAGCGAATTCCTGAACTTCCCCGGCCGGATTCAGGATGTCATCGTCGACAACAAGGGCCGGCCCTCGATGGTGGCGGTCTCGGTGAATGTGCCGCGCGCATTCGTCGCCTCGCAGATCACCAAGCCCACCGCCGCCGCGGGAACGACAGCAACCGCCGACGCGCCGAAAGAACCGAGCGAAGAACAGATCGCGGCCAAGTTTGAAAAAGACATCCGCCCACGCATCATCGAGAGCATCGTGCCGCACGTCAAGGCCATGATCGCATCTGCAAACCCCGGCCTGAGCGCCGACGAGCTGAACAAGCTTCTGATGGCGCAGGTCAGTGTTTCGATGATCCCGCTCGATGTTGTCGCGATGACGATCGGCAACGGTCTGGGTGGGGGCATGGGCGGGAGCCCCGCGGGCAACTCGGGTAATGGGGGTTCCTCCAATCTGCCCTTTGGCCTGAGCACCGGGATGATCGAGAACGTCGCGCTTGGCGGAATGGCCTTTCTCGCGATGGGCATGATGATCATCATGGTCCGCAAGGCTGGCGGCGGCACCACGATTCCGTCCCCCGAAGAAATCGTCGGCCTGCCTCCCGCGCTCGCGACCAAGAACGATCTGATCGGCGAAGCCGACGAGAGCGATGCCCCGATGATGGGCATCGAAGTCGATGACGCCGAGGTTCGGACCGGCAAGATGCTCGATCAGGTGACCGACTGGGTGAAGGGCAGCCCCGACGGTGCGGCGAAGTTGTTGAATCGCTGGATCGCCACGGAGCCATGAGAACCGCGTGAAAAAAATGGCCCGTAAACCGCACGAAAAACTACCGGACAGCATCGAAGACGTCGAGGGCGTCACGAAGGCTGCCGTGCTCCTGCTCGCGCTCGGGCCGGAACAGGCCGCGTCGGTATTGAAGTCGATGGCGCCAGAAACCGTCGAAGAGGTCACACGCGAGCTTGCCAGCCTCGGTCGCGTTCCCAAGCGGCTCCAGAACCAGGTTATCGAAGAGTTCTACAACGTCTCCATCGCGAGCCAGTACGCGAACGAAGGCAACCTCGACTACGCCAAGAGCGTGCTGCAGAACTCGCTTGACCCCAAGCAGGCCGAGCGCGTGCTCGCGCAGATTCAGACACAGGTTCAGAAGACCCCCTTCAGCTTCCTGCAGCGCGCCGAGAGCGAGAATCTGTTGACTTTCATCCAGGATGAGCACCCGCAGACCATCGCGCTGATCGTCTGCCACCTCGCGCACCACAAGGCCGCCGAAATTCTGGGCGGGCTCCCGCTTCAAAAGCAGATCGAGGTCATCAAACGCATCGCCAATATGGAGCAGACCAACCCCGAGGTCATCCGTGAGGTGGAGAAGGGGCTCGAAAGCCGCCTCGCGAACATGCTCGTCCAGAGCATGGAAAAGGCCGGCGGCGTCCCCACCGTTTCCGAAATCCTCAACCTCGCCGACCGCGCGACCGAGAAAGCCATTCTCGAAGGCCTCGAAGCCGAAGACCCCGACCTGGTCGAACAGATCCGCCGCCTGATGTTCGTCTTCGAAGACATCAAGATGGTCAACGACAAGGGCATACAGGCCGTGCTCAAGGAAGTCGAGAACGACGAACTCGCACTCGCTCTCAAGACCGCCAGCCAGGATCTCCAGGACAAGATCTTCAAGAACATGTCCGAGAGGGCGGCGCAGCTTGTCCGCGAAGACATCCAGTTCATGGGCCCCGTCAAAGTCAGCGACGTCGAAGCCGCGCAGCAGCGCATCGTCGACGTTGTGCGTCGCCTCGAAGAGGCGGGCGAAGTCGTCATCCAGGGCCGAGGCGGAGACGCGGAGCTCATCGTCTAACCCGCACCCACTCCCTTCACGGGTTGACACATGGCCCTCATTCGCCAGTCCGACAAGTCGAGCCCGCTCACCGATGCCATCGTGTACCGGCTGGGCGACCTCGTCCGCGAAGGCGCGCAGCTCCGCGAGCAGACGACACGCGAAGTTGACTCGATGCTCGCCCAGGCTCGAGCCGAGCGAACCCGCCTCGTTGCCGACGGGCGGGAAGAGGGACTGAAACAGGGTCGCGAGCAGGGTTATCGCGAAGGCTTTGCCAAGGGTGAAGAAGAGGGACGGGCGCAGGCGATCACCAGGGTTTCTGCGCAGCTCGCTTCGCTGCTCGGCGGCTGGAACAAGACGCTCGACGAATTTGAGCAGGGCCGCGACGCCTTGCTCCTCGAAGCCCGCACCGAGGTGCTTCGCCTCGCGGTCGAAATCGGACGCGCCGTTGTGAAGCGCGAAATCGAGCTCCGGCCCGAAGCGGTCGTTGATCAGTTAGAGGCCGCGCTCCGCATGGTCGTGCGGCCATCCCGCGTGCGGCTCGCGGTTCATCCGGAAGATCGCCCGCTCGTCGAAAGTGCGCTCCCGGGCCTGCTTGCGCGCTGCACGAATGCGACGCATGTCGAAATCGAAGACAACCTCCAGGACGGACGCGGCTCGTGCGTCGTGCGGATGGCCGGGGGCGAAGTCGACGCGCAGATCGCCGTGCAGCTCGATCGCATCGTGCGGGCGCTCGTCCCATCTGCCGGGACGGGCGATTCGCCCCAGCCCCACGACACGCCGATCGGAAATCCCAACGACCCACCACACGAGGCCACGCCGTGACAACGCTCTCGAGCGCCATCGCCACGGTTCATCGCACGCAGCCTCTGCTTCTAAAAGGCAGCGTCTCCGCTGTCCGCGGCATGTCGGTGCTCGTCGAAGATTTTCCCGTGCCCGTCGGCGCGATGGTGACGATCCACTCGAGCGCGGGCGTGCGTGCCGAACCAGTGCCCGGCGAGGTTGTCGGCTTCACCAAGGACCACGCCGTCATCATGCTCCTCGGCCAGACAGGCGGCATCCGCGCCGGCGATCGGGTCCACGCCGAGCAGTCCTCCCCCACTGTCTGCGTCAGCCGCTTTATGCTCGGCCGCGTGATTGATGGACTCGCGAAACCAATCGATGGCGGCCCCGCAATCCGGGATATTCATCCCGTGCCCCTCAGCCCCGAACCCGTTTCGGCCATGAAGCGCAAACGCATCAACCGCGCACTGGCCACCGGTGTACGCGCGATGGACGTCATGACGACACTCGGCCGGGGCCAGCGCCTCGGCATCTTCGCCGGGCCCGGCGTTGGCAAAAGCACCCTGCTCGGCACCATCGCCAAACGCACGGCGGCAGACGTCAACGTCATCGCGCTGATCGGCGAGCGTGGCCGCGAAGTGAAAGACTTCATCGAGCATGCCCTCGGTGCCGAGGGCCTCAAGCGAAGCGTGGTGATCGTCGCAACGGGTGATGAATCTCCGCTCCTTCGTCTCCGCGCAGCCCGCCTCGCCTGCTCCGTCGCCGAGTTCTTCCGCGATCTCGGCAAAGACGTCCTGCTCATGATGGATTCGATCACCCGTTTCGCGCACGCACAGCGTCAGATCGGCCTCTCCGTTGGCGAGCCCCCCGCAACAAAGGGTTACACCCCGAGCGTCTTTGCTGCGATGGCGGGCCTGCTCGAGCGCGCCGGCACGCTGCAAACCGGCGGCTCCATCACCGGCCTCTACACCATCCTCGTCGAAGGCGACGACATGACCGAACCAGTCTCCGATGCAGCCCGGGGCATTCTCGACGGGCACGTCATCCTCTCCCGCAAACTCGCCCAGAAAGCGCACTACCCCGCCATCGACGTGCTCGATTCCGTCAGCCGCGTCGCGGATGATGTCACCGAGCCAGCGCACCAGGCCGCACGCCGCCAGATCCTCCGCCTGATGGCTGTTTACCGCGAGGTGGAAGATCTCGTTCAGATCGGCGCGTACGCCCGAGGCTCAAACCCCGAGGCCGATGTCGCCATCGAATTGCAACCCATGATCAACGAGCTGCTCCGACAGAATGGAGCGGACGCGCCGACCTTTGATCAGGCAAAGGCATCGCTCCTCAAGCTCGCGGACCAGGCAACCGCCGTCGCGACTCGCCTCGGCCGATCACGCACCCGTGCGGCATAAGGATGACTCTTGGCCAAGTTTCGATTCGAACTCGAAGCGGTTCTGAAGCAGCGACTCGCCGTCGAGCGCCAAAAGCAGCTTGCACTCGGCGAACTCGAACGGATCCGGCTCGGCCTGGAAGAACGACTTCGGAACTACCACGGTTCGATTCTCGCCGAAAAGCAAGACTTGCGAACGGCTCTCTCCCCGGGCGGCTCGATCGACGCGGGCGGCGTCCGCATGCAGGCGAACATGTCGCTGCACTTTGTCTCCAAAGCCCAGCAGACCGTCTATCACCTTGCCGTTCTGCACCGGAAGCTCGATGCGGCCCGAAGGGAGCTTTTGGCCGCCGCGACCAGCCGCAAAGCGGTCGAAAAGCTCAAAGAGCGCCGATATGAGGCGTGGCTCGCGGCAGAAAGCCGAAAAGAAGCCGGAGCGATGGACGAGATCAGCGTCATGGGATTTGCAGCAAGGCAGGAGCAGGTTTGAAGCGGGTCTGGACAATCATCTCGGTGCTCGCCGTGGCAAACCTGCTTGCCTTGGGCGGCTTCGTCGGTTGGCTCAAATCCAGCGGCCGCCTCGACAAAGACCGCATGGTGCGCCTCAGAGAACTCTTCGGCCCCACGATCGCGGAAGAGAAAGCCCATCGTGACGAGGCCGATGCCAAGAGCGCGCAGGAACTCCGAAAAGCGGAGGAAGACCTGAAATCGCTGCGTCCGCCGATCAACGCCGCCGATCGTCTCGAACTGAGCGCTCAGGGTGAAGAAGTGCGCCGCCAGCAGCTCGCCAGCCTGGAAAAGCAGGTCGATCTGCTCCGCGCTTCGCTCGCCCGCGACGCGGCCGAAGTCGCCCGAAACCGCGACCAACTAACGCTCGATCAATCCGCCTTCGAGGCGATGCGCAAACGCATCCTCGAACAGGAAGGCTCCGCCCAGTTCAAGAAGACGCTCTCGACCCTGCAAGACCTCAAGGCCGATCAGGCGAAAAAAGCCCTCAAGGAAATGATCGCCATGACGCCCGCACCCACGGGCTCGGCATCCACCATTCACTCCGGTTTCGACCTCGTCGTGAGTTATCTGAACTCCATGGACGGCCGTTCACGCGTCAAGATCGTGAACGAGTTCATCCAGGACGACCCGAAGCTGGCAGCGGACTTGCTAGAACGACTCCGGACGCGCGGCCTTGCTTTCCGCGCTCCGGAGGTTCCAGCCAAATGACCGCCAACGCCAGCCTCGTTTCCAACCGATCCACGCCACCCACCAGCGCAGTTCAGGCGCGAGCCAACTCCCAAAGCGCAGCGATCGCGCTCCTGGGCGCAGGAACTTCCTCGCTCAATCAGGGCGAAGGCTCTTTCGCCGATTCGCTCCAATCCGAATCCAAGCGACAGGCTCCGGCTCAGGGGCTGTTCAGCGATAGTGCCGATACCACACGCCCCGGCGCGCGTGCCGACCGCTCGGCCGCGCCCGCCCCACGCCGGGATGAAGCCCGAGATCCAAAGCCCTCGCCCGAAGAAACGGATCAGACTTCCCCGCTCTCGCCCCGAACCGGCGCAGAAAAGTCCAAATCTGCGCAGTTCGACGAGCCCGCGACCGACTCGCCCCTTTCGATCAACGACATCCGCACCGCCCGCGACCCCAACCCGGTTCCTGCGACCGGACCGGCCGCCCAGATCACACACACGTCCGTCCAGAATCCGCAGGCACAAGCAGCCGCCAGCGCAAACGAGCCGTCGCCAGAACAGGCCAATTCCAATGCCTCAAATGCGAAGAGCCCGCGTGCGAGCGACCCGCTCCGGCTGATCGTTCCACAACAGCAGCAGCAGACGCAGGCCGAAAGCGCTCCGATTGATCCGCAGAATGCCGCCCAATCGACGGCACAAACAGCCTCCATCGCCCACAACGCCACCAAGCCAATCTCCGTTCGCAAGAACGAGTCCGCCTCCGGCACAAGCGGCTCAGGGCACGCGGCGCCGGTCAATTCCACAATGCCCGCAGGCACCGGGATCGCGATTCACACCGGCGCACCGGGTACGGCAGCGACGGCTCAATCGAGCAACGGTGTGACGGGTATCACGGGCGCATCAGCATCCGGTGGCGTTTCGAGCCCCGGCGCACCGCTTGATCAGGTTGCCCCGCCCCGTGTGCCGGGCGGAAGGCCAATCGAGCAGCCCGTCACTCTGAAACTCAAGATGGGTCCGGCAACATCGAGCACTACACCGCCGCTCTCCGAAGCCGAGATCACAGCAGCAGAAACGCAGATTGGGCGCGGACTCACTGCCGCGTTCCGCCAGAACACCCCGCAGGTCACGCTGTGGATGTCGCCCGAAACGCTCGGCAAAGTCCGCATCGATCTGACGTTCGATCAGGGCACGATCTCGGCCCGATTCGAGACGACCAGCGAATCAACCAGAGAGCTGCTCGCAAACAACCTCGGCGCTCTGCGCGAGGCGCTGCAGTCCCGGGGCCTCACGGCGAATCAGATCGAAGTTGTATCGATCCCCGATTGGTCACAGCAGAACAATTCCCAGTCCGGTTCCGGGCAGGGCAGCAGCACGAATCAGCAAACGCCGGATCAGTCCTCATCCGGGGGCAACACGCCCTCGGGCCACGGCGGACATCCGCAGCAGGGACAGCCCGAACACTCCAAGGGCTGGGCCGCCCTGCCGCAGGGAGATGCGCCGTCCAAGCCCTCTTCGATCACCGACGCGCAGGTTTCGCTCGTGATCGATTCCCGCATGATGTCGCTGCAGGCGCACCTCGAGCTCGACGCCGTCGCCTAGCGGCACGCCGCTTGCGAGTTCAATTCGACCGCAGCTGATCGGAGCATTCCATGAGCACGACTTCGGCCATCCTTGATCCCACCGCGAAGCCGGCCTCCGCCAAGGCATCCGGCTTCAGCTCGCTCTCGAGCGAGCAATTCACAAAGATCATCCTCACGGAACTGAGCAACCAGGATCCGATGGCGCCGAGCGATACCAACGCGCTGCTCCAGCAGCTCGCCCAGATCCGCGACATCCAGTCGAGCATGGATCTCTCCGAAAAACTCGGCTCGCTCGTCTCGGACAATCAGTTCGCCTCGGCTTCCAACATGATGGGCAAGATCATCGGAGGCGTCGCAACCGACAACTCGCGTGCGATCGGAAAAGTCGCTTCGATCTCCAAGACCGACGACGGTGTCTACCTGAACCTCGCGAACGGCAAGAGCGTCCACATCGACAACATGGACGGCGTGATCGATCCGTCGTCGCTCACCGAAGAAGAAAAAACGCTTCTGGGGCTGACCTGATGGGCACCAACGACCTGCTCCGAACTCTGTCGTCCACGATCCTGCCACCTGGCGTCGAGCGCCGCTCGGGCCAATCCGCGCCGGGCGCGGTGCAGGGCCAGAGCTTTGCCGAACTTCTCGCCGGCAAGGCGACGGGCAAACTCTCGAGCGATCGGGGAGTGAATATCCGGGCCGAATCCGGCGTGCAACTCAACGCGGATCAGATGGCCAGGGTAGCGAACGCGATGGACCAGGCCGAGTCCGCCGGCGCTCAGCACGCACTCGTCATGATCGACGGCATGGCTCTCAAGGTCGACGTCGGTGTGCGCCAGGTTGTGCAGCAGGTCGACCTGAAGCAGTCGTCGATGATGTCGGGAATCGACACGGTGATCCACGCAGGCGATCACACCGCAGCGGCGCAGAAATCGGCCCTGCCGAACGCGGGATTCCACCCGAGTCTCGCGAAGATTCTTTCGGGCAATTCCGAATCCGCCGCCTGACGGTTGGCTTGCCGATTGCGTTCTGTCTCAACGAATCGGAATGTTGACGCGAACGGAGTTCGTGTCGGGAGTCTGACCGGATTCGCTGCGAGGAGTCGCATCGGCCGCGAGAGGAAGCACCCATGGCCTCCACGAACGCACTCTTCACCGGCCTCTCGGGCCTGAACGCCAACGCTCGCCTGATCGACGTGATCGGCAACAATATCTCGAACGTCAACACCACGGCGTACAAGTCCAACCGCGTGATGTTCGGCTCGATGTTCAATCGCACGTTCAGCATCGGCAGCGCGCCCGGCGTGAACACCGGCGGCACCAACCCGGGGCAGGTCGGCCTGGGCGTGCAGGCCTCGGGCACGCAGCGCAATTTCGGGAACGGTGCGATCAACGCGACCGGCGACTCGCGCGATATGGCGATCGAAGGCGAGGGCTTCTTCGTTGTGCAGCGCGGCGGAGGCGAACAGGTCTACACCCGCGCGGGCTCGTTCCGTCCCAACAGCCAGAATCAGCTCGTCACTCTCTCGGGCGAGCGGCTCATGGGCTACGGAGTCGATGCCCGTTTCAATCTCGATAAGTCCGCGATCAATCCCGTCTCGATCCCGTTGGGCTCGCTCACGATCGCCGAACCGACAACGCTCGCAGCCCTCCAGGGCAACCTGAACAAGAACGGCTCGCTTCCGACCCACGGCGCCTCGGTCTCACTGCGCGGGTCTGCCAGCGCCGGGCTCGGTGTCATCACCGGCGCAAGCCCGGCGCCCGGCGGAGCCAACCTTGTCGAAACCTCCACGAGACTCGTCGATCTCGACGATCCCGCGATCGCCGGAACCACCACGTCGCTGTTCGCCGCGGGCCAGACCATCCGCATCACCGGCGCGCAGAAAGGCCTGACCGGAGTCAACGCAAAGAATCTTCCCGACTCGACGCTGGCGATCACCGGCTCCACCACCATGCAGGATCTGATGGATTTCCTGCAGAACGCCTACGGCATCGTCCCGGGCCAGACAAACCCCGACGGCGCAACCACCGGCATCACACTCGATCCGGCGACCGGTGTCGTTTCCATCGTCGGGAACACGGGCTCGCTCAACGACATCACGCTCAACCCCGCCAACATGCAGTTGCTCGACGCCAGCGGAAACCAGGTGCAGGCGAGCCTCTTCAGCACCACAAAGGCCGCGTCCGCCGACGGCGAAAGCGTGCGAACGAGCTTCGTCGCGTACGACTCGCTCGGCACGCCGGTAAACATCAACGTCGGTTTCTCCCTCGAATCCACACCCGGCGGCACCGGCTCCAACTGGCGCTGGTACGCCGAGTCGGGCAATCCGTACAGCGGTTCGATCAACCTGGGTTCGGGAACCATCAGTTTCGGCACCTCGGGCGCACTGCTCACCACGACGCCTCTTTCGATCTCGGTCAGCCGCGCAGGAACGGGTGCGATCACGCCTCTCACGTTCGACATTTCGCTCTCCAGCGGATCGGGCGGCGTCACCGCGTTCGCCAACACAAGTGGCAACTCGAATCTTCAGGCCCAGCAAGTTGACGGCGCCGCGATCGGAACTCTTCAGAGCTTCGCCGTCGGCGACGACGGCATCATCACCGGCGCATTTACCAACGGCCTCTCCCGCACGCTGGGCCAGGTCGTTCTCGCCAAGTTCTCCAACCCCGAAGGTCTCGTCGATCTCGGTGGCAACCTTTATCGCGTCGGCCCGAACAGCGGAACCGCCGGTATCGCCTCACCCCTCGATCTCGGAACGGGCAAGATTGTCGGCGGTGCGCTCGAGCTCTCCAACGTCGATCTCGGTTCCGAGTTCCTCGGGCTGATTCTGGCTCAAACAGGCTACTCGGCCTCCACACGCGTCATCCGAACCACCGATGATCTTTTCCAGCAGCTCCTCTCGCTCGGACGCTGAATCCGATTCCCGAATCCCGCAGAGAGCCACATGAGCCACACAATCGCCTCCCTCTCTCTCGCCGGCACCGACTCCGCCTCGCTCCCCTCTTCGGCCCTCTGGCTGCTCGCGGGCTGCGTTGGTTTCGGGCTCGGCGCGCTTGCCGTCGTCCGGCTCATGAAGCTCGAAACACTCGCCCGATTGCTCCTCGTGCCGAACCCTTCCCGTCACGAAATCGTGCAGCGACTCGAGCAACTCGCGGCGTTCGCGAGCGCCTGCGACGAGCGCGCGATCCGCCGCACCGGTGATCAGTGCTCGTGGCGGCTGCTGCGCCGGGGTGCCGAATTGCTCGCCGATGGCGCGCAGCCCGCCGATATCGCGCACAAACTCGAACACATCGCGGACGTGTTGACCGCACGGCGGGTGCGCTTGCTCCGCAAGCTCTCCTCTTTCTCCCTCGGATTCGTGGTCTTCCCCCTGGGAGTGCTTGTCGCCCATCTCTTCAGCCTGATCGGCGCAGCCGCCCCGACAAACACCTGGATCGCCGGTGCCGCGTTTGTCGCCGCGCTGGCGCTCCTTGTGACTTCTTCGATGGCCCGCTGGATGTGCGAGCGCGCCGAGGATGGGATAGCCCTGCGAACCATCGAAACCGAAGCGCTCATCTTCGGGCTGTCAGCGATCAGGGGAGGCGCGGGACCGGAAGAAGTCGGCTCGATGACCCGCCTCGTGCTCGGTATCGAGCCGGCAAGATCCGCGCTCCGCCAAGCCGCTTGATCGCACGGGACAGGTCCGAAAACAGCCGGAAGCCCGTTTGTCTGGCCTTGCCCGGGGCACCCTCGGCCTCGAATACCCCTCGGCCTTGAGTTCAGCCGTTCATCCGTCGAAATGACCCCGGAACGAAGCCCGATGGACCGGGCGCGGAGGGTGTCATGGCCGACGAGAAAGACGCAAAACCTGCGACGGATGCAAAACCGGCTGCCAAGGGCGGCCTGTCGATCAAGACAATCGCGATCGTCGCGGCACTGATGATCATCGAGGGCGCGGGCGTGTTCTTCATCGTCGGCTCGACCATGCGGAAACCCACCGAATCCAAGGCGGGTGAACTGCACGGCGAGGACGAGGCCAAGCTCGATGCGTTGGTCGAGCTGCCGCTGGTGGAAGATAAGTTCCAGAACATGACCGGAGGCCAGGCGTGGATCTGGGACGCCGCCGTCTTTGTGAAGGTCAAGAAGCGCGACGAGGAAAAGGTGACCGAGGTGCTTCAGGCGCGTGCCGCCGAGATCAAGGAAGGCATCGCCTACATCTTCCGGCGCGCCCAACACAGCCAGCTCAAAGAGCCCGGACTCGAAACGATGAACCGCGAAATCAGCGCGTACATCAACGAGATCGTGGAAAAGACGCCCGAGGGCGCCAGCCGCATCGATCGGATTCTTATTCCCAAGTGCCGCGGCTTCCCGGCGGGTTGATTTCCTCGCTCGCGAGTCCAAATTCAAGGAACCAGCGAAGCGTACTCTGGTACGAGCCGTGTTCAACGGCTTCTACCGGGAGGACGCCCTTTGCTTTCTCGAACGCTCTCCGCGACTTCGGCGCTCATCCTGTTCTTTCTCAATGCCTCGTGCGCTTCCAAGCCCGAGAAACCGGCCTTCACCGAGCAGCAGCGCGCCGCGCAGCTTGCTTCGTTTGACACCACCTATTCCAAGATAAAAGAGCGGCATTTCGATGTCGCCAAGGTCGGCGTCGATTGGGATGCCAAGCACGCGGAGCTCCGTCCCAAGGTCGAGCAGGCGCGGAACGAAGACGAGGCCCGGAATGCCACGAAAGAGCTGATCGCTTCGCTGAATCAATCGCACTTTGGCATCATCCCGGCCGAGGCGTACGAAGACATCAATGCCCAAGCTCCGCCTGCCGCCGACCGTCCGCCAATCGATAACGGAGGCGACCCCGGTTTCGAGCTCCGCGAGATCGAAGGCCAGGCGGTCGTCACCCGCGTTGCGCCGGGGTCTGCCGCTCAGGCGGCCGGTGTCAAACGGGGCTGGGCGCTCACGTCCGTCAACGCAAAGCCGGTCGCACCGATCCTCGCGAAACTGCGGCGGGCGCACGGTGATTCGCGCGATCATGGGCTCATGGTCGCCGTGGCGCTGCGCTCGCTCCTCCACGGCCCGGAGGGGTCGATCTCGACTTTTGAGTTTCTCGGCGCCAATAACCAGCCGGTCGTTGTCGGGATCGAACTTCAGTCTCCGCAGGGAACGCCCGTTGAGTTTGGAAATCTGCCGACGATGTATCTGGCCGTGGACCGCACGCCCCCCGCGCCCGGCATCGGGTACATGTGGTTCTCTGTCTGGTTCGATCCGCCCAAGCTCATGGGCGAACTTCAGGCAGCGATCAAGGAATGCTCCGCGTGTCAGGGCTTCATCCTCGACCTGCGAGGCAATGTCGGGGGCATCGGCGCGCTCGCCATGGGCTTTGGAGGCTGGTTTGTCGACAAGCCCGATCAACGGCTCGGCACGCTGATCACACGCGATTCGAGGCTGAACTTTGTGCTGAATCCACGCTCCGCCCCGTTCACTGGTCCGCTCGCGATTCTCGTCGACGAGATGTCCGCCTCCACTTCCGAGATCTTCGCAGGGGGCATGCAGGACATCGGACGCGCCCGCGTCTTCGGAACGCCCACGCCCGGCGCAGCACTGCCCTCAACGGTCGAGATCCTCCCCAGCGGCGACCGCCTCCAATTCGCGTTTGCCAATTACATCAGCGCCAAGGGCGAGCCGCTCGAAGCCCAGGGCGTGCACATCGACGAAACTGTCGTAATCACGCGCAGCGCGCTCCTCGCCGGCCTCGACCCTGCACTCGACGCCGCTATTTCCTGGATCCGCTCGCAGCAGAAGTAACGTCCCCGCCGGACTCCGCCAAAGATAGTCGTTCGCGTTCAGATTCCACCCCCGCTCCGTGCTTGGAATGCCGCCATGAATCGATTCCTCTCCGGTCTTGCACTCGTCTCTTCCATTGTGTGCGGTGCTCCGGCATTCGCTGCGGGCGATCCCGCCGCCCCGGCCCAGGCAACCCCCGGCGCGACCACTCCTGCCGCGAAGCCCGCGGAACCTCTGCCCGAAGCAAAGGCCATCATGGAGAAGTTCCTCGCTGCCATCGGCGGGGTCGAGCGGCTCAAACAGGTGAAGTCGCGTCAGGTCGCGTTGAACATGGAAATGCCGAGCGCCGGACTCAAGGGCCGCATGCAGATCTACCAGATGCCCCCCGCAATGGCGTACGCCGAGACCGAGCTCGCACAGATCGGCAAAGTCATGCAGGGTTCTGACGGCGAAACAGTTTGGGAATCGAGCCTCATCAGCGGCACCCGCATCCTCAAGGGCGCAGAGAAAGCCGCGTTCCTGCGCGGCATGCGGTTCAACGCCGACTATGACTACCAGGATCTCTTCAAGTCCATGACCACCACCGGGGTCGAAGCAATCGACAAGCGCCCCGCGTACGTCGTCGAGCTGGTCACGAGCGACGACACGAAAGAGACCCGTCTCTTCGACAAGGAATCCGGGCTGCTTGTCGGTATGCGCTCCACGAACAAATCGCAGATGGGCGAGATCGCAAGCGAAACCATCTTTTCCGACTACCGCGAAGTCGGCGGGATCAAGATGCCCTTCAGGATGGCCGTGAAGGCCATGCAGATTGAAATGATCACGACGGTCGAGAAGGCCGAGCTCGACACACCCATTCCCGCCGAACGGTTCGCGCTCCCCGACGAGGTCCAGGCGCTCCTCGCCAAGCAGCAGGCCGAGCCGCCCGCCCCCGCAACTCCGGCCCCCACCCCCACCCCAACCACTCCTCCCGCCCCGGCGGACAAGAAGTAGTTTCGGGCGAGCCAATCTGTACAGCCCACATCACCAGTGACCCGCGCCGAGTCTAATTCCGCCATTACCGTTCATGCGGCCTCCACCACGAGCTCGCCGGATGAATCCGCGCTTCTCGCGCGTCTGAAGGCGGGGGACAGCAGCGCCTATGAACAGGTCGTCCGGGAAATGGGCGGGCGCATGCTCGCCGTCGCACGCCGAATCCTGATCGATGAAAACGAATCGCAGGACGCCGTGCAGGACGCGTTTGTCTCGGCATTCCGCAACATCGATAAGTTCGAAGGCAATTCGCAGATCGCGACCTGGCTTCACCGGATCACCGTGAACGCGTGCCTGATGCGCCTCCGAAAAAAGCGCCGCCAGGACGAGGTTTCGCTCGATTCGCTCCTCCCCACCTTCGGAGCCGATGGCCATCCGGCACATGAAGCCGGCACCTGGCGGCGGGCCTCCACCGGCGACGAACTGGCCGAAACCCGCGAGAGCATTCGCCTCGCGATCGCAAAACTTCCCGAGCATTACCGCATCGTCCTGGTCCTTCGCGACATCGAAGGCATGGACACCGCCCAGACCGCCGAGCTC
>JAEUJD010000144.1 GCA_016793015.1 Phycisphaerales bacterium
AGTCGGCGTCGTCGACGAGGGAATCCTGATTCAGGTCGCCGGGGCAAAGTGCGGGCATGGACGGGTAGGAGCAGTCGAGGATGTTGTAGCTTGCCAAGAAAATCAGGAAGTCCGAATCATCGACCAAGCCGTCGCTGTTGAGATCGCCGGGGCAGAGGCGGAGGAGTGCGGGGTTTGAGAGGAGTGTGCCGCAGGAGTTGGAAAGAACGGCGTCGTAGAGTCCGATGTCGTCGGGGGTGGCGTTTGCGATTGTGAGAGTGAAATCGCCCGAGCCGGAGATGGTGGAGCCGTGGCCGGTTGGGCCGTCGGTGAGTGCCAGTCCGTCCTTGCGCCAAAGGACAGCGAGATCGAGCGGCGCTGCGGCGACGGAGAAGACGGCGGATGGTGAAGCGGATGTGTTGGCTGGCTGCTGCGTGATGAAAGGGGAGAGGCCGGTGTCGGGCGAGACGAGCAGCGACATCTCGCCGGGGCTGCCCGAGAGATTGGTGATGAGCGACGCGCCGAGGTTCTGCGGGTTGGCGTCGGTGCAGACAGGGCTGAAGCCGTAGTAGAAAACATTGCTAACGAAGACGGGGCCGATGACATCGCCGGCTTGCGGGATGTAGGGGGCATCAAATCGCACGCGGAGTGCGCCTTGCTGACCCACCACGGTTGTGGTCTGCACGCGAGGGAAATCGCCGGGCGCGGTTCCTTTGGCGGCGATGGTGAGCGTGCTGGTTGGCTCGAAGGTGATGACGGAGGACGAGAGGACCGCACCTGGGCCGAGCTCGAGTTTGCCGCGATTTTTCAACGAGTAGTTGAACGCGCCGCCGGAGAGCGTGAGCGAGCCCTGGTTTTCGCGGAGAAGTGTGAAGCCGTTGACCGAACCACCTTGGATGATGACCTCGGCAGTCGGACCGATGACGGATGGAGAACCAGACAGGCTGAGCTTGCCGCCGACGGCGTGCCACTTGCCGCCGGTGAGCGTGGTGGACGGACCGGAGAATGAAACATTCGTGATCGGCGCGGACAAGACGAGCGATCCCGCAGTAACGCGGACGGTTCCGGTGTTTGTGAATGGTCCCTGACCAAAGAAGGTGAGCGTGCCACCGGGGCGTTCGAAGGAGAAGAGCCCGGCGATCGTGAACGAGCGCCCGCTCGAGAAACCAAAGTTGAATTCAGTGTGACCCTGAGCATCGGGCGGGCAGCGCAGCGTGATACCCGGACCGAATGTGAGGCTGCTGGAAGTGGACTGGATGGCCTGGCCAGTCCCGACGCCTTGCAGAACAATCTCGCCGTTGCCGAGCACGGACTGAGGCGCGGTCGTTGTGAAGGAAATGCTGCCGGTGCAGAACGGATTGTTGAGAACAAGGCGTGAACCATCGACCAGCGTGAGACCACCGCTCACATTGATGCTCGTGCAATTCTGGACGACGAATTCGCCGTGGATCGTGCAGGCGTTGAGCGTTGTAAGTGATGATGCGAAAGCGGTACGGAACTTGGCGCCATCGGCGCACTGAAGGGTTGCGTTGTTGAACGTGACGCCCTTGAGCGTGATATCGCCGGTGGATGCATCGGCACGGAGGAAGTTGCCGGGGAAGGTGCCACCGTAGGTGAGGGTGTTGCCGGAGGCGATCGTGTTGCCGAGAGAGGTGTATGTGCCGCCGATGGTCCAAGCGGATGATGCGACATCGAATGTGCCGGCGTTGGACCACGAACCGGCGAGCGTGAACGTGGCGTTGCGGACGAGGACGGTCTGTGTATTTGTCCATGTTCCGTCGAGTGTGAGCTTGCCGCCGACGACGGAAAGATTCTGGCCGAGGGTGTAGTTGCCGCTGAGCGAGAGATCACCTCCTGTTGATTCGAGGAGAGCGCTGACGGAGTAGGTTCCGCCCAGCGTGAGCCTCGCGCCGGATGCAACAGAGATGGGTTGATCGACGGTGTACGACGTGCCGGAGACCGAGACGGAGCCTGGGGCAGTGATCTCGACCGGGCCGAGATTGCCCTGGAGCGCGGAAAGACTGATCGAGCCACCAAGAGCCTTGATGAAACCCTGATTCGTGAAGGGTGAACCCGAGGCGGAGAGCGTGCCGGCGAGCGACTCGAGCAGGCCCTGGTTCTTGAATGAGCCGGTGACGCTCAGGCTGCGGCCGGTCATTCGCGAGGAGAGCACGCCAAGGTTGGTAAGCGAGCTTCCCGGCTCGATCATGATTTGAGACGATCCGCTGCCGCCTTGGGTGGAGATTTGAATGCCGGAACCGATGGTGACGGACGCATTGGCGCGGGCGCGGAGGATGCCCGAGCGGATCGCGACGATCTCGCCGCTGCCGGAGATTGTGTGCGTGCCTCCGACGAATTGCAGCGCGTGCTGCGAGCTGCAGTTGCTGCTGTCGATTTCGATGCGCGAGCCCGGCGCGAGGGCGAGACCGGAAGAAAGGGTGGCGTTGCCGCAGGATGTGAAATAAACCAGGCCGTCGATGGTGCCGGTGTCGAGCGTGATGGTGGACCGGACGCGGATGCGAGCGCCATCGCGGGTTCGGAGCGTGACGCCGGACATCGTGATTTGATCAAGGGTGATCTCGCCGGTGGAGGCGTCGGCGAGGAGGATTGGATCGGGATAGGTATCGCGGAAGAAGAGTGTGTTGCCGGAACTCTGGATCGCTCCGAGTGTCGGGTAGGTGCCGCCGATGGTCCACTGGGCGTTGGAGACGTCGAACGTTCCGTTATTCGACCAGGTTCCACCAAACGTGAGTGTGCCGCCGGTTGCGGTGATGGCGGCGGAATTGGACCAATTGCCTGAAAGACTGATGATCGCGCCGTTCGACGTGATGTCGGAATCGAGGGTTGAAAGACCGGAGAGGGTGAGGTACGCGCCGGTGGCGAAAGAGAGTGGCCGCGTGATCGAGGACGTGCCCTGAAGGATGAGGCGGGCGTTCGCCGGGACATCGATCGGATGATCGATTGAGTAATTGCCGGCAAGGGTGAGGCGGGCGTTGGGAGCGATCGTGATTTCGCCGAGTGAGCCGAGCAGATTCGAGAAGGAAAGCTCGGCGGAGCCGAGATTGATTGCGCCGGGGCTGAAGACGGAGCCGCCACTGAAGATCAGGTTGCCGTCTGCGTTGATTTCGCCCTCGCAGATGAGCGAACTGGGCGTGCCGAGGCTGACGGTGGAAGTTCCATCTGTGCCGCGTACGAGCGAGATGCCGGATTCGAG
Organism: Phycisphaerales bacterium; assembly: GCA_016793015.1. Classification (GTDB taxonomy): domain Bacteria; phylum Planctomycetota; class Phycisphaerae; order Phycisphaerales; family UBA1924; genus JAFEBO01. The sequence goes on from JAEUJD010000144.1 coordinate 3,194, forward strand.
GGTGAGTTGCGTGCCAGAAGCAAGGGACATCGGCGTGGCGCTGCCGGTGAAGCTATCGGGATTGAGGATGATGCTGCCGGAGCCGGAAACGGTCTGCGTGCCGCCGAGAAACTGGAGGCTCGGGATGGGGCAAGAGGCACTGCTGCGAACCGTAATGTCGGCACCGGCGAGCGCAAGATCGTGGTCGATCTTGAGCGTGACGCACGGATCGACGGAGAGGTCCACAGCGAGCGAGCAATCTTTCAGCGTGACGGCGCCCGCGAGAATGAATTTCGCGCCGTCGGCGCTCGAGAGGGCGGTGTTCTGAAGCGTGATGTTGCTCAGGAGGAAATCGCCCGTCTGTGCATTCGCAACAAGCGAGGAGCCGGTGAACGTTCCGCCGTAGCTGATCGTGCCGCCGGTGTTGGTGTAGTTGCCGAGGCCGGAGTAGATGCCCCGGAGGTTCCATGTCGAGTTCTGAAGCGAGATCGAGCCGAGATTGGTCCAGGTGCCGTTGAACGTCAGTGTGCTGTCGATTGCGGTGATCGAACTCTGGTTGGACCAGGATTGTGCCTGGATAATCAGGTTTGCGCCGGTTGCCGAGATGGGAGCCTGGCTTGCGAAAGCGTCGCCGGTGATCGTGAGCGTCTTGCCGCTGGGAACCGTGATGGGCGATTGGATCGTGAGGCTGGAACCCGAGCGGATGGTGACGGCGGTCGCTTCGGGTGCGATCTCGAGAGCAATTCCGGAAGTGATCGTGACGTCGGAGGCCAGCGAATCTCCGATGCCCCCGGAGGCCATGGAGATCGTGCCGATGCCGGAAAGCGTGTGGGCACCCAGCGAGAAGCTCATTCCGACTGTGTTCGAAGGGCCGGTGAGCTTGAGGCGGGCACTGTTTGCGAACGTGAGATTGTTCTGAATGGTGAGTGTGCCGGTGATATCCGTCGCGAGTGTGCAGTTGTCAAGCGTCGCGGAGAACGATCCGAAGGAGCCAGACCCCTGCGAACTGAATGTCGTCCCCGTAAACTTGGCACCGGAGACCGAGATCGCGCCGGTCAAATCATTCGCGACGAGAGCAGGCATGTTGAACACGCCGGTAAAGACGACGGAGCCGCCGGTGCGGGAGAAGCTTCCGAGGCTGTTTGACGAACCGCCAACGCCCCACGTCGAATTGGTGAGGGTGACAAGTCCAGCGTTGGTCCACACTCCGGCAAACGAAAGCGTGCTGCCGGTCGCCGAAATTGCGCCTCCGTTGTTCGACCAGCTGCCCTGAAAATTGGCGGTGCTCGTGTTTTCGGCGCGGATCTGCCCGGTGTTCGACCAGACATTGAAAAGCGAGAGCGTGCCGTGATCGATGGCAATCGTGCCGGAGTTGCTCCAGTTCGAGACCATCACACGGAGCGCGCCGTTGATCGCACTGAGCGTTCCCTGGTTGATGAATTCGCCGGCGCCTTCGATCGTGAGCGTGGCGCCGGAGCGGTTCGAGCGGAAGACACCCTGATTGGTGAGCTTGGATCCGGAGAGAAGCCAGAAATCGGCCTGTGTGCCGCCGGCATTGGACGCATAAGAAATCGTTACCCCCGGAGCGATCGTGGCGTTCACGCCATTGCTAAACAGGATCGGGCTGGCCTGGGTGTTGGTGATGACGACAATTTCGCCATCGCCAGTGATCT
>JAEUJD010000160.1 GCA_016793015.1 Phycisphaerales bacterium
GGATGCGCTTTTGCGGGTCACGCAAGGCTCGCCGACGTTTGTTGTGCTCGGGCTGCTGTTCATGATCACGGCGGGGCTGGGGCTCTTTATCTCGAACACCGCAACGGCGGTACTGATGGCGCCGGTGGCGATCGCGATCGCGACGTATCTCAAGATGTCACCGTACCCGTTCGCGATGATCGTCGCGCTCGCGGCATCGACGGCGTTCATGACGCCGGTCTCATCGCCCGTGAACACACTGGTAGTATCTCCGGGCAACTACAAGTTCGGTGACTTCGTGAAGGTGGGCGTTCCGTTCGCGTTTGTCGTGCTGATCCTGAGCGTGCTGATGGTTCCGTGGCTGCTCCCCCTCGACATCGCGAAGTAGTGGCAGAGTTGAACGAAAGGCGGTTGGAATGAGTAAGGCGAAGGCGCAGGCAAAGGCTCCGAGCGGGGGCGCGATGCAGAAGATTCTCGACGTCGTCGAGCGCGCCGGCAACAAGGTGCCGCACCCCGTGATCATCTTCCTCGGGCTGATCGCGATCGTGCTGATCGTCGCGCACATCCTCACGATGGCGGGCGCATCGGTGACATATCCGATGATCAACCCCGAAACACAGAAGATCGAAGAGGTCACAACCTCCGCCCGCAGCCTGTTGAACGTCGACGGCATCCGCTTCATGTACACGTCGCTGATCCCCAATTTCATGGGCTTCACGGCGGTCGGGCTGATGATCGTGGCGATGGTCGGCGCGGGTGTCGCGGAAGAGTCGGGGCTGGTCAAGGCCCTGATCCGCAAACTGGTCATCGTTTCGCCACCCAAGGCTCTGACGTACATCCTGGTGTTCGCGGGCATCCTTTCGAGCGTCGCTGCGGACGCGGGCTATCTGGTGCTTATTCCGCTGGCGGGCATCGCGTTCATCAGCATCGGGCGACACCCGCTGGCGGGGTTGGCCGCGGGCTTTGCGTCGGTGGCGGGCGCGTTCACGGTTAACATGCTGATCAAGCCGCTGGATGCGGTTTTGACCGAGTTCACCAACGACGCGATCCACATGGTGAATCCGGCGATCTCGATCGACCTGACGGCGAACGTCTGGTTCTCGATCGTCTCGGTGCTCTTCCTCACGGTCGTGATTACGGTGATTACCGAGCGGATCATCGAGCCCCGGCTGGGCGAGTACAAAGGCGACAAGCCGGACGGCGAAGAAGGCGCGAAGATCTCGCCCGATGAGGCGCGGGGCCTCAAGTACGCGTTGTTCGGGTTGATCGGATTGCTGGCCGTGTTCGCGCTGCTGTGCCTGCCTGCGGGCGCTCCGCTCCGGAACCCGACCACGGGCGCACTCATCGGTAATTCACCGTTTATGAACGGCCTGATCGCGTTCATCATGATCCTCTTCCTGGTCACGGGCGCCGCGTTCGGTCTGGGCGCGAAGACACTCAAGGGTGTGCCCGACATCATCAAGGCGATGGAGAAGGCGATCAGCAACCTGGGCGGGCTGATCCTGCTGCTTTTGATCATCAGCCAGTTCATCGCGTACTTCAACTACACCAACATGGCGACGATCATGGCCGTCAAGATGGCGGACGGGCTGAAGGGGGCGAACATCGGGCCGCTCTGGCTGCTGCTCGGGTTCATCTTCGTGGTGGCGATCCTCGATCTTCTGATCACGGGCGCGATCGCGAAGTGGGCGATCTTTGCTCCGGTCTTTGTGCCGGTGTTCATCCAGTTGGGCGTCGCTCCCGAATCGGTTCTTGCCGCGTACCGCATCGCCGATTCGCCCATGAACATGATCACGCCCTTGAACGCATACTTCGTGATGGTGGTGGCGTTTGCGCAGAAGTACGACAAGAACGCGGGTGTGGGCACGCTCGTCGCCCTCATGCTGCCGTATGTTGTGGGCATCTTCCTGCTGTGGACCGCGCTCTTTGTGGTCTGGTATCTGCTGGGCCTCCCGTGGGGGCTCTAGTTTTGCCCGCGTTCAGCTGCAACATTCCAACACTCTGATCAAAGAAGAGGTTTCATCATGCCCAAGTCCATTCCCCCTGTCGATATCAAATCCGCCGAGGCACGCCTGCTCTCCTACCTCAACATCGAGGGCGTCAGCGGCGACGAAAAGGCCATTGCCGACGCGGTTGTCAAGGACCTCAAGGCGCTCGGCATTCCCGCCTCCGCCATCAAGTTTGATGACGCCAACAAGCGCATCCCGCTCCCCACGCAGACCGGAAATCTCTTCGTTCAGCTCCCCGGCACGGTTGAGGGGCCGCGGCTGGTCTTCGCGACCCATCTGGATGTTGTGCCTCTTGTCGCGGGAGCGAAGCCGAAAAAATCGGGCAAGAAGATTGTGAGCGACGGCAAGACAGCACTCGGTGGCGACAACCGCACCGGCTGCGCCGTGCTGGTGACGCTCGCCGAAACGCTTCTGAAGCACGATCTGCCCCACCCGCCCATCACGCTGTGCTTCACCGTCCGTGAAGAGAGCGGCCTTCAGGGCGCCCGCTTCATGGACAAGAAGTTCCTCGAAGGTGCGTCCATGTGCTTCAACGTTGATAGCAAGATTCCTGCGGATCTGATCACTGGTGCGGTCGGCGCCGAGCGGTTCGATGTCGAGATCTTCGGCAAGGCGGCCCACGCGGGCGTGGCGCCGGAGAAGGGCATCTCCTCCACGCTGGTCGCTTCCATCGCCATCGCCGAGGCCCGCAAGGGCGGCTGGTTCGGCAAGGTCGTCAAGGGCAAGGAACGGGGCACGAGCAACCCGGGCATCTTCGGTGGCAAGAACGACAAGGCCGCTGGCAACGCGACCAACGTCGTCACCGATTACGTCTACGTCCGGGGCGAAACGCGCAGCCCGAACATGAAGTTTGCGACGAAGATCACGCAGGCATACAAGGCGGCGTTTCTCGCGGCGGGTAAGCAGGTGAAGGACTCGTCGGGCGAAGCCGCCAAGGTGAAATTCGAGAGCCGCTCGGAATATCCATCGTTCAACATCCCGGACAATTCGCCCGCCGTGAAGCACGCCAAGAAGGCCGCGATCTCGATGGGCCTGAAACCCAAGACATTCTTCTCGAACGGCGGGCTGGACGCGAACTGGTTCGCGAAGTACGGCCTGCCGACCGTCACGATCGGCGCCGGTCAGTACGACATCCACACGGTCAAGGAATACGTCTACCTGCCGGAGTTTTTCGATGGCTGCCGGCTGGCGGTCGCGCTGGCGACGCAGGCGGGGGATTGAAAGACAGGGTTACGCCGCAGAGTCGCAGAAAAGGCAGAGGAAGGCAGAGAATACGAATTGATCGGACGGCCGCGCTTGGCAAAGGCCGGAGCGCACTCCGTCCTTGTGTTCTCTCTGCGATCTCTGCGGTGAACCGGCCTCTATGAATTCTCTTCCGCCCCATCCTTCGCGATCGCGGCGGCGAGGTTCCGCATGCGTGTCTCGCGCGGAGCCCTGCCCACCTTGAGCTGCCACCATCCGAATCGCTCCGTCACGCCTTTATAGAGCGACGCCCCCATCAGTGTGCCCAGAGCGATCGAGGCGAAGACGAAGACGGCGGTAATCAGCCCGTCGATCCCGGCGACTCGATCGCTGAGCATGCGCTTGACGCTCAAGAGCCCGAGCGCACCGGGCACCAGCAGCCAGAAACTCGGCAGGAATGTCACCATCGAGGGCGGCCCCTTGAAGGCAAAGCGGATCAGGTAGCCAAGCGGCGTTGCAACGAGCATTCCGAAGAATCCGCTGAACTCGCTCCCGATAAACTTCGTGGCGATCTGCTGCGTCGCGAATGTGACGAGCAGAACCAGCAGCATCCAATGAAGCGAGTACTTCGGCGCCGAAAAGTGCAGGAAGACACCGATGCCGAAGACAATCACTCCGGCCCAAGGCGCCCACGGAGCCCAGAACGCCCAGGGGGTGATCGACGGGAAATCGGCGTAGGTGAACATGTTGCCTGGGGTTACGCCCATGATGGCAGCGCCCGCCGCGAGGCCGAATGCAAGCAGGACGAGTTGGACGAAGCCGCCGATCAGCCTGCTGGCCCCGCTGACCATGTCGCCGTACGCGAGTTCGAGCATGCCGAGCGTCAGCATCCCGCCGGGCAGGAACGTAATGAGGGGCGGAATCAGGGCGTGCAGCGGGTCGACCGGGTAGCCGTAGCGGGAGGCGAGCACGACAAGAGAAGAAACGACGGCCGCGGCAATCACCGACATCGGCACCGCGAGCAGCGCTCCCTGGCGAACGACGGCCTTGATCAGGCCGATGACCAGCCCGAGGCACGCGGCGGTCGCGATATTCGAAAGCGCGGGCATGAACATCATCGCTATACCGACGGTCAGGATCGTGTGGCCGACGATGCTCCCCAAGACCCCGAAGCGGGGCGTCTTGTGCATGATTGCCGCGAGTTGTTTCAGGCCGTCACGGGGCGCGAGCTCGCCCCGGCCCGCCATTCCGCCCAGCGTGTAGACATCGGCGATTTGGTCGAGACGCAGGCCGCTGAGGGGGCCTTCGATGAGCGTGACGTGGTCCTTTTCACCGTCGTTGACGAAGATGAAAAGAGCGGAGGGGAACGCGACGACGCGGGCCTTCACCATGCCGTTGGCGGAAGCGATCCGGCGGAGGAGCAGTTCAACCTGCGCGGTCTGCTCTCCGCAGCCGATGTACGCCTGACCCAGTTTGCACATGAATTGCAGGAGTGTCGGAACGTCTTTCGCGTGCGTGTCGCTCATTCCGTCGCTCCCGATTGGCCGCCGGTGGCACGCCGCATTAGAAGTCAAACCGGAATCGGACGGAGAAAACTCCCAGCGCATCGTCGTCCGGGGCATTGCTCGGATCGACAATCAACTGCGCGCCGACCGTGAACTGCGATCGGGCGGTCAACTGCCAGCGGTGGAAGATTTCGACTACTTTCTCGTTCCGGCTGCCGGAAGTTGCGGGCTCGGCGATCGAACCGGCCAGTCCGGTCAGGTCGTCCTCGCTGCCGAGCAGGCCCCGCACGCCCACGCCGAGCTGGCCCATGTTCTTGATGTTCGTCACGTCGCCGTTCGAGTGTCCGTAGCGGGCGAAGGCCATGACGCGGTCGCCGATGTCCTGGTCCGCCATCACCGAGATGCCCTCGTCCGACGGGATGTTCAGTTCCGGACGATCGTCCATATACCAGCCCATGATGCGGTAGCGCCCGCGACCGAGCGACTCGAAGTTCGGGGTAATCCCCACTTCCGCGCCATAGAAGAAATCGCCCTGGTCGAGGGTGTTCAGGCCGATCGTTGTCGTCGTGCTGTACGAGTTCTGGATGCCGGCGGTAACATAGAAGAAGTCGTTGGGGACGATCGAAAGACCTGCCGCGGGCCCGTGTCCGGCGGGATAGGCCACTGCGGCGTTGCCCGAGAACGCGCGGTTGAAGAACGAGTTGTTGGCGTTCTGCATGCGCATGCCGCCGATGAAGTCGGAAATATCCGCCCGCCCGATGAGGAAGCGGAGTTTGCCGTCGAGCAGGCGCTGGAGCCAGTACGCATCGCGGACCACCCAGCCCCGTCCATTGAACGCGCTGGTGGTGTTGGTCAGGACGCCCATGATGCCGCCGAGCTGCGAGGGTGTCTGCTCGCCGATCTTGAAGCGGTATTCGCCGGTGAAGATGAGCGTGCCCGTGTTCTCGGTTCCCCGCCCGATCAGCGTCCAGGCGCTCATGAAGTCGATATCGCCCGCTGCACCGGTGCGATCGCCCGGCCCTCCGGTGCCCTGCTGGAAGAGCATCGTGTACGCGAAATTCAGGCGAAGCCCGGTCTTGTCCTGGAGACTCCGGAGTTTCTTGGTGAGATTGTCGATCGGGTCCTCGATCGCCGGGAAATGGAAGAGCCCGCGCCGAGGCACCTCGATGTCGTACATCTCATCGACGGCGGCGGTCGGCGTATCGCCGGGCGAGAGGCCGACATCGCCGGGCTGATTGAGCCCGGGGAGCGAGAAATCCGGGATACCGAACTTGAACTTCTCGTCCGTATTCAATTTCGGCGCTGCCGATTCGGGCTCGCTTGTCTGCGTGGGCGCCGGTGTTGCTTCGGTCTCTTTCGCCGGCTGTTCGGCGGGCGGATCGCCGTGGGCCGCGATCGAGAGCGCTGTGAAGAGCAAGAGCGAAGTCATGCCAAGACGGTTCATGCGAGAACTCCCGGAGCAGGCGGATCACTGATACGGAGCAAACGCTGCAGAAACACCGCCGGAACCCTTTCGGACACACAGACTGAGCAGCAGCCGGGCCTTGAGCCCCGACAAATAGCCGGATGGGACCAGCCCGCGTTTGATCAGATCGATCTCCGCGCCGGGATAGCCGTAAGTGGATGTAAAGACCGGCCCGGTCATCGAACGCGAGGACAAGACAACCGGGATATTGGACGCGAGTTCACCCAGGATCGGCGCGACGTCCGCGTGCACATGGCCCGCGCCCATTCCCTCGATGACCGCGCCGGCGTAGCCCAGTTTGGGAAGGTCCTTGAGCATGCGCCCGTCATCACCCATCGGGACTTTGACGAGCGCGATCGGGACGGGCGTGCCGTCGGCGATCGGGAGTGTCGGGTTTCGCTGCACGCGGCAATAGATCTGCGTGCGACCTTCCGCCACGACGCCCAGCGGGCCGGTGAGGGGCGAGAGAAAAGCCGAGGGGAGTGCGGTGTGCGATTTCTGCACAAAACGGGCGGCGTGAATGTCGTAGTTCAGCACCGCGAGCGTGCCGAGGCCCCGGGCTTCAGGAGAAGCCGCGACGCGTGCCGCGGCAAGCAGGTTCGCCGGGCCGTCCGCACCCGGCGCATCCGCCCCTCGCATCGCGCCGGTCACCACCACGGGCTTGTCGCCGGTCACCAGCAGATCGAGCAGGAAGGCCGATTCCTCGATGGTGTCGGTTCCCTGGATGACGACCGCGCCGTCAAAGCCGGATCTGAACGCGGCTTCCAGTTGGCGCGCGACATCGAGAATCTTCTCCGGTGTGAGCGAAGGGCTTGGCAATTTGAAGGGAGATTGCGCGTCGATCTGGGCGACGTCCTTGAGCGCGGGAACGGATGCGACCAGTTCAGCCGCGCCGAGCTTGGGCGCGATCCCGCCCGAGTCCGACGGGACCATGGTGATCGTGCCGCCGAGGGATAAGAAGAGCAAGCGTGGGAGAGCCATAGTCGACCGCTTTCTTCACCATCGGAAACGAGCGGGGGCGGGTGTGGGGGGGGGGGGGTGGGGGGTGGGGGGGCGGAACGAGGAGGGAATCAGGCCTTCTTGCCGCCGGTGTTAAGGTAGCCCGGGAGCCACGAGCACGGCAGGATCGCGAGGAGCGACAAGCCGGACATGAGCAGGAAGCCGATCTTCAGCGCACTGATGCGGGCTTCGCCGTTGATGCGGAGCGCCTCGGTCATCTGCTCGGCGGTCGCGGTGGTATTTTTGAGGATGTCGGTGATCGCGGCATCGCGCATGAAGTTCAGGTTGGTGAGATTGACCTGATCCTTGAGTTCGGCGGTGATGACCGGGTTGTTCATGGCATCGCGGATGACCATGCTGCTGAGCAGGCCGACGAGGATGGTGCCGACCATCGCGGTGCCGATTGCCGCGGCAAGGTTCTGCGTGACGCCCCGCAGCGAGCCTACATCGCCCGCGAGTTCCTTCGGAGCGGCCGTGACGAGCACGTTGAAGAGCAGCGTGACCAGCGCGCCCTGCCCGAGGCCGACGATGATCAACCCGGCGATGACCGGGGGTGTGCCCCATTCACTACGCACCACAAACGCCAGCCAGGCCGTTCCGATGGCGACCAGTACGAACGACCCCATCGCGATGGTGCGGGGCGGGAACTTCGCGTAGAGCTTCACGATCAGGATCGCCGTGAAGAAGACCGTGAGCATGAAGGGCATCATGGCGATCGAGGAGGCGATGCTGTTGCGGCCCTGCACGATCTGGATATAGAGAGGAACGGCGAAGTTGATCGCGCCTTCCATGGAGACGATGATGAACAGCGCGACGATGGTCGCCCACTCGCGGGGCGAACTCACGATCTCCAGGGCCAGCAGGGGCGTGCCGCCCGTGCGTGCCTTGCGCTGCGACCACAGGAAGAACCCCGTGACCACGATGATACCAAAGCCGATGAGCATCGGGGCGGGCGAGACGCCGAGGATGTCAAAGGGCGCTGCGGGGCGGGCGAGCAACAAGCCCCAGCCCCGGACGTTGTTGAAACCGAACGCGATGCAGATGACGCCGACCGCCGAGAGCACGACGCCGACCGCGTCGATCTTGACGTCCGGGCGGGGCTTGGCGGGCTTGAGTTTGAAACTCAGCAGCAGGATGAGCGCCGCGTGCACGATGAGCAGCCCGAAACCCATCCGCCAGTTGATGGTGGCGAGGTATCCGACGATGATGAACGCCAGCACGCCTGCGATGGCGCGGGCCGAGCCGAGCCAGCCGACGGCCTCGGCCTGCTGCTTGCCCGAATAGTGATTCGCGATCAGCGCGACCAGCGACGGGACCAGCGACGCACCGGCGAAGCCCGCGAGCGCCTGGGCCGCGAGCATGATCCACGCCTGCGGGCTGACCACCATCATGATCATCGCGACGAGAAAGAGCGCCGTGGCGACCTGGAAGAAGATCTTCGAACCGAAGCGCTGGCCCAGCTTGGCCCCGAGCATGACGAAGCCGGAGACGCCCAGCGAGTACATGACGATCGCCGTGCCCACGGTGGTGGGGGGAGTTCTGAAGTCCTCGACCATGCCGCTCATCGAGATGGGGATGGCCGCGACGTTGAACGACATGAGCGCCTGTCCCATGGCGATGACGATCATCGGGATCCACGATTCTCTGGTTCCGTCATCGAGCGAGGGCGATTGCGAGTTGCTCATTCTTTTCCCCGTGAGTTTCGGAAGAGACGCAGGCCTCTTCTGCTATGCACTTATTCATTCGGACGCGAAGCGAAGAGGTTCAGACCGAGACGCTCGGAGAGATACTCCGCGACGCTCTGGCCCTTGATGCTGTTGCCCGCCTCATCGAGCGCGGGAGCGAACGTGCCCAGCGCGCCCTTGCCGGGCGCAACCGTGAATATTCCGCCCCCCACGCCGCTCTTGCCCGGGAGGCCGATCTCGTAGAGCCAGTCGCCGGAGAGCTCGTAGAGCCCGGCGGTGGCGAGTGCCGCGAGCACGCGCTTGCAGATCGAGGCATCGATCACCCGCTGCTTGGTGACCGGGTTGACGCCACCATCGGCCAGCGTCGCGCCCATGACGGCGAGGTCCTTGGCGTTGACATTCAGCGAGCACTGCTTGGTGTACACGTCCGTCGATTGCAGCGCATCGAAGTACATGCGTCCGTAGCCCTCGAGCAACTTTGCGATACCCCGGTTGCGCAGGTTGGTCGCGGCTTCTGATTCGTAGACCTCGGTGTTCAGCGTGAGACTGCGCCCCGCAAACTTCGAGAGCCCGTCCTGGATCGCCTTCCACTTCGCGTCCGCCGTGTCGCCCGGGATCAGGCTCGCGGCAGCGATCGCGCCCGCGTTCACCATCGGGTTCATCGTCCGGTCTTTATTCAGTTCGACCGCCATGACCGAGTTGAACGGAAGCCCGGTCGCGTTCACGCCGAGTTTTTTTCGGGCCTCTTCGGTGCCGATCGCCTGGCAGACCAGCGCGAACACGAAAGGCTTCGAGACGCTCTGGATGGAAAACTCGACGTCCGTGTCGCCCGCCTCGTACGTCGCGCCGCTCACATCGACCACGCAGACGCCGAAGAGTTTCCGTGAAACCTTCGCGAGGGCGGGGATGTAGTCGGCGACTTTTCCATCATCGTTGGCTTTGAAGCGCTCGTAAGCCTCTTTGACGAGGGTGCCGACCCGGTCGCCTCCCGGCAATTTCCCGGTGGAGATCGCCTGGCGCGCTGTGGTTTCATCGATCGGAACCCGAATGTGCATGCGCTGCTCCCCGATTCTGATCACACAGACCCGAACACAAAGAATTGCGGGACCCGTGATCGCCCCGCGCGGATTTCCCGCGGCCAATGTACTCGTTTCATCATAAACGTGTCAAGCAACGATATTCAATGACGCACCTCGTCAGATTGTCACCGAGCCGGATTGTTCACGATCAGCTTGTCACCCGGTCCCGCAGCAGAGGGCAGGTCATGCAGTGTCCGCCGCCCCGTCCTCGCCCGAGTTCCGCGCCCGCGATCGTGACAACTTCGACCCCTTGCTTTCGCAGGAGTCCGTTCGAGTGGGTGTTGCGGTCGTACGCAACGACGACGCCGGGCGCGAGCGCGACATAGTTGTTGCCGCTATCCCACTGCTGGCGCTCCATCGCGTACGCATCGCCACC
>JAEUJD010000178.1 GCA_016793015.1 Phycisphaerales bacterium
CCTTCCCAACCCCCACCCATGTCTTGTCCAATCCATTGTCTTCACAAACTTTACGGAACATAACTACTGGAAGGACCAAAATCCACAACTTTGTGGATTTGTCTGCCCCCACGCTCCCCCAAGTCCGCACGGTTGAGGCAATTCTGGCGCACTCGGCCCCCTTCGTCGCCGCTTGCTTCACGCACAAACGACTCAACCACGCTCCAAAGAACGTTTCCTTCGCCCGCCTTCGCCCATTCCCCTGATTATGGATTCTGCGAGCGTGCGCCACCCGCCATCCGCACCACCACTTTGCGCAAGTGAATGGAAATGGCCAACTTACAGCGCATCCCGCGGCACACGCAAAGTCCGCATCGCCCCATCCGATCGCTCGCACACATCGCGCAATCGACGGATTCTTTGTACGCAGACCCAGTCGCCAAACCGGTCATGCGATCATTACCCGGGGAAATTTCCTTATGCCCACACTTGTGTGCAACAAAATTTCCGCACCATCATCAAAAACCCCCTCTCGCCACTCCGACCCAATAGCGCCAGCCCCTCCCATCCACCATTCGCACGCAACTGGACAGGTCTTGAACTGCTCGCGCCCCAACGTGCGATCGCTCGCGGGATCGACTTTGCCCCCCACTTCTTCCCCCCGCCGAGCGCACGACCTCCCCATCCGGCAATCGCATTTCCCATCCGCGCGGGCCACCCGCGCAACGTACTCGCCGCGGCTTCCGATCAAGTCCGCCGGCCCCCACGCCCCCACACCCCCACACCCCCAAACCGCAAGCCCCGCCCAACGCCCGCGCCCCGATCCGCAACCGAGTAGGCTGCTCTACTTCACGCCCATCTTCGCAAGCAAACCATCGAAGTGATCGAGACCGTAGAAGTCGATTGTAATCTTTCCTTTATCTTTGCCGCTGCTCTGAATGAGAACCTTGGTCCCCAACTGCTGGCTCAGCCGACGCTCGAGATCGCGCATCACCGCGCGCCTGGCATCGCTCGAAAGTTCCGCCTGCGCGCCCGCGGAAGTGCTCGGCGCCGCATCCGCCGCAACAGACCCCGCCGCTCTCTCGGCAATCACGCGTTTGACTTCAGATTCGATCGTGCGCACCGACCAGTCATTCCGCGCCGCGGCGCGCGCAATGCGCACGCGATCATCGCCGGAAGGCATGGAAAGCAGGGCTTTTCCGTGCGCCGCATCGAGTGCGCCCGCACTGATCAACTCCGCCACTTCCGGCTCAAGCTCCGTGAGGCGCACCAGGTTTGCAACCGTCGCACGCTCCAGCCCGACCTTCTCCGCTACCTTCGCATGCGAAAGCCCGAACCGCTCGCTCATCATGCGAAGCGCGTGCGCGCGATCCATCGCGTTCAAATCTTCGCGCTGCACGTTTTCAATCAGCCCCCACTCCGCCGCGTCTTCATCGCCCAGCTCGCGCACGATCGCCGGCACCCGCGTCATCCCCGCCAGCTTCGCCGCACGCCATCGGCGCTCGCCCGCAACCAACTCATATGTTCTAGCATCCGTCCCCTTCACCGCGCGCACAATAATCGGCTGCATCACGCCCGCCGACCGAATCGAATCCGCCAACGATTTCAGCGGCGCCTCATCAAACGACTTGCGAGCCTGGAACGGACTCGGCCGAATCGATTCAACCGCCACATGCTCAACCCCCCCACCACCAGACGGATTCGGGGTCGTCGTCGCCTCGGTGACGAAAGGCGCCACCACCACCGGCGAAGCCGGCCGAGCCGGCGCAACTTCAATAGCCACAGGGGTTTGCAGCAATGCAGACAAACCCCGACCAAGCTTGCGAACCTTTGAAACGTCCATGTGACCGCTCATCATCGACTCCATTCGAACCCCTTCGACCCTCTGACATCGTATCAACTATCCTCGCCAGGTGAAATCTCATGCCCAAATGGAACCGCTCCGCCGCCAAGAAGATCGAACTCCTAGCCCGCGGCATAGCCGTCCGCGACGGCCAAATCCTGCTCTGTAAGAACAGAAAATCCGACTACTGGTACTTCCCCGGCGGCCACATCGAACCCGGCGAGCCAGCCTCCGAAGCCCTCGAACGCGAATTCCTCGAAGAAACAGGCAAAAACATCAAAGCCGACCGCCTGATTTTCGTCCACGAACACTTCTTCAAACAAGACAACAAGCCGCGGCACGAGTACTCGTTCGTTTTCGAGGTCCAGGCCCCATTGAAAATCAAGGCCCAAGAAAAGCACCTCGAATTCCAGTGGATGAAATGGACCGACGCCGCCACCGCCGACATCCGCCCCAAAGCACTCGCCCAAATGGTCGGGGTGTTCCTTGAGGAACACGCCCTCAACCGGCACATCCGGTTCCGCACCACAAGACGATAAAACAAGTGCGCCTGAATATCGAGCCCGCGAAGTGGGCGTGCGAGATGCCCGGCCGAAAGCTGGTCGAACGAGAACTTTCTTGGTCGAGATCGCGCGGCGTGGGCTTGTCCGCCCGGGGTAATGGAGCTGGTACATGTTTCGTCGGCATCGACTGATGTACAACTGCCGCCGCGGGGCCGTCCAGTTCAGCGGCACTTTGCCGCTCAAATTGTGCTTGCTGGAGTGGGGGGTGGGGGGATTGTCGCCGCCTCATCGCGGCATTCGGGGGCGATCTTCACAGGCAGGCGGAAAGAGCGTGCATGAAGCACGTGGGGCTAGCCACCAGGGGGGTAGGGGGCTCTCGACTACTGCGATCAGGTTCCGGAGCTGGCGTCGGCGACGGGAAGGACAATGGCGTCCTCGATTGAGATTGAATATTCAGTCTCACCAGCGCGGAGGGGCTGCGAAAGAGAGGACAGCCGAAGGAACTTGAGGCTTGCTTGGTCGAGCTGGACGTGCCCTTGCTCAACTTCGCCCAGGTAGGTTGCAGAAGTGAGTTTGCCTCGGGGAGAATTGGGCTTGAGCTCTGAAATCTGTATGGATTCTGGTCGGACAGAAAGGAGTGCCTTTGCACCGACGGTGGGGGGGTTTGTTCCGGCGGGGATGAGTCCGTGGAGTTCGCCGGCCTGGGTTCTGAGTGTTGCGGTTAACGTCAGCCCACCGCCTGCCCCCTCCCTCGGGGGGGCGGTTTCGGAAACAGAAAGCACGGTGCCTTCGAGGATGTTGGTTTCGCCCAGGAATTCAGCAACAAAGCGGGAGTGAGGGCGCTTGTAGAGGTCGGCGGGGGTGCCGAGTTGTTCGATGCGGCCGGAGCGGAGGATGGCGACGCGGTCGGCCATGCTCAGGGCTTCTTTTTGGTCGTGGGTGACGTAAACGGTTGTGATACCACTTTCTTTGCAGATGCGGCGGATTTCGGAGCGGAGCTCGAGGCGGAGCTTTGCGTCGAGGTTGCTGAGGGGTTCATCTAATAGAAGGACATCGGGGCGGATGACCAGGGCGCGGGCGAGGGCGATGCGCTGCTGCTGGCCGCCGGAGAGTTGGTTTGGTTTTCGCTTGGAATACTGCGACATGCGCACGGCGGCGAGCGCGGCTTCGATGCGGGTTTTGGCCTCGTTTGCAGGGGTTTTTCGCACATCGAGACCGAAGGCGACGTTGGCCTCGATCGTCATGTGGGGCCAGAGCGCGTAGGACTGGAAGACCATGCCGGTGTTGCGCTGGTTGGGGGGCAGGTGGGTGACATCGCGCGAGCCGAACAGGATGGTGCCGGCGGTGGGGTCGATGAAGCCGGCGATCATGCGGAGGAGGGTGGTCTTGCCGCAGCCGGAGGGACCGAGGAGAAAGAAGAGTTCGCCGGTTTCGATCTCGAGGGAGATGTTGTCGACGGCCTTGGTGGTTGCCGCGGCACCGATGCCGCCACCGATGGCGGGGAATTCCTTGGTGATGTTGCGGATGGAGATGGGGGTGGGCATGTGGGAAAGGACCAAAGTTTCAAATGGCCAAAGGGCCAAAGAAAGGCGGTTCAAATCGGAGCGGGGGACGGAAGGCGGCGAAGTTCGAGCAGGAAGAAAGGGGAAGCGAGAAGAGCGGTGGGGGAGGCAGAATAGCAGGTGGGGATTGGCGTGGGTAAAGGTCGGAATCGGGTGCTGGGAATGGGGCGGCGCTGGTCTCGGCGCGTCGGCGCTGAGCGAGTGTGCGGGCTGGGTGGAAAATCGAAAAAAAAAGAGGCGCCGCGGCGGAACGGGAATGAAGAATCGGCGCTGAAATAGATTGAACAGAAAGGCATGCGGGCGGGATCCCAAATCCACAACTTTGTGGATTTTGGTGGATGCGATCCATGCGGGCATCGCGGAATGCGGCGTGCACAGATTTCAATAACACCAATAAACACAGGGATTTCGGCGCGATTTACCCGCGAAGG
>JAEUJD010000195.1 GCA_016793015.1 Phycisphaerales bacterium
TCTCCCCGATCCATGCTGGACGGATCAACTGAAGCGATGCCCTGTTTGCGGCTATTCGCGGGAAGGCCTGATCGGAGTCAGCCCGTGTCCGGAGTGTGGCACCGCCCCGCCTGACAAAGCGTTTGTCGTCCACGGTGTCCCGAAGGGAATCGTGGGTGCTTCGCGTCGATACACGATTCTCGCGATCGGCCTCGCAGTGCTTCTCGGCTCGCTGGTCCAATTCTGGCCTCTCGCCATTATTGTCTTCGGGCTCGTTGGCTTGCTCGTCATTGTCGGACTTGGCCTCGTGCTGTGTATGGTCTTGATCTTCATGGGCCGCGGCAAGCAATCCGGAACGACGCGATTTGTGTTTGTGGAGGGCGGGGCATACTACGAACCGGTCAAGGAAAACATCGGCGCGAAGATGACCGCCGAGCGGTTTCTCCGCTGGACAGGCGCGGAGCGGGTCACGATCCAGCGCGTCGGACCTTTCTGGCGGAAAATCCGTATCGATCTCGGACCGAGTTCTCCTTTCCTCGAAGCCGGTATCCGCTGCCCCGACGCTTCGGAGGAGTCTTTGAAGAATGCGATTGAAGAATCAATCCTCGCGGCGGAGCCGGTAGCCGACCCGCAACAAGCCGCGTACTCTTCCCCCGAAATGAACCCCACCCGTGCCACGACGACTCGCAACGACTCCACCGCCTGAGCCGGCAGGCAGCGGAGTTTGTATCTGAACATTCGACCCGGCCCCCAGCCGGGTTTTTTCTTGCTTTCATTTGGCCCTTTGGCGCTTTCCAAATTTGGACCTTTCCCCCATGCCCACCATCACCCTTCCCGACGGCAAAACCAAATCTTTCGACAAGCCTGTGACGGGCCTCGAGGTTGCTCAATCGATCGGCGCCGGCCTCGCCAAGGCCGCGCTCGCCATCAAGGTTGATGGCGAGACCAAAGACCTTGGCTTCGTCATCGATCACGATGTCAAGGTCGCGCTCATCACCATGCCCAAGCCCAATCAGCCCGCGAGCGCGGATGCACTCACGCTCATGAGGCACTCGGCGGCCCATGTCATGGCCGAGGCCATTCAGGACGTGATCGGCAAGGAAGTCCAGCTCGCCTACGGCCCGCCCACCGATACCGGGTTCTTCTACGACATGTATGTGCCCGAGGGGAAGAAGATTTCCAGCGATCACTTTGATGCGATCAACAAGCGCATCGCCGAGATCATCAACGAGAACCGCGAGTTCACCCGCTACGAAATCAGCGCGACCGATGGTCTGAGCAAGCTCAAGTCCGAGGGCAACAAGTACAAGGTCGACAACGCCGAGCGCGCGATGGGCCTGCCCAGCAGCGTCTACAAGGGCGCGAAGTCGGCCTTCAGTGGCACCGCCCTTCCGGGCGGTGATTCTGCAGACACCGCCCGGAAGGGCGGCGCCACGCTCTCCTTCTACGCCACCGGCGCACCGAATGCCAACTGGGAAGACCTCTGCCGCGGCCCGCACGTTCCATCCACCGGCCGCATCGGCGCCGCAATCGTCACTTCGCTCGCTTCGTCCTACTGGCACGGCGACGAAAACTCCGATCGCCTGATCCGCGTCTACGGCACCGCCTTCCCCACTCAGGCCGAGCTCGACGAATACCTCAAGCAGAAGGAAGAAGCCTCCAAGCGCGATCACCGCGTCATCGGCAAACACCTCCGCCTCTTCCACATCGATGAAGATGTCGGCCAAGGCCTCATCCTCTGGACTCCCCGCGGCAGCATCGTCCGCAAGGAACTCCAGAACTTCATCTCGGCCGAACTCAAGAAGCAGGGCTACACCGAAGTGTTTACGCCGCACATCGGGCGACTGGAACTTTACAAAACGTCCGGCCACTTCCCGTATTACAAGGACAGCCAGTTCGCCCCGATTGTCGAGCGTCAGGCGCTCGCAGAACTGAGTGCCTCCGGCTGCACCTGCGCGGAAATGATGAACCGCGTCGAAGGCGTGAGCGAGCGTCTCGCCAAGGGCATCAACGAGCGCACCAAGGCGCAGACCATCGCCCCCGACCGCATCATGGCCGACGACAAACTCGTCGAAGGCTTCATGCTCAAGCCGATGAACTGCCCGCACCACGCGAAGATCTTCGGCTCTTCGCCGCACTCGTACCGCGACATGCCCGTGCGCCTCGCCGAATTCGGCACCGTCTACCGCTGGGAGCAATCGGGCGAGCTGAACGGCCTCACCCGCGTGCGGGGATTCACCCAGGACGACGCCCACCTCTTCTGCACCGAGGATCAGGTTCCCGCGGAGATCCAAGGCTGCTTGTCGCTGGTGAAGATCATTTTCAACGTGCTCGGGATGAAGGACTACCGCGTCCGCGTCGGCCTGCGCGATCCGGATTCGACCAAGTACACCGGCAGCGCGGAGAGTTGGGACAAGGCCGAGGCCGCGTGCATCGCCGCCGCGGAGTCGCTGGGTGTGACGTTCAGCAAGGAGCCGGGCGAGGCCGCGTTCTACGGCCCGAAGATCGACTTCGTCGTCAAGGACGTCATCGGCCGCGAGTGGCAGCTCGGCACCGTGCAGGTCGATTACCAGATGGGCAACCGCTTCGATCTCTCCTACATCGGCCCCGACAACAAGGCCCACCGCCCCGTCGTCATCCACCGCGCCCCCTTCGGCAGCATGGAACGCTTCTGCGGCGTGCTCATCGAGCATTTCGCCGGCGCATTCCCCACCTGGCTCAGCCCCGAGCAGGTGCGTGTGCTCCCGATCAGTGACAAGACCCTCGACTACGGCCGCAAGGTGCTCGCCGAGTTGCAGGCAGTGGGAGTCCGCGCGACGCTTGATGAAAGCAACGAGCGGATCCAGGCGAAGGTGAAGGTCGCCGCGGACGAGAAGATCCCGTACATGCTCATTGTGGGTCCTCGCGATGCGGAGAACAACGCGGTGAGTGTGCGTGCGCGGGGTGTTGAGAAGGACCTGGGCGCGATGCCGCTGGAAGCTTTTGTGAAGGCGATTGCCAGCGAAATTGAGAGCAAGAATGCGGTGTTGGGGGTAAAGCCGTGAGGGTTTACGTCGAGACAACGGTGTGGTCGTTCGCATTCGCCGAAGATTCGCCGGACTACGCGGCTTCGACCCGCCAGTTCTTCGATGCGTGCCGCTCCGGACGATTCTCTACGATGATTGGGCCAACGGTCCTCGACGAACTTGGGCGGGCGGACGAGCCGATTCGGACTCGATTGGTCGATCTTGTAAAGGAAATTGCACCGCAGCGATTGCTCGCGAGTTCCGAAGCAATCGCTCTTTCGACAGAGTTCCTGAAACATGGCGCAGTCCCGCCCAGCAAGCCCGATGATGCATCGCACGTCGCCTACGCAGTGGTGGCGGAAGCCGATGTGCTCGTGTCGTGGAACTTCAAGCACATCGTAAACCTCCGGCGAAGCGACAAATTCAACGCGATCGCGCTTTTCAACGGCTATCGGAAGGGCCTTAGAATTGTGACTCCAAGCGAGGTCGCGTATGACACCGAGTAATCCCGAATCAAAAGCGCTCGAAGACGTCCGCCGCTGGCGCAAAGAGTCCTACGAGGCTCGTCAGCGCATGTCGCTCGAAGAGCAGTTGCGTCACGATCGCGAGCTTGCGGAACGCCTCGGCTTGAGCAATCTGCCGACAGCGACAAATGCGGAAACTGCCGCGATGTCACAGAATCCATCGGTCAAGAAAGCTGGCTGATCGGATATGGCAAGACTCGCGACACACCCAACGGCTGGTCGGTGCAGGTCGAACGAGTGCGCCCGTTCCGCTGGTGGTTTGCGTGGTACAAGCTAAACCCGAACGCAAATTGGCCTACCCGAACTCCCGATGTCTTCCCACTTTGGATCTTCGGCGTGATCTTCGCAGTACCGGCCCTCGCGTTGTGGTCGGTCGATCGGCGCATGTCGCGAATGACTACCGCGCTTTCGAATCGCGATACACCCGCAGCTCCCCCCTCTCAAAATCCATCTCCACCCTCCCAAACCCCGCCAGCGTCTCATTCCCCAGAATCGCAATCGGCGTCGGCCCCTTGAACCGCGAAAACAGCGGCAGCGTCCCGACCATCACCACCTGATCCTTCAGCATCACCTCGCCCAGCGAGCTCGTCGCGCCCTCCGCCTTCGCCAATTTGCTGCGTGCCGCTCCGATGCCGCGAACATCTTTCTCTTGAGCAATCGGCTTCAGACCCGCCGCGGCAGTCACTCGTTCCTCCACGATTGTGATCGGTGCGCCCGTATCCACGATCATGCACACATCCGTCCCGTTCACCTTCGCCTTGCAATACGCCCGCGAATCCAGAATCGCCAGGGGCAATGTCGCGGCCGGCTTCTCGCTGGCTTGCTCCGACAGCCGCAGTTCACCGGTGGCGCCGCTCGCCGGATACGGAATCGATATCACCTTCTCCCGCCCCAGCAAATCCAGCCCCACAATCCCGACTATTCCTTCCGCAACCGGCGGCAGTTCTTCCATCACCACGACATCCACCTTCTCAAATGTCACATCGCCGACCGTCAGTGAACCGAGCGTGGCAATGCCAAGAGGCGTCGCCGCTCCGGTCGCGCCGCCAACTTCCGACGCCAATCTCTTCACCCCCTCCGGACTGTGCTGCACCATTTCCGAAGGCCGAATGTCTGTGCCCGGCGGCAGCGCCGCCTTCGACACCACAGTCGTTCCCGCGGCAAGATCGATCACCATGTCGCCCGAGCGTCCTCCTGCAATCTGAGCCGACGCCAAGTGATGCCCGCCGGTGAAACGAACCGGGAATGTGCCGCTCGCATTCGCCCAGCTGTTCGAACGCGCCGGGAACGTGGAGGTGTAGATCACGCAATCGCCCGCCTGAAGCGGGATCGCGTTGCCGAACGGATCCTCGATCACCCCGACCCGGTCTTCCTCGAACTTGCTGTAGCCCCGCACGAACCCGGCGAATGTCTTGCCATCGGCCCCGCGCGCGGAAACGTGAATGTCCAGTTTCGCCAGTTCATCCGCTGCCGGGGCGGGCCTGTCAAATTGCTTCCCCATCGCGCTGGTCGTGACTTTGAGTTTGCTTCCCGTGCACGAAGCGGTGGTGGTGGGCTTGCCCGCTGCCTG
>JAEUJD010000218.1 GCA_016793015.1 Phycisphaerales bacterium
AACGCGCTGCCGCGGATCGAGACCGCCCTGCTTTCCAACACCACCGAGATTCACTGGGAGAGGCAGCAGGCCGAGCCTTCGCGCAGCCTGGGCATCCCCCACTTCCCCACCGCTTCGAAGCTGAAACATCGGCACGCGAGCCATCTGCTCGGGCTGCTGAAGCCGGACGATGCCATCTACGCGGCGTTCGAGCGCGAGACCGGGTTCATGCCGCAGTCCATCCTGTTCTACGACGATCTTGAGGACAACGTGGCCGCTGCGAAGTCCCGTGGATGGAACGCGGTGCAAATCGACCACACCGGGGATACGGCGGCGCAGATTCGCGCCTCGCTTCTCGAATTCGGCATCTTCTGATCGGGTGAATCTCCGTCAGATCCGGTCGATCGCAATATCAAGCTCCGCGGTGCGCGGCGCGAGGCACTCGGTGCCGCTGCACGCCTGGAAGGTCACGGCAAGCAGCGGTCGCCCCTTCAACTCGCCGTCGAGTTCAACCGCGACTTCAAACTCAAGACGCCCTTCGTAGACGCGCGGCTTTCCCATGACGTCCGGCGGCGCTGCTTTGTACGCGTCGCCTGCGGGGTAATCCGCATACACCTTGACACCGGTGCCGCCAACCACATGGACGCGGAAAGGCAGGAGACCCCGGATCGACGATTTCGGGTCGTCCACCCACGGGTCCGCCGCGATGACGTGATAGCCCGCGGCGATCTGAAGAACCAGCTTCATCGAAGCGGGAGTGTCGGGCCCTACCGAGAGACGCTCTTCGGAGGAGTAGATCTCAACCGGCGTGAATGACTGATCGACTTCGGGCTTCTCGGCAGCTACACCCCGGAGACGTGATGCGAGCGTGCTGCCCTTGAATGATGCGTCGGTCAGTACTCGGAGCGCCGCGCGCGCGGCGTTGGCGATCCCAAGCGGCATTTCCCGCAGTGTCTCGGCGATGCCGGAAAGAAGCCCCGCGGCCCGATCGTTGTGATGCAGCGCCAGAAGATTGTGCAATTGAACGGATGTGCCGCAGGGGATCGCACCGTCGTGCGTGGAGCGGGCTCGCACAAAGAGATCGCCGGCACTCTTCTCAACGTCAAAGTGAACTCCGCTTTCGTCTGCAAAGAACTCGTGCACCTTTTCATTGAGTAAATAAGCCGCATCGGTGTATCGCTTCGCACTCGGCGGGTCGTCCACCGCAGCCGCCAGATCGAGCAGGCTCGCGATCACGAATGCATAATCCTCCAGATAGCCGGGTCCGCCACCCACGCCAAACCGACTCGATCGCATCAGGCGTCCATCGGGCGCGGTCATGTGTTTGAGGATGAAATCCGCGGCCTCCGATGCCGCAGCGGAAAAACGAGGCTCTTCAAGAGTCTTCCCGGCAAAAGCGAGCGCGCCGATCATCAGGCCGTTCCATGATGCAAGAACCTTGTCGTCGAGATGGGGCTGCGGGCGCTTGTTTCGAAATGCAAGAAGCACCGTTCGCATTTTCGCTGTGCGGGCGTGGAATGTGTCGATCTCCATCCCCATCGTCGCAGCAACACGGTCCGGGCGATCGGTCAACCGAAGCACGTTGCGGGCGATGTCGTCCGCATGATGCGGATCTTTGAAATTCGGGCCAGTCTCGAGCGAGAAAACTTTTATCGCAAACTTCGCATCGTCGGGGCCGAGCGCCGCGTTCAGATCGTCCTCGGTCCAGAGGTAGTTCAGCCCTTCGCGCCCATCAACTTCGGCATCCTGGGCTGAGGCAAACCCACCTCCGGGCGCGCGCATCTCGCGCAGCACGTACTCGCAGGTCTCGCGGGCGATGCGGGCGTACTCCGAATCGCCGAACGCGGCAGACGCCCTCGCGTACACACGCGCAAGCAGAGCATTGTCGTACAGCATCTTCTCGAAATGCGGCACGGTCCAGTGCCCGTCCACGCTGTAGCGATGGAACCCGCCCCCGATCTGGTCGTAGATACCGCCGATCATCATCCGATCGAGCGTGAGACGGAGCGCTTGATCGATGGCGTCCTTTGTCGCGGGCGAACCCGAGCTCGCCCGGACATCCAAGAGCAGATCGAGATACACCGGCTGAGGAAACTTCGGCGCGGAACCGAAACCGCCGTGATTGCGATCGAACATCCGGAGCAGGCCAGAGACCGCCTCGGTAATCGCGCCGATGCCGTCGATCGGCTCGGCTGTCACCACAGGCTTCATGCGCTCGCGCACCAGGTCGCCGATCTGGGCGGACTGCTCCAGGACGTCGGCGCGCTGGGCCTTGAACGCCTCGCTGATGTTCGTGAGCACCTGAGGAAACGACGGCACGCCCAGGCCGGGACGGGTTGTCGGCGGGAAGTACGTGCCGCACCAGAAGGGCCGAAGCGACTTTGGCTCGAGGAAGCAGTTCATAGGCCAGCCTCCGTGGCCGGTCATAACCTGCGTCGCCGTCATGTAGATGTCATCAACATCGGGGCGTTCTTCGCGATCGACCTTGATGCACACAAACCGCTCGTTCATGAGGGCGGCGATCGCTTCATTCTCGAAACTCTCGCGTTCCATGACGTGGCACCAGTAACACGTGGAGTAACCGATGCTCAGGAAGATGGGGACATCGCGTCTGCGCGCTTCGGAGAAGGCTTCTTCGCCCCACGGCTGCCAATCGACGGGATTGAAAGCGTGCTGAAGGAGATAGGGGCTGGTGCTGCGTGCAAGCTTGTTGGCTCGCCGCGGCCGGTCCTGAACTGGGTT
This sequence comes from Phycisphaerales bacterium, assembly GCA_016793015.1. GTDB lineage: Bacteria > Planctomycetota > Phycisphaerae > Phycisphaerales > UBA1924 > JAFEBO01. The sequence goes on from JAEUJD010000218.1 coordinate 2,722, forward strand.
GCCGGTGGTCATTGCTCAAGTGTTGGAGCCCTCACGGTGCCACGGCTCTTGAGAGCGGTGCGCTTTGTCGGTCTTGCAACGCAGGAGTTTCGATCAGCGCTTCGCCGCGTTGGGTCGCCCGAGCGGCTTGACAACAAGCGCGATGACGCTGCGGCCTTCGAGAGCGTCACGCCGCGCGAGGGCAACGACCGCTGCCTCCTTCTTCGCTGTGCCGCCCATCGCCTTGCGGGGATTGCCCGTGAGCGTGCGCATCGCGGTCAACCCGGACCGAAGCACCGCATCGACCGGCGCCGCGGTCATCGAAATAGTAAAGGTTGCATCGATCAGACGCACTTCGTCGTCGCGTGCGTCGAGCGCCATGTCTTCGCGCAGGGAGTCGAACTCCATGGCGTACGACCGGGCAGCGTGGTCGATTTCGGCGAGCACTTCGCGGTCGAGCGGCTCCTGAGCATCGCGATACGACTCGCGCGCCGCATCGGAGATCGCGGCGCGGAGGTCGGCGAGCGGCTCATGCAACTCTTTTCGGTAGATCGCCAATCGTGCCGCATCGGCCTGGACGACGGCGGGGATCGCGATGGTGAATAGCCGCTTCGAAAGCTTTTCTTCGGCACGCTGCGCGACCGACGTGGGATGGGCCCGCATCACGACCAGCGAGTTTCGGCAGGCGAATCGATCGAGTGCCGCACTGACCGGCAGACTGACGCCGGGATCCGGGCCACCCTTCAGCAGATCGTGCGAAACGGCGTCGAGATAGCGTTTCTCATCGTCGAACAGATCTTCGTGCATGAGCGCGCGGAGCGCGCTGAATCGGTCATCCGTCGAGAGAGCGGAGCACACGTGCCGGATATCGCCGGACGCATCGGCGTTTCGGAACGCGGCGCACACGATGCCCGAGTCCCAGAGAGGCATGCTCCATCGCCACGAATCCATGAACCGCAGATAGCTCGGCGAGAGCTCCACAGCGCGCCCGAGGCTCTCGTTGTCGGCACCCGAGAGCGGCGCAGGAATGAACGTCACAACGCGCTCGGCGAGCAGCAGGGCCGCCATCGCGGGCGGCTCTTTCGTGGTCAGGTGATATGGACTCAGGACGACGTTCATGAATGGCAATTCAACGCACGGACCGGCCGATCTTCGACTAACGAAGCGGAAAACTCGCGTGTTTTCCGCAGAACTAATCGTGAGTGCGCCGCGTATGGAGTGTGCGGGCTACGCGCGATAGCCGCGCGGGTGCGCAGCAAACCATTTCCACGCCGTCTCGACGATTTGCTCAAGTTGCGTGAACTTCGGCGTCCAGCCCAGGCGCTCGTTCGCGCTCGCGGGGTTTGCGAAGAGCCTGGCAGGATCGCCCGGGCGGCGTGGAGCTGATTCGATCGCGATCACGCGCCCGGTGACCTTCTGTGCCGCGTGGATGATCTCGAGATTGGAGATGCCCCGGCCGAGCCCGATGTTCAGCATCGCGACCTCGCCCGGTACAATCCGATCAATCGCCTTGACATGCGCATCGGCGATATCGCAGACGTGGACATAATCGCGCACGCACGTTCCGTCTGCGGTGAGGTAATCGGTGCCGAAGAGTTTGACCTTGGGTTCGTCCGACATCGCGGCACGGAGTACCACGGGCAGCAAATGCAATTCGGGGTTGTGATCTTCGCCCAATTCTCCCTGAGGTTCGCAGCCCGCGACGTTGAAGTATCGCAGGCAGGTCAGCGCGGTTTTCACACCGTCCGCCGCGACGGCTTCGACGACATCCTGGAGCATCTGTTCACCGATCAGTTTCGTGCGGCCGTACGGGCTGAGCGGGGCGAGCGGGGCAGATTCCGGCAGTGGGATTAGATGCTGGGCGGGCTGGCCGTACACCGAGCAGCTCGATGAATAGACGATGCGCTGGACCTTGTGCCTGCGGATGGCGTCGATCAGCGGAACCATCGCGGCCGTGTTGTTCTGGTAGTAGAGTGCTGGCTCGGCGGACGATTCGCCGACGTTCGCAAAGGCCGCAAAGTGCATCACGGCATCGACGCCCCCCGCGAACGCCCGCTCTACGGACGTCGGATCACCCATGTCGCCCTTCACAAAGGTCAGTTGGCCGGGCGCTCGCCTCGTGAGGATCTCGATCGCGGCATGATGCCCACGCGATAAGTTGTCGAGCACCACGACCTCATGGCCCGCGCGAAGCAGCGCATCGCACGCGTGCGAACCGATGTACCCCGCACCACCTGTAACAAGCACCTTCAACGTCGATCGCTCCTGCTCAGGCCGACTTGTGACTTATCGGCAGATTCGTCCGCGCCGCTCAGTGCGGAATTGATCGTCGCTTTCCCCAGCCTCCGACAAACTGCATCGGCGAGACCCGGCGTGCCGCGGCAAGCGACCCGGCGAGCAGCAGGAACCCGGCCACCACCATCAGCACGCTCAGCCACTGCCCCCGCGAAAGCCCCATGATTCGCTGAACAGTCAGCTGCGCATCCGGCAATCGCCAGAACTCCGTCGCCACCCGCAGCACGCCATAGATAATGAGGAACCAGGATGCGACCACGCCAGAAACGCGCGGCTTGCGCCAGATCAACATGAGCGCCACCCAAAGGACAATGCCCTCCGCAAAGGCCTGGTAGAGCTGCGAAGGGTGACGGGCTGAAATCAGCGGAGCCAGCTCCGCCGCGATCCGCCGCCCTGTTTCGCCCCCCCGTTCGATTTGATCGAGCACGCGCTGATACGCCTGCTCGAAACTGTCGTTAGCGAGCGCGTGCTTGAGAATGAGCGTATCGAGCGCATGCTGCTGGGCCTCGCCCAGCGCCGGCCGGTGTCCCCCCTTGCTCATCGGCGATGACAGCACTTCCTGGGGGAACTGAACCGCCCACCAGGGCCCCTTTTCGCCCGGCATCGCGACGATCTTGCCGAGCAATTCTCCGTTGATGAAGTTCGCGATCCTCCCGAAGAACAATCCGGGCGGCGCGGCAACGGCCATGACATCGAGCACGTGCAGCATCGAGCACTTGCCGACGATCTGCCCCGATTCATGCTTGAAACCCCGCGAGATCCACCAGCTCGCGACGATGACGCCGGCAATGCCGCCGTGGCTCGCCATGCCGCCCTTGTTCAAGGCGAACATGCCCCACCACGGGAATGAAGACGAGAACGTCGTGAAGAGATGCGGCTCATAAAAAATCGCGTATCCGAGCCGCCCCCCGACAACGACGCCCAGGATCAGCCAGGTCATCGCGTCGCCGATCCGATCGGCCGGAATCAGGATCAGCCCGCGCTTCGCCAGAATCCGCATAAAGAGATACGCAACCACAAAGCCCGCGGCATAGGAAAGGCCGTACCAGCGCAGGCCGAACCCGTCGGAGATTTTCAGCGCGAAGGGGCTGAGATCGTGAAACCAGAAGGCCAGCGTCGGCATTGGAGGCCAGTGTAGCGGTCGCTACCGCGCTTCGATCCCGTAGAACCGCTTCGTGTTGGCGTTGATCTGGTCGTGGAACCTGACCCAATCCTCGGACCGCGTCGCGGCAACCGACCTTGCCGTCACACTCGACATCCACGGTTCACACGGCCTTTCACCCCGGTGCGGATCAGGCGAGAGAAACGGCGCGTCGGTTTCGATCATCAATCGATCCGCCGGAACGAGCCGGATCGCTTCACGCACATCCTCCGCGTTCCGGTACGTCGCAACGCCCGTCAGCGAAACCATCGCACCAAAGTCGAGCAGCAGCCGCATCTCCGCCGGTCCGCCCGTGAAGCAGTGGAACACAAATCGCCCCGGGTCAAACGGCGTGCGCTTCAGTATCGGAATCAGGTCTTCAAACGCCTCGCGGCAGTGCAGCACGATCGGTTTGTCGATTCCCTCGGTCTTCCACTTTGCAAGGTGCGCGAGCTGCTCGTTCAGGACCTCGTGCTGCACCGATTGCGCCGGCTTCTCATAATGCCTGTCGAGCCCGAGCTCTCCCCACGCGACGCACCTGGGCGATTCCCCCACTTTTCGCAGGTTCGGCCATTCGTGCGGCCCCTTCTCGCTGTACGAGGGGTGTACTCCGGACGTACACCAGACACTGTCGAATTTTTCGGCGATCGCGAGCGCTTCCAGGCAGTCGCGGGTCGTGGTCGAGATCGTGATACATCCCGCCACTCCGTGTGCCGCCGCCTTTGCGAGCACCGCCGGCACGCGGCCCGCAAAGTCGGAGAACGTCAGATGGCAATGGGTATCAATCACGATCCCAGAATAGGACGCGATCGAAATCGAATCGGCCCTGCATCGGTGCGGTGGGCACGCTCTCACTAAACTCCGGCATGACCGACTCTCTCAAGCTCCCGCCCCGCGATCCGCACGGACACAAAGGCACCTTCGGAACCGTTGCAATCGTCGGAGGCTGCGCTGATGCGCGAACCCGCATGATCGGAGCGCCCGCGATTGCCGCGCTCGCGGCGCTTCGGTCCGGCGCCGGGCTGGCGAGGGTGCTCTGCCCGGGCCCGATTCTCAACGATGTGATCTCGATTACGCCCTCTGCGACTGGGGTCGCGCTCCCGACCGGTGCGGGCGGCAACGTGATTCCGCACGAAGCGGCGGAAGTTTTCGACTCCCACACGCAGTCCGCGGATGCCATTGTCATCGGGCCTGGCCTGGGCTGGAATGCCGATCCGCTCGATCCGCTGGCCGAAGGGACGAGGGCGATCGTGCTCCGCGCCATACTCCACGCGGAAGTTCCACTCGTGGTTGATGCCGATGCGCTCACAGCGCTCTCATCCACACCCGATTTCGCCCGTGATTTTCGTGCCCAGGCCATCCTCACCCCTCATCCGGGCGAACACAAGCGCCTCGCAACGGCCCTTTCGCTGCCTCTCGCCGGGGACGATGACGCCAGCCGCCTGAGCGCCTGCGAATCGCTCGCCCGGCGCGTCGGATGCATCGTGGTTCTAAAGGGAGCGGGCACAGTCGTGAGCGATGGGCAGCAAAGCTGGAAGTGCAACCACGGACACGCCTGCCTTGCGACCGCCGGAACCGGCGATGTGCTCAGCGGCGTCCTCGGAGGCCTGCTCGCGCAGCACAGCAAGCCCGCGGCCCGCCCACGCCTTTCGCTCTTTGAGGTAGCGTGCCTGGGCGTGCAGGCGCACGCACTCGCGGGAGAGCAGTGGGCCCGGTTGAACGGACAAGCCGGTCTGGTTGCGAGCGAACTCGCGGACATGCTGCCCGCTGTGCTCGACAGAATGCGAACCTGAACAGTTCCGGCGACTATTCCACGATCTCGAGCCGCCGGGGCATCACGCTGGAGACGAGACGGATCGTCGGTGCTGAAAGCTCGGTCTGGAGCGAGGTGTCCTTGGTATCCGCCGGCTGCACCGTCAGGTCCAGCGTCGCGCGCCGGAGCCGTGGCCCGATGTCGTATTCGAGCGTGAACTTGGCATCGGTCACTCCCTGGAGCAGCGGCTGATCCTGCGTATCGATCAGCGTCTCGTTCGAGTAGGTCTTCTGAACCATGTAGAGCGTGTACGGACCCTGCTCGCCGGTCTTGGGACTGCGCCGCTCGACGCGCACAATTTTCTTCTCCAGGGTGGTCGCATCATAAAACGACACAAACTCGATGTAGGTGCTGACAAGCGGGTTCTGATTCGCCGCGAGCACATCGGCCGGAAACGGTCCAAACTGATCGCCCGTGCGCACCATGGTGAGCAGCCGGTGCATGACGATGCGCGAAACCACGTGTGTCGACGCGGCATCGGTCGTGAACTTGTACGCCCGGAACGACGCGTGCAGGGCGGTCATGGTTGCCGCGAGCAGCGTGCTTGTGATCGTGAGCGCGATCAACATTTCGATCAGACTGAAAGCGCGATTGGAACGAGTGTGCGTCTTCACGGTTTGCCCTCCTTGTACGTCATGGGCAGGGCGGAGAACTGGAGCGGAAGCATGATGCCGTCGGGCAGAGTCATCTGAGGATTGAGCCGGAGCTGGATGCGCCCGTAGCCGTAGAACGGCACGGCGGTCGCGCCGGCGGTGATCTGCGCAGGCGTGGGCGTGGCGGTGGGCGGGAGATCGGGCAGGCCGTCTCCATTGAGGTCCCATCCGACGATCTTCTTGCCGCCCACTATGGGCAGCGTCGACGGATCGAGGCCTTCCTTTTCACCGTCCGCCGGCCCAAAGTAGCCGACGCTGAGGTTGAAATCAGCCGGGTTGCCGACCGGGTTCCCGCCGACATCGACCAGCGGCTTCGAACCGAGCTTCGGATCAAAGGTCATCAGCAGCGCGCCGTCGACCGTTACGTTGCCCCGCAGATCCATGAGACCCGCGATGATGGCGCCCTGCAGGTGAATGTCCTGATCGGGCGGCGCGTTGAAGTTTCCGACGTCCACCGAGTAGTTGGGCAGCATCATGCTGCTCTTGGCGATCTCGGCGAGCTGCGCATCCGTGGGATTGACGTCCGGATCCTCCGGCGCATCGGGGTTCTTCGTCGTGAACTTTGTCTTCCCCGTGAACTGGACCTTGTTGCGGATATTCGTAAAGACCGTCGGGTTGTCGCTCACAACCGACCCCACGACCGTGCAATCGTGGAAGCGGACGTTGTTGCTCAGGCTCTTGGTATCGACGATGCGCTTCCCGCCGACCACGAGCGGGTTGGCGAGCGCGGAGTAGCCGGTTGTCAAAGCGACCATGTCCGATGCGATGTCCGCCTTGTCGAGCGGAGTCGTCGCCATGAGAATCGGCTGGTTCGGAGGCGTCGCCGTCGAAGGGAGCATCGTGGGGTACTTTGTGCCCGCGTAGACCGTTCGCGTCGGCGACGGTCCGGGGAAGCCGTCTCCCTGGATCGTCATCAGCCCGTAACTCGACCAGAGCGGGTGCGTGTTGTCGATCGTCGTCTTGACGAGCGTGACGCCGATGAACTTGCAGTTGACGAAGAGCGCGTTCGAGCCGACCGGGATCACCGGGCTCTTGAACGTCATGTTCTGATATACGGGCCGGTAATAGATGTCGGTATAGGAGGGAGAATTGAAGGGCATCTTCTCCCAGTAGGCCGTCGTGTAATTGTCCGGACGGCCGTCGTTGTTGGCGTCCGCATCAAGCCGCTCGAAGCGCGGCCCGGTCGACGAGCGCGGCTTGGTCTCCACATACGTCGCGAGCGCCGAGGTGCTTACGCCGAGATTGGTCGCCACCTGCGTGTTGAATGCCGAGCCGTTGGCGAGATTCGCCAGCACGGCCTGTTCCGCGCTGAACACCGCGTCGGACGGATTCGGGAGAAGATTGTCCGATGCGCCGAAAGTCTGTGCCGCCTTTCCGCCGCCCGGGACGATCGATCCCTGCACTTCGTTCGCGACCGCGCCGAGCGAGGCCGTCCAAGCCGCCTGCGTGGCCTTGTAGATCACCCGCCCGCCGACCTTCGAATACCGGTCCTTCTTATCGATGTAGCCGTCCCGCCAGCCCAGCGTCACATCATCTGAATCAACGATGGTTTCGCCCTTGTCCCAGCGGCCGTTCAGGTTCGCATCGTTATAGCCATACGCGCCGTTGACGTTGCGATCGGGTATCGCCGAGTCGATCAGCAGCGCCAGATCGTCATCCGCCGTGAACTCGGGAGTTTCGTTCTCCGCCGGAGTGCCGAGCGTCATCGGCTTCGACAGCGCGAGCCGGCCGTCGCCGTTCTTATCGAAGTGCTTGACGAAGATCGAGAAGTCATCGATGTAGCCGTTCCCGAGCACATCTGTGAACGCGTTGCTGGGCTTGCCGGCGCCGTCGTAGTCCTTGCTGTTCGCCGGAATTCCGAGCGATTCAATCGGATGGTTCACGCGCAGCCGGTTGTCGCCGTCGGTGTCGTAGGTGACGACGCCCGTGAAAAAGTCCTTCAGCTTGAGGTCGAGCACCGGATCGATACCCAGAAAGTCCGAGCGCATCGTCAGCGGTTCGCCGTTCTGCTTGTCCACCTGGGTGAAGCGGCATCCAAGGTCGCCGCTCACCATCACGTTGCGACCGAGCATCACACGCGTGGGGCTGACGATCGCCTGCTTCACGCGTTTGCTCAGCTCGAAATCCTGCATGATCGTCCGCGAAAGGGGCTTCCCCGCCCGCGTGTACGCAAAGTCGAACCCGGTCACGATCGCACGCACGGTCCGTCCGTCCGCGAGCGGTGCGTACGTCACCGAGAATCCGACCGACGGCTTGCCCCCCGAGCCCGGGGCATCAACCCCCACCACCGGCGTGTACAGCCAGCCTGTCTTGGCGTAGACCGCAAGGTCCGCGCCGCTCATCGCGTTCCCCAATGTCGGCTGCGCAACCCCCACGCCCGACACCACATTCTGATCGCACGCGTGCCGGTTGGCGACGGCTTGGGCCAGACCCGAGGGCGTCGACGCCTCGGGATAGGACGTGAGCGGGTTCTGCACCTGGACAGTTCCCGCGTGGCTGGTATCCCCGTTCCACAGTTCCGATGCGAGCGATCCGGTGATGTCGCTCTTGCTGATGACAAAACGCTGCGCCGCCTCGTGCAGCCGTGCCGACGCGATCTGCAGGCCCGTTTCCGCAGCGCCGAGCGCCCGGACGACGTGCACGTGCGTCGAAGCGGTTCGGATATTTCCCTTGCTCGCGATCGCCATCGCCGCGGCAAGCGAGCCGAACAGGATCAGGAACATCATCGAGAGAATGGAGGCCACGCCTCGCTCACGGGCCGAGCAACGCCTTCGGGCCGAACCCGGCTGGCGGGCGATTCGCGTGGGAATGATTCGGAAAAGTCGGGTGCGTTTCATAGGTGCGGTCCTCGGACGGAATCGAGATCCAGAACGCGAGTCGGCGGGCACTCCCGGCTGCTGCACCGGGCGAGTCAATTTCCGAAATGGATCAGGGCGTGATCCAGACCAGCCGCGTCACCTCGATCGGCTGTGTGTCGTACGTGCCCTGGTACGTCACCACGACCGTGACGCGCAGGGGAAACTGATCAACCGCCACGCCCGGGTCGTTCCCCGATGGCGCCACGTAATACCCTTTGGCACGAACGGTGGCAAAGTTGAGCGGATCGATCTTTTCGACCGTCACCGACTGCGCCCAGCCCTCGAGCGCCTTCGCGTCGCCATTCCCGTCGAGCTGCTGAACACCGTTCGCGTCGGACATCGGCACCACGGTTCCTGCCGCAGAAACCGGGCCGGGCATGTTGCCGTCGCGGCCGAACACCTTGCCGTCGAAGTCGGTCAGGCAGTTGAAATCGCGAACGATGATCTTCTCCGAACCGGCTCCCCAGCCGACGACGGCGTTGTTATTTCCCGAAGTCAATCCGAGCACCGGGTCATACTTCGGAAGGTGTCGCGACAGTTCGCGGACCTCATTCGCCAGCAGCGCGCCGGTGGCCGATCGGCTCGACCAGTTGTTCTGTTCAATGAACGCCCTCTGGGCGTCCACAAATGCGAGCACACCCACCCCGATCACGATCAGCGCGAGGCTGGTCTCGATCAATGTAAAGCCGCGAGCCTGACGCCGGCGGAGAGAACGCGTTGGAGGATTTGAAGCGCAGGACATGGCGGAGTTTCTCCCTCGCCGCCGCACGCGCGCCGTGCGTGCGGCATCCACCATGAACTATCGGATATTCATTTGACGATCTGGCTCATCTTGAAGATGGGAAGGATGATTGCCATGGCGATAAATCCGACTACAACGCCCATGCAGAGGATCATGATGGGCTCGATGAGGCTGGTAACCGCCTTGATGTTGTCGCGGAGCGCCTTCGAGTAGTATGTGCTGATCTCGTCGAGCACCTCGCCGAGCTTACCGGACTCTTCGCCAGCCGCGATCATCTGACTCACCGCCCGCGGCAGCAGCGGGTCCTTGGTCAGCGTGCCGGTGATCTTCTTGCCCTGCTTGACATTCGAGTAAACCTTCTTCCACATCGCGTGGTAGAGCTGGTTGCCGCTGATCTCGCCGGTGATGGCCAGCGTATCGAGCATCGGAACGCCGGCATTGATGAGCTGCCCCATCGTCTGGAGCGAGCGGCTGATGTAGAGCGAGCGGAACATCGTCCGCACGATCGGGATCGAAAGCTTGAGCTTGTCCACCCAGAATCGACCGATCTCGGTGCGTGTGAACGCGAACGCGCCGCCCGCGACAATCGCCAGGCCCGCGAGCAGGAACGGCCAGTTCGCCACAATGAACTTCGAGAAGTTCATCAGGAAAGTGGTCGCCCAGGGCAGCACGTCCTCCTTGCCCTCGAACACGGCGTAGAACTTCGGAAGCACGAAAGTCAGCAGGAAGACCGTCACCGCCACGGCGAGCGTGCCGATGATGCCGGGATAGATCGCGGCGCCGACGACCATCTTGCGCGTCTCGATCTGTTGGGCGATGTAGCCGGCGATTCGATCGAGCATCTTGGAAAAACTGCCCGACATTTCCGACGCACGCGTCATGTTGATATACAGCGGGTTGAACAGCTTCGGGTGCTTCGCAATCGCTTCCGAGAACTGCTTGCCCGCCTCCACATCATTCTTCAGCGTGACGATCACCTTCTTGAATCCCGAATGCTGAGTCTGCTCCGCGATGCCTTCGAGCGCAGCGCGCAAGTAGAAAACGGCGCGGATCATAACCGCCAGCTGCGTCGTGAAATCCAAAACGTGCTTCTGCGTCGGCTTACCCGCGTTCAATTCGCGGAACTTCTCAAGCAACCCCGACGCACGCTCCACGCCCATCGCGGTCGAAACGCTCAGTACATGCGACCCCTGATTGCGCAGGATTGCCGCGGCACTCGTCGCCGAATCCGCCGCGACAACGCCGGTGGTGACCTGGCCCTGGGCCGTGCGGACTTGGTAGCGGTAATTAGGCATATCTTCTCACACCGGCTTTGGCCGAGGAACCACCTGTGAACTCTCTGATTTACGCCGCCAACTGACGATCCAGTTTGTCCGGGAACGCGGCCTGCGCGATGGCGTCGTCACGGCTGATCATGCCGTTGAAGTAGAGCGACGCGATCGCCGTATCGAGGCTGCACATGCCGATCGCCCGGTTTGTCTCGATGACGTTGGGGATTTCGAACGTGCGAGCCTCGCGGATCAGGTTGCGGACCGCAGGCGTACACAGCAGCACCTCGACCGCCGGCACCATGCCCGCGGCATCCGTCCTGCTGAAAAGCGTCTGGCTCACCACCGCCTGCAGCGTGTTCGAGAGCATCGAGCGGATCTGGTTCTGCTGACCGCCCGGATACATGTCGATGATTCGCTCCACCGTCTGCGACGCGTTCACCGTGTGCAGCGTGGACAGAACCAAGTGGCCGGTTTCAGCGGCCGAGATCGCGAGCGAGGTCGTCTCAAGATCTCGCATTTCGCCGACCAGGATGATGTCCGGGTCCTGACGCAAGCAGTGTTTCAGACCGCTGCCGAACGAGGGCATGTCCTGGCCCAGCTCGCGCTGCTCGATCACGCACTGCTTGCTTTCAAACTGATATTCGACCGGGTCTTCCAGCGTGATGATGTGCTTCTTGTACCGCTGGTTCATCGCCTCGATCATCGCCGCGAGCGTGGTCGACTTGCCCGAACCGGTATCACCCGTCACAAGCACAAGCCCGCGAGGCAGGTACGTCAGGCGAGCAATGACTTCCGGAAGGTTCAGCTTCACAAGCGCCGGAACCTTGGTCTTGATGGCGCGCATCGCCAGGCCGATCACGCCCCGCTGCATGTGCGCATTCACGCGGTAGCGGCTCATTCCCTCGACGAGGTACGAGAAGTCCGCATCCTTCACCTTTTCAAAGGTACCCTGCGCCTCCTTCGACGCCATCTGGCGGAAGAATTTTTCCGCGTTCTCCGGTGAGATCACCGGGAAATCCATCTTCGTCATCACCTGGTGGATGCGGCACATCGGCGGCTGGCCCGCGATGAGATGCACGTCCGACGCGTCCGCTTCGAATGCCGTCTTGAGAATCGTGTTCAGATCCACCGGTAACCTCCCAGCGCGTGGCGTGCGGCGCGGAGAATGACCGCGCCGGGAGGAAGATCGGTCCATGCGGGTCCGGGCTTTGGCGCGGAACGCCGGGGGGCGCGCGTCACCGGCACCCCATATGTTGCGGCCCCACCAGACCGATTAAACGGACCAACACCCTGCCCGGGAGCGGTCGCCGGAATCGACCGGGATCATGCCCGTTCAGCTCGTTTTCGAAGGAGCGGCGCCCGATTCGCTTCCCGCCAAAAGCTTCGTGACAATCTTCAGATACAGGTCTGCAAGCAAGGCATTTCCAGATGGGTTGGGATGAATGTCATCGAAGAAGACGCTTTCACCCTTCTCCACTGCGGGCCGCAAGACTGCCTCTGTCTGGAAGACCGCATCGTCCGCCGATTCGGCAACTGCCGCGAGCAACTTGTCGCCCTCCAGATCCTTCCCCTTCAATTCGGTCTGCGTTTTATGAATCACGACCGCAACCGGGATGCGTTTGCTCCGGAGCAGCTGCAACAACTCCTTCGCCGACGCGATGCCTTGATCGACATCCTGCTGCGTATGAGGCGGCGATTCGGACGGGGGCGGAAACAGCTTCGCCAAGGCATACCGGCGCACAAGCTCGTCGAGCGCGAGCATGGGCTTCTCCGTCGGCAGGTCAACACCGAACGGACCGAACCCCGGCACATCCCACGCATCGTGGCTGCTCCACACCACGATTGCTGCGTCCGCATCAAAGGTTCCGAAGCGCTTGAGGTATTCAAGCTGATTCTGCGGACCCCAGCTGCCCGCGGAGATATTCGCAACGACAACCGGGCGACCCGTGGCCTTGGCAAGGCTCGATGCAAGCTGCGCAGTCGCCGTCTGGCTGTCATCAATCCGCGCGCCGCCGTTGACGACGCTGTCACCGATGACCAGAATCCGAAGCTCGTTCGAACTCGCCTTTTTCTCCGGGAAATCCGGCGACCGCATCGACCAGGCGTTGATATGGATGTTGTGCCCAAACCGGTGGTAATGCCCGGGCTTGTTCAGGTACTCGATCTTCGGATCGGCCAGATACAAAGGCGGATCACCAAGGCCAAGCACGAACCTTGCAACGGTCTCCCCACCCACAAACGCGAAGAGCGCGAGCAAGCACGCGGCCACGGCAATCCGGCGCGACCGAAGAAAACGCCACGGTTTGCTGCTGGAAGTTGAGTTCAATCGCTCGCTCCGAGGTACCGACGCGGATCAGCGCAAGCGCCCGTGCAGGGCGATTCACGCCGCGTCGTACCGGAAGCCTAGCAAATTACTTTCTCGCGATGGCCTCGCGCGCCGCGACGGCCATCTGATCGCAGCGCTCGTTCTCCGGGTGTTCGTTGTGCCCCCGGATCCAGTGGAATCGCAGCTCGTGCGTGGCCTGCAACCGATCCAGCTCCTGCCAGAGATCGATGTTCTTGACCGGCTGCTTGCTCGCCGTCTTCCAGCCCCGCTTCTTCCACGAGGCCATCCACTCTTTCAAGCCGTTCAGCACATACTGCGAATCGCTGTAAAGATCGACCAGCGATGGAGTCTTGAGGGCCTCCAGCCCCCGGATCGCCGCCATGAGCTCCATGCGGTTGTTCGTGGTGTCGGGCTCCGCGCCCGAACCGACAAGTTCCTTCTTCGTCGCCGGATGCTTCAGCACGAACGCCCAGCCACCCGGACCGGGGTTGCCCGAGCAGGCGCCATCGGTATACAGCTCGACATGCGGCTTCGCGCTCACGTGCTCGGCCCCAGCAGGGAACCGAGGCCCGCTCCGCCCGCCGCAAAGAACCGCTCGACGCTCAGGTCGTGCGCCTCGTGGTACGCCGGACCAAGGTGCGACCAGTCGAAATCCCAGCTCCGCCGATCCACCGCGTTCCGCAGCGCGATCCGCTCGCGCCGGTCCATGCGGCAGAAATCCAGCAACTTCGCGCACAGGTCCGCCGCGGAGTCGTGATACGCCCGCCCGCGCCGACGCAGCACCGTCAAACCCCACTCGTCGTGCCCGAGGTGATGTTCCGCGACATAACGCCCAAAGCCTGCCAGGTCGCTCGTCACGCTCGGCACGCCCATCGCAATGCATTCGAGCGGCGTGTACCCCCACGGCTCGTAACTGCCCGGGAACAAACCCATGTGGCACCCGCGCACAAACTGGTCGTACTCGATGCCCCACAGCGGATTCGCCGGGCTGATGAACTCGGGGTGATACACGATCTTGACCGGGTCCTCGGGACGGTTAATCAGCCCCATCTGCCGGATCTGGCTCAGCACCGGATCATCGGCATCGTTCTCGAGTATGTGCGTCACCACCATCGGCAGACAGTGCTGCTTCATCGCCTGCTGCGTGCGCCGGTAACGAAGCGTCCAGTATTCATCGACGAGGTCGTCCAGCTTCAGTTTTCCGCCCGCCGCCGCCCGCGAATACAGCTTATTTTCCACGCCCTGCGTGATGTTCTGGCAGACCGTCCGCAGTTCGTTCATCACGCCCCGCTTTTCGAGCGCGAGCGGATTCAGGCTCTTGGTCGCCTTGCTCGTCACGATGAAGAACACGATCGTCTTGTCGATCTTGTGCGCTTTCATCTCGGCATTCAGCCGGGCGAGCGCTTCGAGGCAGAGATCGAACCCCTTGTTCCGCGGTTCGTAGCGTCCGGACGTGAAGAAGTAGAGCGTCTTTTCGAGATCGAACGAGTAGCTCGGGAAGAAATGCCCCATCGTGAACTGATGGATTCGGTCCTTGTAGCTCGCGTGCATCTGCTGCTGCTCGTGCGCCACGTTGTACCGCTCGACATTGAGGCCGTTGGGAAGTACCACATCCACCGGCCTGCCGAGCAGCGCCGCACACTCTTCCGCCGTGATCGCAGAAACTGTCGTGAAAACATGCGAGCCGTGCGCGCACGCCCGTTCGATCTTGTGCTGCGTGACGATGTTGTACTTTTTCGCCGCCTCCGCGTCGTTGATCGTGTGCAGTTTCTCGTAAAAGTCGTCCATCCCCATCGCCATGAATCTGCCGAGCAGCGTGGCATGGGTCGTGAACACCGTGGCGACGGGCAGATTCTGCCTTCGGATCATCGGGATCGCAAGACCCGCCATCCATTCATGGAAATGGCCGATCAATACCCGCGGGGTCGTCTTCTTGGCGGTTCCGCTCGCCGCGGCACGCTGCTCGCACAGCGCCTCCAGCACACGCCGCACGCCATCGGCAAACGAGATCACTCCATCGATCAACCAATCGGAGCCGGGAGTCTCAATCCCGTGGTGTTCCCAGAGACCAAACTTGATCTCGCCCAGTTTCCAATTCGGCACCCAGTGCTCGATCAGCAGCACACGGGGTCTTCCTGGAATCAGCCAGCGCCCGTGGTGAACTTTCAGGCCTTGTGCCGCCAATTGCTCGATTGCGCGAGCCATCCACCCGCCCGGAGTCGTCGCCTCGAACTCGACGCTCGCCTTCTGCTCGTTGTACGGGCCGATCAGCGTGTACCGGTCGCCCCACCGCTCCATCATCAGCGGCACCTTCGAGCGAATCACCTGATAGATGCCGCCGAGCTGGTTGCAGACTTCCCAGGCGATCTCAAAGAGATATGCGCCCTCGCTCTGCCGCGCGGAATCGGAGTCGTCTCCCCCTCCTCCACTCCCACCTGCTGCCGGATTGGCGATCGTGTCTGCCATCGGGCGAGAGTCTAGCCGATGCGAATCTTCGCGCACCGGAGCGGGGAAAGGGACGACGCGATTCCTACGATCGCGCCGTGAGCCACACCGCCGCCGCATCTTCTCACGCGCAAGTTTCGCCTTCTTCGGGAGTGCGGGTCCACCGCATCGAGGTGTGGCCCCGAAGCCAATCGCTCGATGCACGCGGAGCATCCGTGACGCGAAGCGCGGCGGCAATCGGAATTGCGCTCTCCTCCGTCTCCGCCGCCCGAATCTATCTGCTCGAAACCGATGCCGACGCGGCGCAGATCGCGGTGCTCGCCCAGAAGCTTCTGGCCGATCCCGTCACCGAACGCGCCGTTATCAATGCCGCTTCGCTTGCGAAGAACGCTTTTCAGGTTGAAGTGCATCCGCTTCCGGGCGTGATGGACCCCGCGGCACAATCGGTGGAAGTCGCCGCACGAGAACTCTTCCACGGCAAACGACGAATACGCGTCTCCACCGGAACCCGGTACGACCTGTTTGACCTGTCCGGCGGGAAGGCGCAAGCCGAACTGCTCGCGCGGCGCGTGCTTTTCAACCCCGCCATTCAGGCGGCGCACTTCGACGCCTACTTGCCCAAGTCGCTCCCCTCCGGCCACGACTACGTCGCCAAGGTCGGCCGCATCGCGATCCGTGACCTGAACGATGAACAGCTCCAGAAGATGTCGCGAGAGGCTCACCTGTTCCTGAGCCTCGATGAAATGCGGGCGGTGCGCGACGAATATCGCACGCTCGGCCGCGATCCGACCGACGTCGAACTCGAAACCATCGCCCAGACCTGGTCTGAACACTGCGTTCACAAGACGCTGAAAAGCAACATCCAGTACAAGGGTGCCGCCAACACGACCGCCGATCCGCTGCAATTTGCAGGCCGACCCGGGCACACGGTGCACCCCGACGGTTCGGTGACGATCGCGAATCTGTTGAAGTCTACGGTCGCCGCCGCGACCCACGAATTGATCGCCGACGGCATCGACTGGACCCTCAGCGTCTTCAAAGACAACTCCGGCGTCATCGCCTTCGATGATGCCCACGGTGTGTGCATCAAAGTCGAAACGCACAACCACCCGAGCGCGATCGAGCCCTACGGCGGCTCCGCAACCGGAATCGGTGGCTGCATCCGCGACGTGATCGGAACGGGCCTTGGCGCAAAGCCGATCGCGAGCACAGATGTGTTCTGCGTTGCAATGCCGAACGAGACCGATCTGCCTCCGGGCTGTCTGCCTCCAAAGCGCGTGCTGAGCGAGGTCGTTCGAGGCATCCGCGATTACGGCAACCGGATGGGCATCCCAACGGTCTCCGGCGCCGTCGCCTTCGACAACCGTTACATCGGCAATCCGCTCGTCTTCGCCGGCTGTATCGGCCTCATTCCGAGGAACATGGTCCACGGTGCCAGCAGACCCGGCGATCGCATCATCGCGCTCGGCGGACGCACCGGTCGCGACGGGATTCACGGCGCGACGTTCTCAAGTGCAGAGATGGAACACACGCACGCGGACGAGTTTTCGCACGCGGTCCAGATCGGCAATGCGATCGAAGAGAAACGGACGCTCGATGCAATCCTCCGGGCACGCGATTTCGCTGGTGGGCCTCTCTATCACGGCATGACCGACTGTGGCGCAGGCGGCTTCTCGTCTGCCGTGGGCGAAATGGGCGGCAAGATCGGCGCG
>JAEUJD010000013.1 GCA_016793015.1 Phycisphaerales bacterium
TCAGGAAATGCTGGTCCGGCGTGCTGGTGTAGAGACAGACCTTTGTGCTCAGCAGGGTTCGATCGCTCGAAATCGCGGAAGGAATGCGCGACTCGAGGAACTTGGCGAGCGCAGCGATCTCGTGGCTGTGCACGCGCCGATCGACGGTGTCGGGATCGGTGGCATCGCCGAGTCGATGGAGCGCAACCTTTAAGCCCTCGCCACCGGGCGGGGCTTGATCCGGCACGAGGGGCGAAAACAGAGGAAAGCCGTAGTGCGCTGAACCATCCGGCTCGCTGATCGCCCACGCGGGCATATGCGGCGTGTGCAGTTTGCGGGCGTCGGCCGGGCGGAACCACGCGAGGACCTGACGCGTCACGGTCAGCACGGGCGCGAGGTCGGGGAGAAGCCGGGGCATCCACGGCCCGGCGCAGAATACGAGCGAATCAGCCCGCAGCGCGCCCTGTTCGGTGTGGATCTCGACAGAGCGTGCGGCGGCGTGCCATCGCGTCACGGTTCGGTTTGTGAGGATGGTTGCACCGAGCGCTTTGGCCCTCGCAAGGTTTGCATCGATCGCGTTCTCCGGAAAGAGGACGCCGGCGGCTGGTTCGAAGAAGGCCTGTTCGTGGCCGCGAATGTTGAACTGGGGGAAGCGGAGGGAAGCGTCCGTGGCCCCGAGCAATTCGTGTGCGAGACCGTGCGCCCGCGCGCTCTCGAGCGAGCCGCGCACGAACGGATCCTGAGGCGAGCCAATGTAGAGACCTCCGGTGATCCGGAGTATCGGGCGCGTTGTCGTCGCCTGAAGAGCGTGCCAGCGTTCGTACGAGGTCCGAAGCAGCGGCACATAGTCCGGGTGCTCGAAATAGCAGAGGCGGATGAGGCGGGAAAGGCCGTGGGACGAACCGAGAGCGTGAGGCGGTTCGAAGCGATCGATGCCGGTGCAGCGGATGCCGCGCTCGGCGAGCGCGAGCAGCGTGGCGGAGCCGACCGCTCCGAGTCCGACCACGATGACTTCGGGCGAGGCACGCATGCCCCGATCGTACGAGGCGCGCCCCGGCGTGCCGGCGCGGATGGAGTAGACTCCGGCGAAGGAGTACGCGATGAAGATTCTTCTTGGTGCGCTGGTCGCGTTGGTGTCGATGGCGGTTGTCGCGGGGTGCGGCTCGACCTCGGAGGTGGCGGCTGCGGGTCCGGAGGCGATGCGATCGCTCCTGGGGAACTGGACACTGGATTCGATCGGCGATAAGAGTTTTGCGATGCTCGTGCCGCAGGATGTTGCGGCAAAGAAACCGACGCTCGATATCAGTGCGGACGGCAAGGTGTCGGGCTTTGCGGGTGTGAACCGGCTGATGTCGTCGCTGAACATGGATGCGCTGTCAAAGGGCGAGTTCGCGCTTTCGCCGGCAGCGACGACGATGATGGCGGGGCCGGAGTACGCGATGAAGCTGGAGCAGCAGTACCTCACGGCGCTGGGCAAGGTGCGGAACTTCAAGGTGGAAGGCTCGAAGCTGACGCTGATGGACGGCACGAACCAGATCATGCAGTTCGTACGGGGCGGCTGAGCCCGGGCGGCAGCGTGCTGGGAACGCTGTCCGAAGGGAAATCCGAACAAAATACAATCAAAACTCTCGACAGAAAGCCCGTTGACGCACTCAAAATAGAATGATATTCTTATTTTGATATGTGGATGAACAGCGATGAGCTTCGAGCGTTGGAACCACAGCAGGAGCGCAGCCGCGCCACTCGCCGACGGATCCTGGCCACGACGAACCACTTGCTGCGGACCCGGTCGTTCGCGAGCCTGAGCGTGCAGGAGATCGCAGCCGCATCGGGAGGCTCCATCGGGGCGTTCTACGGACGATTCCGGGGCAAGGACGATTTACTCGAGCCGCTGCACGATCGGCACTATCGGGGCATGCTGCGTGTGTTGAGACGCGCGATGGCGTCCCCCGACTGGAAGTCGATGTCGCTCGAGGCGCGGCTTGAATGGATCACGCGCATGGCGGTCTGGGCGTTTCGAAGCCGCCGGTGGCTCATTCGTGCTCTGGCGGTGTTTGTGCGCCAGGATGACAAGAAGCCGACCGGCCCGCAGTTCGCGCGGCGGAGCGAATTCTCGCGGAACGCCCGCCTCCTGCTCGCGGACTTTGGTGACGAGATCGCGCACGTGGACCGGGAGGGCGCGATCGACTTTGCGTTGTTTCTGATCTCGACGCTCTGCCGCGAGAGAGTGCTTTTCGGCGAGTTGTCGGAACGGGAATGGGTTGTCGAAGGCGACGACGCGATTGTCACGGAAGTTGCGCGGGCGGCGTACACGCATCTGACCGCTGAAAGCTCTGCAAGGGGAATGTGGCTCGGCGCGTGAAGTGTCTGAAAGGCGTGGTGTCGTAAAGGAGTGGAGCGATGCGTCCGATTTTCTGGTTTGCCGGAGCGGCCCTGGCGTGCGTTTGTGGCGTGGCGAACGGCGCGATTACGGAGAACTTTGAGTCGTACGCGCCGGGGAGCTTTCCTGCGGGAAAATGGCGTGATGCGCGCACGCTTATACCGGGCGCAACGTCGCCGAATCCTTCGGGCACGGTGATCACGACAACCGGGCCGACGGGTACGACCAAGGCATTTCAGACGACGCGTTCGGTGGGAACAAGCCAGGGGATCGTGACGGGGATCGCACCGAGTTCGGTGGTCTCGATCAGCGCGAATGTGCGCTACGACAACTTTGACAACTCGAACAACCAGAATGGTGGCGGCTGGCCGATGGCGCTCGGGTTTTTCCGGTGGAGCGGGAGCGACCCGAATTTCTCGCCTCAGGTGACGCTGTACGCGGACAGCACGTTCAAGAACTGGTCGCTGTACATCCAGACGAGCGCGGACCCGATGGATTTTCAGTTCATCCGGCTGACCTCGGCGATCACGGCAACGAACACGTGGTACTTTCTTTCGCTGCAAGTCGATACCGCGACGGGCGAGATCAGATCGCGGGTGCGTCTGGCGAATTCGGCGAACTTCATCGTGAACGACACACGCACGATCGCGGGCTGGAACTCGGCATTCGCGCAGTACAACATCGCCGGCGCAATCGACGGGGAATACGGGACGAACGCGACGCTGGGCGGACGCGCGACGGTGGACAACATCACGGTTGTGCCGGGTCCGGGCGCGATCGCGCTTGGAGCGTGCCTTGTGATTCGGCGGAGGCGAATCGGTCGGGCCGAGCGGTTTACTTTGTGACTTCGATCTGGCGGGGCGGAAGCTGTTGGCCCTGATCGGGCATCTGCACCGGGGGCAACTGGCCGGACGGTGCGGCCGGAATCTGCATCGGGGGCTGCTGGGTCTGCTGCATCGGAATGCCCTGGAGCAGGTCGATGCGGACCGGCGTGATGACGTTCAGCTTGAGATCCTTGTCCATCGACGCTTCGCCGATGACGCCGACGATCTGGCCGAGCTTGCTTTCGAGATTGAACTGCGGATCGGGCTTGATGTACCCGAGTGTGCGCGGGACGCTGGTGCCGACGCTCTGGATGCGGAACATCAGGGGGAGCGTCTGGCCGTTGTAGACGGTGCTGGGCTGGAGCTGGCCAACGATGCTGTAGACGCGGGTGGCCTCGACCTGGGCGACGCCCTGGAGAACCTGCTGATTCTGGGCTTGGGCGCTGCCGCTCTCGTTGAGAAGGGCGAGTTGCTGCTGGCGGAGATCCTTGCGGAACTTGAGGATGTTCAGACGCTGCTCGAGCTGAGCACGCTGGCGAGGGCTGAGCTGGCCGGAGAGCTGCTGGATGGTGCGCTCGTATTCAGAGATCAGAGTCTCGTATTCGGCTTCACCCAAGGGCTGGGCGTTGACGCGATCGAAGGCCTGATCGAGTTCTTTGATGCGTGCGGCGGAACGCATGTTCGCGCTGATCGGTGCGGCCTGCACTGGAGCGGTCGCGGCAGGTGCCGGAGATGCAACCGGAACGGTTGTGCCGGCAGCGTGAGAAGCGGGAGTCGTCGCGGTCGAGCCCGCGCTCTGATCGATCGTTACGGGGGCGGGGGCGGTTGCTGCCGGGGCTGAAGTCGTTGGGGTCGATGCGGGTGCGGCGGGCGTGCCGCCGGTTCCGGTCGTGTTCACCGGAGCGACGAGGCTGTTGTCGACAGCGGGGGTCGTCGGCGCGGGCGCGCTTGCGACTGGCGAGCTTGCCGCGGGCTGGGGAGAGGGTGTTGCCGGGGCGGGCGTGCTTGCAGGGGGCGCGAACGGGGCGGTTGAAGAAGGTGAAGCGCTTGCGGGTGCCACGGCGGTTGCCGTTTCTGCGATCACGCCGCCCTTTGAACGGAACGCGCTTACTTCGGCCGGTGTTGCCTTCCGGAGGTTTTTGGTTTCGGTGTAGGCACGCGCGTCGGCGGGGACGGGCACGCGATAAGCGACTGCTCCGGTGCCGTTGCCGCCGTCTTCGACCTGGAGGACCTTGAGGGTCGTGCCGGCCGGCAGCGGGGTGAGGAGAAGGGCCTTCCAGCTTCCGGCGAAACCAGAGGTCTTATTGCCGGCAAACAGCTTGCTTGGCTTGGCGAGCTTGAGTTCCTTGGTATTCGCGTCGTACGTCGCATCTTCGGCGCGGACAATCGCGAAGGAACCTGCGGGGTAGCTGATGCGCGACCAATTGGCACTTTCGCCATCGACGATGACGATCGCGCCGGCATCGGCGGATGCCACACGATAGAAAGCAGCGGTATCCCCCGAGTGAACGTCGGCGTTCGACGCGATAAACGCGGCGGGATAGGGCGCAACGTCCTTCACCTGTGCGAAGGCGACGGAAGGAAGACCAGCAGCGACCATCACGATGGAAGCGCGGGTGATATTGAATTGCGAGAGCATGAGAGACTCCATTCTGCTCGAATATGCTGGACAGGCGCGGACGATCGGCGTTCGGATCGCTCGCGCACTACTTTACGCGCGGTGGCGGGCTGGTTTGTGGTCACCAACCGTCCGATTGCATGTCTTGATTTCGGCAAGACTTGCGCCGAAACTGGAGCCGGAACTGGAGTTTGCACTTCCGTGGACGGGCAGCCTGAACAGATCGCGGAGGCGGTGACGCGGCTTCGGAGCGGCGGATTGGTCGCGTTTCCGACCGAGACGGTGTACGGGCTCGGCGCGGATGCGCAAAGCGACGGAGCGGTGCGACGCGTGTTTGAGGTGAAGGGGAGGCCGGCGCACAACCCGCTGATCGTGCACGTTTCGGGCGAGGCGATGGCGAAGAGTGTCGCGGCGGAGTGGCCCGAAGACGCGCGCAAGCTGGCGGAACGCTTTTGGCCCGGCCCGCTGTCGATCGTGGTGCCCAAGAGGATGAGCGTGCCGGAGATCGTGACGGGTGGCGGGCCGAACGTGGCGGTGCGGTGTCCTTCCCATCCGTTGACGCTGGCGCTGCTGGAGGCGTTCGGCGGCCCGCTGGTTGGACCGAGCGCGAACGTATCTGGGTTTGTCTCCCCCACCACTGCGGAGCATGTGCGCGAGGCTTTTGATGAGCGCGATGTTTTTGTGCTGGATGGTGGAGCGTGTACGGGCGGGATCGAGAGCACGGTTGTGTCGGTTGTGGGCGGAAAAGCGAGGGTGCTGCGGAGCGGTCTGATTGATGCGGCGGTGATTGGGGAGGTGCTTGGCCGCGCGGTTGAGTGTGCGGATAGCGGCGTGGTGAGTTCTTTACCGAGCGGATCGACGCCGGCGGAAGCGCCGGGGCAGTTGAGTTCGCACTATGCGCCGAAGGCGAAGGCGGTGATGGTTGAGGTGCGGGAAGTTGAGAGAGTTGTTGCGGGGGTGACGGGGGAGTGCGTTTTGATCACGCATGTTGCAGAGAAAGACGAACCCTTCCCCCAACCCCTTCCCTCAGGGAAGGGGCTTCAAAGGCATGTGATTCGGATGCCGGCGGACGCTCGCGGGTATGCGCGGCGGTTGTATGCGGCGCTGCGCGAGGCGGATGCGATGCATCCGGAGTTGATTGTGATTGTGATGCCGCCGGATGAAACCAAGAACCCCGTCTGGAGAGCGGTTCGGGATCGTTTGAAGCGGGCGACCACGCGCGAGTAATGGCGAAGACACCGCCCGGAAGGGCGGTGCCACCAGATGCGGCGCCGCGATCAGAACACGCCTGGGAGATTCAGGTTTTTGCGGACGCTGCAGAGCTGGCCGCAGTGCCAGCCTTCGTGCCAGGCGGCGCGTTCGAGGGCGTCGAGCTTGTCGTTGCAGAAGCCGCCGGTCTCGATCGCGGGCGGTTGGGTGAGGTCCGCATCGCTGAGCTTCTTCGCGGCGGCAATGAAGGCCTCGTAGGAAGATTCAAAGTGGCGTTTGAGTTCGACGATGCCGGGGTAGGACGCGTGGTCGGCGTTGGGCTTGCTGCCCATGCCGAAGAGGGCGTTGTAGGAATCCGGGAGCGGATACATCGCGCCGTCGAAGCAGGATTTGAACCAGGCGTATGTCGTCGTGAGATGGCCGACGGTCCAGAGCAGGTGGTTGTCGGTGGGAGAGGGCTGATGGGTCAGCTTGCTCTCAGGGAACCCGGCGACGGCCTTTTGCGTGATGGCGTGTGCGAAAGCGAGCGAGCGGAGGGCGTGATCGCGCTGCGTGGTGGACATGGTGATGTTTCCAGGAATGGTGGTTGGAGTGGCAGGCTGGATCGCGGGGCCTCAGACTACTGTTGAGCCCTCCGCCAGGGCATTGCGGCCCGTTGGATGAACCAGACAAAGCCCGAGTTACAGGATTCCGATGCGATTTCGGAATTCGCCAGCAGAAAGCAGCCATGACCTCCACCGCCAATCTCCCCACTTCTCCGAATGCCGGTTCCGAAAAGCAGCTCCAGATCGCGGTCGCGAAGGGGGACGGGATTGGGCCGGAAATCATGGACGCCACGCTCGAATTGTTCAAAGCGGCGGGCGTGATGGAGCACGTGCATTTTCGAGAAGTGCGGATGGGGGCGAGCGTGTTTGCGGACGGGAACAGCCGCGGCATGACGGATGAGGCGATCCGCGTGACCGAAGAGAGCGGGATTCTGTTCAAGGGGCCGATGGGGACGCCGTCGGGCGGCGGCGGGAAGAGCATCAATGTCACGGCCCGAAAGATGTGGAACGCGTATGCGAACTATCGGGTGTTCAAGACGCTGCCGGGTGTGGAAACGGTGTATTCGAAGGCGGGGATCGCGATTGATTTTGCGATCGTGCGCGAGAACATCGAGGACACCTATGGCGGCGTCGAGCATCGGCTGAGCAACGACATGATTCAGTGCAAGCGGCTGATCAGCGCGCCGGGCTCGGATCAGGTGCATCGCTTCGCGTTCCAGACGGCACGCAAAGTGGGCGTCAAGAAAGTCCACTGCGGGCATAAGGCCAACATCATGAAGATGACCGACGGGATCTTTCTCGATCGGTTTCGTTCGGTGGCGAAGGATTTTCCGGAGATTGAAACGGGCGATGTGATCGTGGATGCGCTGTGTCTGAATCTGGTGGTGAAGCCCCAGCAGTATCAGATCATCGTGCTGCCCAATTTGCAGGGCGACATCGTGAGCGATCTGTGCGCGGGGCTGGTGGGCGGGCTGGGGTTTGCGCCGAGCGCGAACATCGGGAATCACATCTCGATTTTCGAGGCGGTGCACGGAACGGCGCCGGATATTGCCGGTCGAGGAATCGCGAACCCGACGAGCCTCGTGCTCTCGGGCATGATGATGCTGCGGCACATCGGCATGAACAAGGAAGCGGCGGTGATCGAGAACGCGCTCTTGGCGACGCTGGAGAGCGGCGTGCACACGGGGGACTTTGGGGACAAGAAGAAGCCGAGTGTGGGTACCGCGGAGTTCACGAACGCGATCATCGGAAACCTGGGGAATACGCCCAAGACCGTGCCGGCGGTTGATGTGCCGCAGGCGAAGGCACCGACGTTTGTGCGCGAGGCCAAACCGAGTGGGCCACGGATGATCCGGACGTTCAAGAATCTTGTGACGCAGGTGGTCGGATGCGATATCTACCTGGATTCGCCCTTGAGCCCGCTGGCGCTGGCGGAAGAAATGCAGCGGGCGGCGGCGGATACGCCGTTCAAGCTGACGTTGATCTCCAACCGCGGCACGCAGGTCTGGCCGACGGGGAGCGTGTATACCGAATGCGTGGATTACTACCGCGTTCGGTTTGAGTTGAAGGATGGCGTGTCGGCGGGGAGCTTCGGGCAGAGCCGGTGCGTGGCGCTGATGGATCGCGTGGCGGAGAGTTTTACTGTGTGCTCGTATGAGCTGCTCAGGACGTTTGATGGGGTGAAGGGGTATTCGCTGGCGCAGGGGCAGTAATTCGCCACGAAGGTGTGCCGCTGCTTTGCGGCGAGCGAATGCGGAACGAACTCGAAGCCGCCTTTGCTATTTCGCACGTTCTTCGCGCATCGCGAGCATTGAGGCGTAGGCGACGTAGTACTTGTTGATGTTGCGTACATAGCGCACGGTTTCGATTCCGATTTCCTGCATCGCGATCTGTTCGACGTTGTCGAACCAGAGGTTGGGATCGAGGCCTTCGGCCTTGGCCTTCTCGCGCAGCTGGCGGATGCGGCCGGGGCCGGCGTTGTATGCCGCGAGCGTGAAATCGACCTTGGGGCCGGGCTTCAGATCGGGGTCGTTGAAGAAGTTTTCGCGGAGCCAGGCCATGTACTTGATGCCGGCGTGGATGTTGTTGGAGGCGTTTTCGATGTTGCCGCAGTCCATCTGCTTGCCGGTGCTGGGCAGCACCTGCATCACGCCGATCGCGCCGACGCTGCTACGGCAGGCCTGATCAAGCTGCGATTCCTGATAGCCCTGCGCGGCCATCAGCAGCCAGTCGAATTCGTACTGCTCGGCGTATTTCTTGAAATCCGCGGCGAGCCGACCGATCCGATCGCGGTCGGCGGGTTTGATCGCGTCTTTGCACCAGCGGGTGTCGACGAAGTAGCGCTTGAAAAGAATGTTTCCGAGGAGCGTTCCCTTCTTGTGCTCGGCGACGAACCTGTTCAGGCTTTTGAGCAGCTTGGTGGATTCGGGGCGAACCGCGAAAGCGATGGCGTTCCCGGTTGAGAGGCAGAGGTCTTCGTGGACTTTGAGATCGGGAAGAACTTTGGCCCAGAGGTTCGCGATGTGGCGGTCGCAGGCGGTGAAGGGAATGGATCCCGACGAAACCAGTTCGAGGATGTCTTCGGTTTCGAGCGGACGCTCGGGGGTGTGGAGTTGAATCGGCTTCTTTCCTGCTTTGACGAGTTCGGCGGAGAGTGCCTTCGCGTGGGTGAAGTAACTCGAGCCGTCAACCACGAGAAGTTCGCGGCCGGCGAGATCGTCGAGCGAGGAGATCTCGGGGCTGCGCGGGCCGCTGACGATGACTTCGCTGACGTCGGAGATATAGGGATCGGAGAAGGCGACCTTCTTCGCACGCTCGGGCGTAATAGTGAAGTTGGAGGCGATGAGGTCGCCCTTGCCTTCGAGCAGGGCGGGGATGAGTTGATCGAAGGGAACGGGGACGAAGACAATGGTGAGTTTGCGATCGTGCCCGGAAAGACCTTTGACGAGATCGTCGCGGTAGTCGGCCAGGAAATCATGGACGAAGCCCTTGGGCTGACCCCGGTCGAGGAAGAAATCGGTGCGGGTCGGGCTGACGAGAACTCGGATCACGCCGATCTCGAGCATCTCGGGAAGGTCGGAATGGCGGAGCGAGCCGACGCGCTGAACGAGGATGTCGGCGCGGGGATCCGATTGCGCGGACGCGGCTGCCGCGAGGAAGAAGAGGACGAACGCGAAGAGCGAGCGAGGTGTGATCGCCATGGCGCGAGTGTACCGCGCGGCACCGGAAAAAGCCCGCATCTGGCGGGAAGGGTCGTTTCCGAGCCGCGCGTCTAGCAACTCCTGTTTAGACCAGTGTCCGACTAGTCGATATACTTAAAGCATGGCTGAATTCAAAGACAACCGTATCGGGGCGTATGACGCAAAAACGCACTTCTCCGATCTTCTCGAACGAGTCGAGAATGGAGAAGAAGTCACGATCACGCGGCACGGGTCGCCGGTCGCGAAGATGGTGCCGGTTCGGCGTAGTTCGACAGCGAAGAAGCGGGCAGCCATTGATGGAATGCGAAAACTCGCGAAAGGCATGAAACTTCGCGGCTTGCGTATCAAAGACCTCATTTCGGAAGGACGCCGGTGAGCGCCACCTTTGTGCTCGATTGCTCGATGACCCTCACGTGGATGTTCGACGAAGAAGCGACGACCGCAACCCGCGAGATACAGTCGCGTCTTCAGGATGAGGCAGCGGTTGTTCCCGGCTTATGGATGCTCGAAGTTGCGAACGCGCTCGCAATGGCAGAGAAACGAAAGCGCAGTACTGCAGCACAATCCGACAAGTTCTTGAAGATGCTGGCGGCGCTTGATATCGACGTAGACCATGAGTTTGCCAGCCGTGCCTTTGGACCGTTGCTCTCGTTTTGCCGTGACCACGGACTGACCAGTTATGACGCGGCGTATCTGGACTTGGCAGCGCGTCGACGGCTTCCACTTGCAACGCTGGATCGACAATTAGCGACGGCGGCAAAGAAGATCCGTATTCCGGTTCTCGGATAAGCACGAAGCTCAGGCTCCCGGCTTGGCTTCCTTCATCCAACTGTCCTTCAGCGTCACCGTCCGGTTAAAGACGAGTTTTCCTGGCTTGGAATCCTTGTCCACGTTGAAGTAACCAAGCCGTTCGAACTGGAATCGCTCGCCTTCGAGGGTTTCGTTGTTGTACCTGGCGTTCTCCGCGAGCCACGGTTCAACGAACGCCTGAACAACTTCCAGCGAACTCGGGTTCAGATCATCGAGGTAGTTGCCGGTGCGATCGCCCGGGATCTCAGCGGTGAACAACCGATCAAACAGCCGCACTTCCGCCGGTACAGCGTGCTTGGCGCTGATCCAGTGGATCGTACCCTTGACCTTCTTGGTGGGCTTGCCGTCGGGGCCGACGGGGGCGTCGCCGCCTCGGGTGGCCGGGTCGTATGTAGCCCGAATGCCGGTCACGTTGCCCGCGGCATCCTTCTCAACACCCGTGCAGGTGATGAAGTACGCCCAGCGGAGACGCACCTCCGTCCCGGGCGCAAGCCGGAAAAACTTTTTGGGAGGGTTCTCGATGAAGTCGTCCTGCTCGATGTAGATGACTCTGGAGAACGGGACTTTGCGCTTGCCTGCCGCGGCATCTTCCGGGTTGATCACGAAATCGAGCTCGTCAATCTTGTCTTCCGGCCAATTTTCGATGGTGACTTTGAGCGGCTTGAGCACCGCCATTGTGCGGGGCGTGGTCTTGTTCAGCACATCGCGGACGGCGTTCTCAAGACGGCCAACATCGATGTAGCTTTCAACCTTGGTCACGCCGACATCGGTGACAAAGTTGCGGAGCGCCTCGGGCGGATAGCCGCGCCGGCGCATCGCGCTGATCGTCGGCATGCGCGGATCGTCCCAGCCCGAGACCGTCTTCTCCTCCACCATCTTGAGCAGGTTGCGCTTGCTCATGACGGTGTACGTCGGGCGAAGTTTGGCGAACTCGATCTGCTGCGGATGATGGATTTTGGGGAGAGAGGACCAAGAAGAAGAAGGCACACCGGGCGGAAGCCCGGTGCCACCACGCCCCTCGTTGATCGAATCGATGAACCAGTCGTACAGCGGGCGATGATTCTCGAATTCCAGCGTGCAGATGCTGTGCGTAATCCCTTCGAGCGAATCCTCCAGCCCGTGGGCCCAGTCGTACATCGGGTACATCGACCACTTGTCGCCGGTGTTGTGGTGATGCTCGTGGATGATGCGGTACATCACCGGATCACGCAGGTTGAAATTCGGCGATGCGAGGTCGATTTTCGCACGCACGGTCATCGCGCCGTTGGGATGTTTGCCGTCGCGCATCTCTGCGAGAAGTTTCAGGCTTTCCTCGATCGGGCGATCGCGGAACGGCGAGGTCGCGGGCACGGTCGGCGTGCCGCGGCGGGCGGACACCTCTTCACCCGACAACTGGCACACATACGCCTTGCCCTTCTTCACCAGTTCTTCGGTGAAGGCGTACATCTGCTCGAAGTAGTTGCTGGCGAAGTAGAGGCCGCCCGCGTTCGGGCCGGTGTCAAAGTCCCCGCCAAGCCACTTCACATCGCGGATGATCGAATCGACGTATTCCTGTTCTTCTTTCGCCGGGTTGGTGTCATCAAAGCGCAGGTTGAACTTGCCTCCGTACTTCTTGGCAAGTCCGGAGTTCAGGCAGATGCTCTTGGCGTGCCCGACGTGGAGGTAGCCGTTGGGCTCCGGCGGAAACCGCGTGTGCACCTGCGGCACATCGGCGCGGCTCGGGTCCCTGGCTCCCCACGTCCCCCACTTCTTGCTGGCGTTGTCGGCCTCCACGATTTGCTCGAGG
Source organism: Phycisphaerales bacterium (assembly GCA_016793015.1). Classification (GTDB taxonomy): domain Bacteria; phylum Planctomycetota; class Phycisphaerae; order Phycisphaerales; family UBA1924; genus JAFEBO01. Next base: position 12,352 of record JAEUJD010000013.1, read on the forward strand.
AAGTTGAGCGATCGCTCTTCGGAGGCGGGCACCGCATCGGACGCGGGTTTCGTGGAAGGAGGGTTGGTGTTGGTCGGGACGGTCATAAGGGCGGGATTCTACGAGCGGAGGAGGGCACATTTCGGCTTGCGGAGCGCGGAATTCGGGGCGCTGGTTGCCTCGGAATATGCTGCTCGCATGGCGCTGCCGCGGCACACACTGAAATTGCGAGTCCTGCCCGGCACCTACGCCTACGCAAGGCTGGAGCCGGGCTTCGCCGAACCGGCGTGGGCGGAGGACGAGACGTTCAGCCTGCGGATGCGGACGAAGACGGAGCAGTGCATCGTTTGCCCCGATTCGAGCGTGCCGCCGGGCGTGAAGAAGGAAAGCCCGTGGAAGATCATCGGGATCGACGCGACGCTCGATTTCAATCAGGTGGGGATCATCGCGAGCCTGGCCGTGCCGCTGGCGGAAGCCGGGCTCAGCATCGCACCGATCGCGAGCTTTGATACCGATTACCTTTTGATCCGCGAGCCCGATCTGGCAAGGGCGATCGAAGTTCTTCTCGGGGCAGGCCACTCGGTCGCAAATCCGTAGCCCCGCGCTTACTCCGCCCGCGCCGCGACCAGCACAATCCAATCGTCCTTCAACTCGGCGGCGCTTTCGACGGCCACAGGACTCTGGCCCGGAGCGATGTTGCAGTCGGTATAAACCTCGGTCGAAACGAAGCCGGCTTCCTTCATGGTCTCGCGCAGTTCGGCGATCGACCAGAGCCGCCAGCGGTACACAAACGCCCGCGGCAGCTCCTGCACGATCTCACCGTTCCGCTCGACCTTGAACGAAATCGAGTTGGTGACCATGCCGGTCAGCGGATCCGCTTCTTCGTGGGCCCAGTGATAGTGGATGATCTCGCCCGTCCGAGACGGATGTTTCCGAGTCAGTGAGCCCAGCTTGAAGGCGGATGCTCCGCCGTAGGTGTCGCAGACAAAGACACCTCCCCCGAAACCAGAATTGCCTTTTTGGAGCCGCTGGTGCGAGAGGTTGAGGTACGCAAGCAGTTCCCCGCGGCTGTGCAGATAGCCAATGGAAAAGTTGCCGACAAACACCACGTCGCAGCCTTGCATGCCCGAATCCGGGCGGGTGCTGTCTCCGTTCACAAGCTCAATCGCGGCGTTTGCCGGTGCCCGATTCAGGCAAGACGAATCCAGGTCCACCGCGATCGCGTTCGCACGCAGGCCTTCCTTCACCCCATCCTCAACCCATCGCCGACTGAGTGCCGCCGTCCCGCAGAAATCTTCGCGGAGCGTGCAGGGTTGGTTGCCGTGGACCGCGCGAAGAAACGCCGCGACATGGCGCGGCGACTGGACGCAGAGTTCGTAGCAATCGTGTCGATCGAGTTCGGGCACGCCGGATTGTTGAGCGGCCGGGCTTGTTGAATTACCGCGGCGTGGTCGAATCATCGCGCGCGGGGCCGGTCGCGATCTTTTTCGGAGCCGGCGCGGGCTTCGCAGGGATGCGCGTGGATGCGGGGGCGATCTTGGACGGTTGCGACGAGGTGATCTTGTCGGGCGCGGCCGCCAGCGGGGGCTTCTGCACCGGCGCGGAGATGGTCGATTCCAGCGGCTTGACGGCGATCGTTTGCCACTTCGATGGATCGTTGCGCACGCCGGGCTGGCTCACGACCGAATCGAGAGCGCGATCGAACTCGTCCATCTGCGGATGTCCGATCCACTCGATGCGGCCCTCGGGGCCGACGATGAACGTGCTGGGGATGCCGCCCCGCTGTGCCGGGACCATCCAGTTCGACCACATGAATCCGTTGCCGTCGTACGCGACGGTGTAGTCCATGCGGGTTCCCTGCTTGGCGACGAAGCCTTCGGCCTTGGTCAGCCGATCGTCGAGGTTGGAACGCGTCGGTTGCTCGGAAGCGGTCACGCCGATGATCACGATGTTCGGGTATTTCTTCTGGAGTTCGGTCAGATGCGGGATGCTGGCGACGCAGGGCGTACACCAGGTGGCCCAGAACTCGACGACGTAGACGCGTCCACGCTCGTAGGTGTAGACGGGCGCCCCTTTGAGCCAGCGATCGACCGAGATGCGCGGCGCCTGCGAACCGACCGTCAACGCCGGGGCATTTTCATTTGCCTCGGCGTTGTTGGCGCTTGCACGGCTGGGGGTGAACGCGGCGCAGCAGGCAACAACAAGGCCGGCGGCAGTGATCAGCGGGCGGATATTCATGGGTCAGCACCCCGGGGTTTAGCAGGCGGCACACTCGGTCGCGCAGCGATTCCCGATTGCTCGATATCGGGCAGGTTGATCGGCGCTTTTGTGCCGACTTGGATGAACTTCTCGATGGGTATTTTGCGGCGATTTTCAACGTGCAGAGTCTGCGCGAAACGCGTGAGTTATCCGCGCCTTCGCGCAGAAATCGACACCGCATTTGGGGTGCACGCTGCGGATGCGAGCACCGATCCGGGCGGGCATTGGCGTCAAGAAAAAACGCCCCGGTTCGGGGCGTTTGCGAGTCTTCGCATGCGGACGATCTCAGCGCTTCTTCGGGTCGCTCGTCGTCTCGCCCGTCTTCTTGTCGGCCCCGAGCGCCTCGACAGCTTGCTTGAGAGTCGCTTCGAAGGCGGGCTCGCGTGGGTCACCGATCCACGCGATCTTGCCGTCGGCTCCGACGACGAACGCCGCGGGAATTCCATTCACCCCCGCCGCCCCCATCCAGGCCTTGCTGATCTTCCGATCGGCTTCGAACGCGATGGTGTAGTTCATCTTGTCGCCCTGCGCTTTGACGAACTGCGAAACCTTGGCGAAGCGATCATCCTGACCGTTCTTGGCGACGCGCTCGGAACTGGCCATTCCGATGATCGTGACATTGTCCTTGAACTGCTTCTGAATCTCCGTCAGGTGCGGGATGCTCTCCTTGCAAGGAGGGCACCACGTGGCCCAGAACTCGATCACATAGATCCGCCCGGGCTGGAACGACTTGACCGGTTCGCCCTTCACCCACTTGGAGGGAAAGAACTCGGGCGCGGGCGAGCCGACCACCAGCTTGCTCGGTTGCACGACGCCGGGTCTGGTCCCGGCCTTTTCATCAGCGCGCGCGGTGGAACTCACGAGCGGCGCAAGCGAAATCGCGGCGACCAGCGCGCCGGCGCTGAGAAAGAGAACAGACGACCTCGAAAATCCGCACATGTCTTCACTCCTGATGCACGCGATGTGCCTCGCACCGACCCCCAGCCGCACGCGATTCTGGACTCTTCGGGCAAACGCCCGGGGGGGGGGGGGGGGGGGGGGGGGGGGGGGGGGGGGCGGGGGGGGGGGGG
>JAEUJD010000015.1 GCA_016793015.1 Phycisphaerales bacterium
CACGGCTTCTTCGGTCGCGCTGCCACCGACATCGAGGAAGTTGGCGGGCTCGATGGTGCGGTCTTTGATGCCCTTGGAATCGAGCAGCTTCTGGCCTTCGAGCTTGATGATGTCCATCGTGGCCATGGCGAGGCCGGCGCCGTTGACGAGGCATCCGATCTGGCCATCGAGCGCGACGTAGGAAAGGCCGTACTTCTGGGCGCGGATCTCGGCCGGGTTTTCCTCGGCGGTGTCGGCGAGTGCCGCGATTTCCGGGTGACGGAAAAGGCCGTTCTCATCGAACGAGAACTTGGCATCGATCGCGATCACCTGCCCGTCGGGATTTTCCTTAGTTGGGGGCGTCAGCACGAGCGGGTTGATCTCCGCGAGCGTGCAGTCCTTCTCGACGAAGAGTTTCGAGAGCGAAGTCATCACCGCGACGGCCTGACCGATCTGCTTGCCTTTGAAGCCGAGCTTGAACGCGACTTCGCGGGCTTGGAAACCTTGCAGGCCGAGCAGCGGATGGAGCGGGACTTTGATGATTGCGTCAGGGCGTTCGTGCGCAACGGTCTCGATCTCGACGCCGCCTTCGCGGGATGCAATCAGGATGTTGCGGCGAGTCTTGCGGTCGGTTGTGATGGCGAGGTAGAACTCCTCGTGGCCGGATGTGCCGCGCTTGGCGATTTCCGCGGCCTGCGCGATCAGGACTTTCTTGACCTCAAGCCCTTCGGGCGGAGTCTGGGGGGACTTCATGCGGTTGGAGAGCATGAAGGTTGCCGCGGCAACCGCCTCGTCCTTGTTCTTGACGAGTTTGACGAATCCTGCCTTGCCACGGCCACCGGCGTGAACCTGAGCCTTGATGACCACTTCGCCGGTCGGGCTGCCGGTGACGGCCTGCTGGAACGCGTCTGCGGCGTGCGATGCCGACTCGATCATGCGGCCGGGCGGAACGGGGATCTTGTAGGAGTGGAGGAGGTCGCGGGCCTGATGTTCGTGGATCTTCATGGGAGGGGAGGATACATAGGCACTAGGCACTAGGCACTAGGCACTAGGCACTGGGCACTGGGCACTAGGCACTGGGAATTGGTCACCGTGCGTTGGGGGAGGTATCTGGGATTGGGCGTACGGCTGGAGCGTGGCGGTAGGCTTACCCGCATGAACCTTGATGGCAGCGGCAAGCCTGAGATCGAGACGGGGCGTCTGGTGTTGAACGCGCTGGAGATGACCGACTGTGCGCGCGTTGCCTCGCTGGCAGGGGACAAACGCATCTACGAGATGACTCTTCTGATCCCGCACCCGTACGAGCCGCATCACGCGGAGGGCTGGATCTCCACGCACCCGGGACACTGGGCGCGCTGGCGTGAGGATTGGACGATGAACTTCGCGATCCGGTCGAAGGTGAGCGATGAATTGATGGGCGCGATCGGGCTGGTTGGTGTGCCCAGGCACAAGCGCGCGGAAATGGGCTACTGGCTCGGCGTGCCCTTCTGGGGCCAAGGCTTCATGAGCGAAGCGGCGCGGGCTGTGGTGGGGTTTGCGTTTGAAACGCTGGGCGTGAACCGGCTCGAAGCCGGCGTGTTTGACGGGAACGAGGCATCGGCAAAGGTGCTGCGCAAAGCGGGGTTTGTCGAAGAGGGCGTGCTGCGAGCGCGGTTCTTGAAGGATGGAAAGTTTGTGGATGAGCGGATGTTTGCGAACCTCAAGCCCGCCTCGTGCACTTCATAACGGCTTGCGCATCGCGCGCAAGTGCGGCGCTCGGCCTTTCTAAGGATGCTCGCATGCATTGGTCTTCAGGCCTGATCGCTCTGGCCGTCGTTGGTGCGCCAGTTTTCGCCCAAGTCTCTCCGGCCAATCCGCCGCCGGTCGAAGCCCGCTCGATCGACTCCGTCGCGGGCGGAGAAGTTCGAAATTCACTCACCGCCCACGTCCGGGGCATCACGCAGGACAAGCAGGGCAACATGTGGTTCGCAACCGACGGTGAGGGGCTCTGCCGCTACGACGGGAAGACGTTCACGTACTTCGCCGACAAGGACGGCCTGCCGAGTAATTACGTGCGGACTGTGCAGGTAGATGCGAAGGGCGATTTGTGGATCACGTCGCGTGACGGGCTTTGCCGGTTTGATGGCAAGGCGTTTACACGCTTTGAAGCTGCAAAGGCCGAGAAGATCCAGAGTCTTCCCGCGGCCGGAAGCTTGTTCTTCCCGTCGGAAGACGGCGTGCTTGTCTTTGACGGCACAGCGGTTCGGTTTCTGGGTCTGCCCTTGGATGAGGCAGATGCCGCGGTTCGGCGCGAGGATCCGAATTGGAACGCGCGGGGCTTGAACCAGTACGCCGTGTACTCCGTGCATCGCGGGCGCGACGGTGCGATCTGGTTTGGCACCGAGAGCCGGGGCGTCTGCCGCTACGACGGGAAATCGTTCACGTGGTTCCGGGATAAGGACCTCGACAAGTCGGCGGTACGCACGATCTTTCAGGATTCGCGTGGTGACGTTTGGATGGGTAACAGTGGCGTGGGCCTCTTCCGGTACGACGGCAAGCAACTGCGAAACTTTGGCGACGACAACGGGATCGGCAACCGGACCTGGCTCCAGGGCTCTCTGATCCGGATGCCGGGAACGATCGGCGATCCGCACGCGATCACCGAGGATCGCGACGGAAACCTCTGGATTGCGGCCTTCGATTCGAGCGTTTGGCGACGGAACGCGGAGGGGATGCGCAACTTCACCCCCAAGGACGGCATCAACGCCGATCCGGTTTCGGCGATTTACGAGGATCGAGACGGGAAGCTCTGGTTCGGGACCTTCCGCGGCATTTGCACGTGGGACAGGCAGCAGTTTCGTCCGGTTGCTGGAGCGAGTGAGCCGGCATCGAGCAACGCGAGCAGCCCGCCCTCCCGGTGAAGCCTTCTCGGTGTAGCCGTCAGAGGGAGGGGATGAAGTTCCGGATACTGGCAAGCGGCTGGGGGTGGGGTTTGCCCCTCCTTCCTTCTCTTTTTCCTTTCCTTTTTCTATTCTTCTCTCCCCCCCTTTCGCACTCCAGAAACCCACAATTCACGGGTTTCCCCGCGGGGGTGAATCTCCGGCATCGGTTGATCGGCCGGCCTCGAAAGGGCGCCGTCCGTGCTGTTTTTCGATAGCCGCGCTGCTTCCCGGCAGGCCCTCTGGGCGCTATCCTTGCCTCCCCCTTTTCCGGCCCTTTGGTGGGCATGGGAAGCGGCGAAATTCGGTCTTGAGGAGCTTCCATGGCAGGCAACGGCACGATCACTCAGGTCATCGGTTCGACCTTCGACGCACAGTTCGCGGAAGATCAGCTTCCGGCGATTTACAACGCGGTTGAGGTGAAGGCCCAGACCAAGGCCGGCGAATTGAACCTGACCGGCGAGGTGCAGCAGCACCTGGGCGGCGGGCGCGTGCGTGCGGTTGCTCTCGGCTCGACCGACGGCCTCCGCCGCGGCATGACCTGCGTCGACGTCGGCTCGCCCGTGACCGTTCCGGTCGGCGAGAAGGTGCTCGGCCGCGTGTTCAACCTGCTCGGTGATCCGATCGACAAGCTCCCGGCTCCGCAGGGCGCCAAGCGCTCGCCGATTCATAAGGAACCGCCCGAGTTCGCCAGCCTGAACCCCAAAACCGAAATTCTGCCCACGGGCATCAAGGTCATCGACCTGCTCTGCCCGTTCGTCCGAGGCGGCAAGATCGGCCTCTTCGGTGGTGCAGGCGTCGGCAAGACCGTCGTGATTCAGGAAATGATCGCCCGCGTCGCCAAGAACTTCGGCGGCTACTCGGTGTTCGCCGGCGTCGGCGAGCGCACCCGCGAAGGCAACGATCTCTGGCGTGAAATGAAAGAAGCCGCGTACACCGACGAGAACGGCAAGACCGCTCACGTGCTCGATAAGGTGGCGATGGTGTTCGGCCAGATGAACGAGCCGCCGGGCTCGCGTCTCCGCGTCGCCCTCTCGGCGCTGACGATGGCCGAAGAGTTCCGCGATGCGTCGGGTAAGGAAACCCTGATGTTCGTGGACAACGTCTTCCGGTTCACGCAGGCGGGCTCGGAAGTGTCGGCTCTGCTCGGCCGTATGCCCAGCGCCGTGGGATACCAGCCCACGCTCAGCACGGAGATGGGCGAACTTCAGGAACGCATCACCTCGACCAACAAGGGCGCCATCACGTCGGTGCAGGCCATTTACGTGCCCGCCGACGACTTGACCGACCCGGCCCCGGCAACGGCCTTCAGCCACTTGGATGCGTTCATCGTTCTTAGCCGCGGCATCGCCGAGAAGGGCATCTATCCCGCCGTCGATCCGCTGGCCTCGACCAGCCGAATCCTTGATCCGGGCATCGTCGGCGAGCGTCACTACCGCGTCGCGATGCGCGTGCAGCGAATCCTGCAGCGATACAAGGACCTGCAGGACATCATCGCGATTCTGGGCGTTGACGAACTGAGCGAAGAGGACAAGCAGACCGTGAGCCGTGCCCGCAAGATCGAGCGGTTCCTGTCGCAGCCCTTCCACGTCGCAGAGCAGTTCACGGGCTTCAAGGGCGTCGACTCGAACCTTGAGCAGACGATCGACAGCTTCGAGCGTCTTTGCAACGGCGAGGGCGACGGCCTGCCCGAGGGCGCGTTCATGTACGTCGGTGCTCTCGAAGATGCGAAGGCCAAGGCCGCGAAGATGGCGGCGGGCTGAGGAAAAGGGCCAAATCGGCAAACGGGCAAAGTTCAGAGTGATCAAGCCCCCGGCGATTGCCGGGGGTTTTTCTTTTGGCCACGGGGAATGGTGGCGCGACTCGGCCGGGAAGCGGCTCACCGACTTGCACGCGATTGCCGCAACTTGCACGGGTGTCGTGTTTACAAGTGTCGGCCGGTGCGGGGACAGGTGTCGTGCGGACGTCCGTTCAAGGAGCATCACGATGAGAATGGCGATTGCGATCGGAGTTG
>JAEUJD010000039.1 GCA_016793015.1 Phycisphaerales bacterium
CGTCGGCCTTCCACCAGTTCACCATATCCGCGGGTTGGGCGAGCGCGCTCGTGCAGACGATCGCGAGCGGGACGAAAAAACCGGCAAGTTTCATCGGGATGCCTCCGTCGGCAGTCTAGATTGCAGCGTTTTCGGCTGTCAAGAGATTTCTCGGGCTTCCTGATTTCCCGATCGTCGCTGCGAATCCAGCGGGAATCAGAGCCGCCCCCCCGCGCGAACCGATGAATTATCAGCCCCTCGCACGTCTACTCTCGCAGCGTTCCAACCGTGTTCGTCGCCCAGGCACATTCCTTTGTCCAGCAGGCGCGTCTCGCGATCACCCTCGCGTGGATCGCGGGCTACACGAACATCCTGACCATTCTGACCTGCGGCCATGTCACCAGCCACGTTTCGGGCACCACTTCCGACTTTGGTCGCGCTGTCAGCGAGGGAAATTGGCGCTTCGTCGCATTTCTCGGCTTTCTGCTCGTGTCATTCTTTGTCGGCGCGGCGGTCTCGGGTTTCACGAGCGAACTCGGCAAACGCCGCGGCTGGGAATCCATTTACGTCCTGCCCATGACGATCGAGGCGATCCTGCTCACAGCGTTCGCGCTCCTGGTGGAAACTTCAACGCCCGGAACAACGGTTGTCGGCGATCGCCTGCTGCTCATGACCGGCGTCGCTTCCATGGCGATGGGCCTTCAGAACGCCACAATCACCCGCATCTCCAGCGGCGTGGTCCGAACCACCCACGTCACGGGAGTTCTCACCGATCTCGGGCTCGAAGCGGTTCAGTTCTTCTGGTGGCTCGCGGACGAGAGGCGGCTCCTGGCGAAGTCGCCTCGCCTGGCGGCTGCCGCGGCTGTACGCGCGCATCCGACATCCCGACGCCTCGCGTTGCTCACCTCGATCATGGGCTCGTTCGCGCTCGGCGCCGGACTCGGAACACTCGCGTTCAAGTTTGGAGCGAACTGGGCCATGTTCCCGCCGGTGCTCTTCCTGCTCTGGATCATCTATCAGGACATCTCGCGGCCGATCGCGGAGATCGAAGAGAGCGAACTGGTGAACGAAGCGGCAGACCTTGGCCTGCCGCCGGAGTTGGCGATCTATCACGTTCGCAAGGACCACCTTCGGGCGGGCAAGATCCACCGCATGCCCAATCTGCTGGCGTGGACGGATCGCCTGCCGCGTGAGGCGAGAGTGGTGATCCTCGATCTTAACGTGGTGACGCAGCTCGACGAGAACTCGGCGATCGAGCTTCGCGCCGCGCTCAAGAAGATGGAAGCGCAGGGCCGCGCCATGGTGCTGACCGGCCTGACGCCGGTGCAGTACGAGCAGTTGCGGGATGCGGCGGGCGGTCTCCTCGATCCGCTCGACACCTGCGCGGACCTTGAACTGGCGATTGCTCGCGGGCTGAACGTGCTGCACGAGATTCAGAGGGTCTGACGGCAGGAAAACTCCGGTTTCTTGGCACGGATTTCCCCCAGACTTGGAAGTCGCGGAACGCTGCGACTATGGTCGTCGAGTTTGCGCCCCCGGCGTAGCAGAGTCTGCCCTCGCCGCCGGATTCGCAACGCTCGAATGAGGGACAGGATGCCCAAGCGCACCGACATCAAGACGATTCTGATCCTCGGCTCTGGCCCGATTGTCATCGGGCAGGGCTGCGAGTTTGACTACTCGGGCACGCAGGCGTGCAAGACGCTGAAGGCGGAGGGGTACCGCCTCGTCCTGATCAACTCGAACCCCGCGACGATCATGACCGATCCGGCGTTCAGCGACCGGACGTACATCGAGCCGATCACTCCGGAAGCGGTTCGCAAGATCCTGCAGAAGGAAAAAGAGCTCGGCTTTCCAATCGATGCGATCCTGCCAACGCTCGGCGGGCAGACCGCGCTCAACTGCGCCTGCAAACTTTTCGATGACGGGATCCTCAAGGAATTCGGCGTCGAGATGATCGGTGCGACGCGAAAGGTGATCCACCGGGCGGAAGACCGTCAGATCTTCAAGGACATCTGCGAGTCGATCGGGCTTGTGCTGCCCAAAGCCAAGACCGTGACCACGCTCGACGACGCCCGCGCCTTCCTGAAAGAGATCGGGCTGCCCGCGATCATCCGCCCGGCCTTCACGCTCGGCGGCACCGGCGGCGGCATCGCCTACAACCAGGAAGAATTCGAAGAGATCGCCACCCGCGGGCTGCGCGCCAGCATGATCGGACAGATCCAGATCGATCAGTCGGTGCTGGGCTGGAAGGAATACGAGCTCGAGGTCGTCCGCGACAAGAAAGACAACTGCATCATCGTCTGCGGCATCGAGAACTTCGATCCGATGGGCGTGCACACCGGCGACTCGATCACATTCGCGCCGATCCTCACGCTGACCGACAAGGAATATCAGGCGATGCGCGATGCCGCGATCGCGATCATGCGGGCGGTCGGCGTTGAAACCGGCGGCTCGAACGTGCAGTTCGCGGTGAATCCGGCCCCGAAAGACGGCAAGTTCGAGATGGTCGTCGTCGAGATGAACCCGCGTGTGTCGCGCTCGTCGGCGCTCGCGTCGAAGGCCACCGGCTTCCCGATCGCCAAGATCGCGGCCAAGCTCGCGGTCGGTTACACGCTCGATGAACTTCGCAACGACATCACCGGCACCACGAGCGCGTGCTTCGAGCCGACGATTGATTACGTCGTCAGCAAGATGCCCCGCTGGACCTTCGAGAAGTTCCCGGAGGCCGACGAGACGCTGACCACGCAGATGAAGAGCGTGGGCGAGGCAATGGCGATTGGTCGTACGCTCAAAGAAAGCCTGCAAAAGGTCATTCGCTCGATGGATGTGAAGCGGTTCGGGCTGGGCCTGGATCGCAACGACAAGTGGCTTGCGGCGAAGCGCGCCGGCCAGAGCGGGCAGGTCACGACCGAGGGCGGCCAACAGACCTTCCGCGCCGCCGACGGCTCGGCCATCGAGTGGCCGCTTGCGACCGAGAAGCTCAGCCGCAAGCTCGCGGTTCCGAGTCAGGGCCGGCTCTATTACATCCGCTACGCGATGAAGATGGGCTGGACCGACCAGAAGATCTACGAACTGTGCAAGGTGGACTACTTCTTCCTCGATCAGATCCGGCAGCTGGTGGAGTTCGAGGATGTTCTGTGCGGGTACGCCAAGCTCGAAGAAATCCCTGCGAACGTGCTGTTTGAGGCCAAGCAGCTCGGCTACAGCGATGCGCAGCTCGCGAACCTCTACCTTGGCTCGATCTCGCCCGACACGATCCTCAAAGTCCGCGAGTTCCGCAAGAAGCAGGGAATCGAGCCGGTGTACAAGCTGGTGGATACGTGTGCCGCGGAATTTGAAGCGGTCACGCCGTATTACTACTCGACGTACGAAAAAGCAGCAGCGAATGGCACATATCGCGGCGAGGATGAGATTCGCATCACCGATCGCCAGAAAGTCGTGATCCTCGGAGGCGGACCCAACCGCATCGGGCAGGGGATCGAGTTCGACTATTGCTGCGTCCACGCGGCGTTCGCTGCGCGCGAGCTTGGCTTCGAATCGGTGATGGTCAATTCCAATCCGGAAACCGTCAGCACCGACTACGACACGAGCGATCTGCTCTTCTTTGAGCCCCTCACGCTCGAAGACACGTTGAACATCATCGAGCGGCTGAACGGCAAGGCGCTCGAGACCGAGCCCGACGGCACGAACGGCAAGCGGAATGGCTTTGTGCACGGGACAATCGTCCAGTTCGGCGGGCAAACGCCCCTCAACCTCGCGCATGGCCTCGTGAAGGGAGGCGTGCCCCTCATCGGCACCAGCCTCGACTCGATCGACCTGGCCGAAGATCGCAAGCGCTTCGATGCCCTGCTCGAGCGTCTCGACCTTTCAAAGCCGCCCAGCGGCATCGCCCGCACACTCGATCAGGCCGTGGAGATTGCTACCCGCATCACGTATCCGGTGCTCGTGCGCCCGAGTTATGTGCTCGGCGGGCGGGGCATGGAAATCTGCCCCGACGAGAAGGCGCTCCGCCACTACATGGCCAACGCCGTCAACATCAGCGATCTCGAGAACGCGCCCGTTCTGATCGACAAGTTCCTCGACGACGCGACCGAAGTCGATATGGATGTCGTTGCCGATTTCATCCCCGGCAAGTCGGACGACTCCGGAAAATCCGGAAACGACGGCAGCAGGCAAGCCGTTGTCATCGGCATCATGGAGCACATCGAGCAGGCGGGAGTGCACTCGGGCGATTCGGCCTGCACGCTCCCGCCGTGGAGCCTGCCGAAACCGATGGTTGATCGCGTCCGGCAGATCGGACAGATTCTCGCCCGCGACCTGCGCGTCAACGGCCTGATGAACGTCCAGCTTGCGATCAAGGGTGATCGAATCTCGATCCTCGAAGTCAATCCGCGTGCCAGCCGCACCGTGCCGTTTGTCGGAAAGGCCACGCACACGGCCTGGGCCCGCAGCGCGGCAATGGTGATGATGGGCAAGACGCTCCGCGAACTGGGAGCGAAGGAACCGGTTCACCGGGGCGTCTACGCGGTGAAGGAATCGGTCTTTGTTTTCAGCAAGTTCCCCGGCGTCGACATCGTGCTCGGACCGGAAATGAAGAGCACAGGCGAGGTGATGGGGATCGATCTTTCCGCCGACATCGCCTTTGCAAAGGGACAGATCGCCAGCGGAACAGTGCTGCCTCTCAAGGGCAATGTCTTCATCAGCGTCCGCACCAGCGACCGCGCCACCCTCCTGCCTCTGGCAAAGGAACTCGCGTCGATGGGCTTCGGTATTTTCGCCAGCTCGGGCTCCGCAGCATACTTCCGCGAGCACGGCGTCGAGGCCACGCCCGTCCAGAAGATCGCCGACCAGGTGCGGCCGAACATCATCGACCTGATGTCGGACGGCAAAGTCCAGTTGATCCTGAACACCCCCACCCGGTCCGGCCGTTTGACCGACGAGGGGAAGATCCGCGCCGCTTCGATCCGGTTTGGTGTGCCGATCTTCACGACGACAACGGGTGCGGCGGCAGCCGTCCGGGCGATCAAGGCCCTGCGCAGTGGCGACTGGAAGGTCGCGGCACTGCAGGATTACCTGGATTACAACAACGGCAAGACCGATTCGGTGGAGCGGGCGACCGTCGGCGTCTGAACGGACAAACGCTTACGAACGTGCTTTCCTCGTTCCGGACAGAACATGGCCGAGCACAATCGTGTGCCAGATCCAAGTCCACGCGACCGCTCCGTAGAACACAAGGATCACCAGCGGGGATTGCGATACGGAAGCGATTGCCGCGAAGGAGATAAAAAACAGACTCCCGCTGACGATCGAGCCTGCGCTCACGCCGAGCGCCAGCAGCGGCGCCACGCGCCGGACCGACCGGAGATGCTGCCCTGCGGCGTGCGCGTGCACGGCGACTACTTCCCTTTCATGAGCGTGACGAGCTGATCGAGCGCGGAGCTCCAGCCGCTGTGAAAGCCCATTTCTTCATGTTTCCTGCGGGCGATCGGATCGGCGTGCATGGCGATCGCCGTGTAGCGGGTGCCGGTGCCCTCGGGCTCGAACAGGAGCATCGCGGTGAAGAACGCGCTGCCGTTCGGACGAAATCCCGGGCCGAGCGCGTCGGTCCAGCAGAGGCGGCGTTCCTTGACAACTTCGAGATAGCAACCGGCGGTCTCCGGTATCACCACACCGTCGGGCGAGCGCATGGTTGTGCTGAAGATGCCGCCGGGGCGCAAATCGATCTTGCAAGCGACGGTCGTCCAAGGCGCGGGCGTGAACCATTTCACCAGATGGTCCGGCTCGGTCCAGGCCTTCCAGACAAGCTCCGGCCTCACCGGCACGACGCGTTCGAGCACAAGGTCAAGGTCAGGGTTGATCATGGGGCGGTTACTCATGGTTCCTTCTCCATTGAGGCGACGTAGGAATCGAACTGATCAAGACGGGTATTCCAGAGCACGCGCTGCTTTTCGAGCCAGGCGGAAACGTGTTCGAGTCGCTTTGGCACAACATGCACGGTTCGCACGCGTCCGGCCTTGAACGACCGGACAAGCCCGCTTTCCTCCAGCACCCGCAGGTGCTGCAGCAACGAGGGCAACGCCATCCGGAACGGTTTGGCGAGTTCGCTCACCGTTGCGGGCCCGGCGATAAGCCGCTCAACCAGGGCCCTTCGCGTGGCGTTCGCGAGGGCGTGGAAAGACTTGTCGAGCAGAGCGGCATTCGAGGTCATGGCGAAAAGTATGCCGAGGAAATAGTTAGGTCAATGCCTAACTATCTGGACGGATTCGGTTTCGCCTGCGCCCGATCGCGCCCCCCCCCCCCCCGCGCGGGTCGGAAAGCGGTCCGCACCGGTCATTCGCCCGGAGAGCAATTTACTTCTCGCGTTTCAGCGTCGCTTCGATCGCGTCCAGTTCCTTCCGCTTGCTCTTGTCCACATGCGGAAACTTCAGGTTCAGCGCGTGCAGCGCATCGACAATGACCGCGGCAACCACCGTCCGCGTGAACCACTTGTTGTCCGCCGGAACGACGTACCACGGAGCTTCTTCGGTCGAGGTATTGCGGATCATGTCCTCGTACGCGTCCATGTACTTGTCCCAGTGGGCACGCTCCGCGATGTCCGCGACGGAGAACTTCCAGTTCTTCTCTTTCTGTTCCAATCTCGAGAGGAATCGCCGTCGCTGCTCCTCGCGCGAGACGTGCAGGAAGAACTTCCGGATGACCGTTCCCTGACGCGACTGATACTTCTCAAAGTTTCGGATGTCCTCGAACCGGTCTTCCCAGATCTTCTTCCCGACCAATTCCGAGGGCAGCTTCTGCTTCATCAGGAACTCGGGGTGGACCCGCACCACCAGCACTTCCTCGTAGTACGAGCGGTTGAAAATCCCGATGCGCCCGCGCTCGGGCATCACCTTCGAGCATCGCCACAGAAAATCGTGATCGAGATCGTCGCTGGTCGGCGCCTTGAACGAGTGCACCTGGCAGCCCTGCGGGTTCACGCCGCTCATGACGTGCTTGATCGTCCCGTCCTTTCCCGCGGCATCCATCGCCTGGAAGACCAGCAGCAGCGACCAGCTATCGGTCGCGTAGAGCTTCTCCTGCTCGCTCGAAAGCCACTTGATCCCCCGGTCGAGCAATTCCTGGGCCTCTTCCTTTGATCGCGCCTTGCCGGTGTCGCCCGGGTCGATGTCCTTCAGTCGGAACTTCTTGCCGTCGGTGACGCGATAGTCGCGGATGAGGTTCTCGGTGATCTTGGACATGGACGAAGGCTCCCAATCGCGGCAGGCACTGCCAACAAGGCGGGCCACAGAGGGCCGCGGGACGAGAACGCACGGAGTACCGCCGAGCAGGAGAAATCCTACCGCGCGGGCCACGATTCCCGGCGTCGATTCACTACCATCCGTCATGACCTACGGCGGACACTTCGGAAAAAAGGCAAAGGGCGCGATCAACCGGTTCTACGAGCACGCCGACACACGCCACCTGACCACGCTCCAGGAGGCCGCGAGCGAGCTTTATCTGGCCGAGTCCGCGAAAGCCAAGGAAAAGCTCTGGGCCAAAGTGGATCTCGCGCTCGGACACCTGATTCAGGCGAAGTTCCCGATGGATCCGGCCAAGGCACGGGCCGCGGTCGAGAGCAAAGACGTGCAGAAGCTCGCGGTCTTGGTCGGCGAACTGAGCGCGAAGCGGTAGTACTCGGAGGGCGCGAAAATTTCGATGGTCACGGGTGAAATCCGCCGCACAGGAAACCCCGCGATGCGTAGAGTTTCCGTTCCATGAGTCTGGATTCCTCGAGCGAGTTGCAGCGTGGTCGGCCGGTGACGGTCGATGCGCCGATCGACCGCCGGAACAGCGCCAATATCACCACCCGGCGGCTCGCACCCAGCGACTCGATCTTGGAGATGACCAAGCTGTTGCATCGCGCGTACGCCAAGCAGGTCGCGATGGGCCTCCAGCCGCTCGCCGGGCGGCAGACCGCCGAGGTGACCGAGCAGCGCGTCTTCAGCGGCGAGTGCTACGTCGCGGTCGATCATGCCGCGGCGGTCCAATCCCGCACCGGCCAGAAACTGGTCGGCACGATCCTCTTTCACGAGGTCGAAGAAAGTCAGGGCCCGCCCTGGTTCACCAAGCCGGAGGTCGCGAGTTTTTCGCAGCTCGCGGTCGACCCGGAATATCAGGGCTGCGGCATCGGGCGCATGCTCATGGAACTCGTCGAGCAGCGCGCCCGCGACACCGGCGCGAAAGAGCTCGCGCTCTCCATGGCCGAGCCCGATCGCGAGCTCTACGACTTTTATCTGAAGCGCGGCTACCGATTCATCGAAAACTGGAAGTGGCCCTACACCAATTACCGAAGCGCGATTCTCAGCAAGTCCATCGGGTGAGCATCCGATTGCGCGGTTGCGGCTCGCTAATCGCGTCATCGGTGCAACTCCATCCCCTTTGAACGATCGTTCAACACAAGCCGTGGGAAGATCGCGCTAGACAGGAAAGCGGTTTCGTGTCATACTACGCGCATCGTCACAAATTCCTGCTAGCGCAGGAGGAGGACGAAGTTCGAGGGGGTCTCTGCGATGGGCGATTTTCTAAGTGCGCTGGGATATCTTGCGCTTGCCAGCCGCTTCAGGCGGCTTTCGGATGACCTTATGGGAGATGCTGCGCGCTTCTATCGCACGCAGGGCGTCGAGTTTTCTCCCAAATGGTTCGGTCTGTTCAAGCTGCTGACGGAGCGGGAAATCTTGAGCGTCGGCGAGGCGGCGATCCAACTCGGCCTGACCCACCCGGCGATCAGCCAGATGAGCAAGGAATTGACCGCGCTGGGCCTGCTCACGTCGAAGACCGACGCAAAGGATGAACGCCGCCGCACGCTGGAGCTGACGAAGAAGGGCCGCGAACTGGCAGCGAGGATGGAGCCGGTCTGGAACGCGATCGATGTCGCGAGCCGGGGTCTCTCCGCGGATGCCGGCTTCGACATCATCGAGAAACTCGAACAACTGGAAGAAGCCCTGCGTGTGCGCCCGCTGGTCGAACGGATCGAAGCCGTGTTCCTGAGCGAGGGCGTCAAGGTGGTTGACATGGACGCGCGGAACAAGGACAAGTTCCGGACGCTGAACGCCGCGTGGATCGAGCAGCATTTCAAGATGGAGCCGATCGACGAACGCACGCTGCGTAGCCCCGAGACCGAGATCGTTGCAAAGGGCGGCAGCGTGCTGATGGCGATGATGGGCGCCGAAACGGTCGGTGCCGTGGCGATCAAGCCCATGGAGCACGGCCGCTGGGAGCTCACGAAGCTCGCTGTTGACGCCCGGCATCGCGGCCGCGGCATCGGTGAGCTGCTCACCCGCGAAGCCATGGCACGGGCCAAGAAAAAGGGCGCGAAGACTGTGTTCCTTGAGACCAGCCGCGTTCTCGAACCGGCGGTGCGCCTGTACAAAAAGCTCGGTTTCAAGGAAGTCGAGAAGCCGGCAAAGACCGAGTGCTCAAGAACCGACCTGGTGATGGAAGTGAAAGTCGCGCGGTGAAATGGTCGCCGGTGGCGTTCATTGGAACACGGCTATTTCGTCGAGTGGCTTGCGCGCGATGTCGGGCACCACACAGTCCGCAGACGGATGGCCGACGGGAATGAGGAGGAACGGTCGCTCATGATCCGGTCGGCCGAGGATTGCCGACAGGAATTTCATCGGGCTGGGCGTGTGGGTCAGGGATGCGAGGCCGGCGTGGTGAAGCGCCGAGAGGAGCATGCCGGAGGCGATCCCGACCGATTCGTTCGCGTAGTAGACCTGTCCCTGATTGCCGGAATCGTCGCGGTCTTGCTTCATCAGCTTGAAGACCACGATCAGCCACGGCGCGACTTCGAGAAACGCCTTGTCCGCATCTGTTCCGAGTGGCGCGAGATCGGCGAGCCATTCCGGCGTCGCACGTCGCTCGTAGAACTCGCGTTCTTCCGCTTCGGCGCCGAGACGGATCTGCCGTTTGAGTTCGGGATCGGAAACCGCGACGAACCGCCAGGGTTGCTTGTTTGCGCCGGAGGGCGCGGTGCCCGCGCTGGCGATGCACCAGCGGATGGTTTCTTCGGAAACGGGACGATCGCTGAACATGCGGACGCTGCGTCGCTGGCGCAGCACCTCATAGAAGGCGCGGGACGCCGCGTCTGGGTCGGCTTGGGGCACGAACTGCCGGTGCGGTTTCGTGTTCGGGGGAAGCGCCATGTTCCACTCCGGTTGAGGCGCGGGTGCGCCGGGTAATGGTTGGATGCCGGCGCAAACGGGAAGAGTCGCGCAGATGAGACTCAGCGAGGCCCGTTGGACTTGGTTTTCTCGAGTGCTTTGGCAACCACGCGTTTGAGCGTAGCCGAGGCCGCGTCGATGGCCGCGTAGTAATCCGAAGCCTGCTCTTCGACGCGGATGGTGGCAAGCCCCGGCGGCGTCAGCACGATCGAGCAACGCTTGTCGACGCCCCCCTTGGGGCCGTTGAGATCGATCATGCGAACATCGATCGTGCCAGAGGCGTCCTCCAGGCGTGCGGCAGCAGCGCCCACCCGAGCGAGGATGTGATCGCGCTGGGCATTGGATGTCTTGATGGGTCCGTCGAAGATATTGATATCCATGAGCGGGCTCCTTGCTTGCTGTCCCGGCGGTACGGCGAGATCACGAGTTTGTTCGCCCTGGTTGGAGAAATATCGAGGCAGAGAACGGCCCGCGCCTACGATGGGCGTTCCCAGTTGGGGAGTAGCCGCCCGCCGAAGCGGGTGGGACGGGTCGTCAGCACGGGTAAAGCGCTCTTCGCTTTGCCCCGGCCCGCCTGAGGCGTCGGCCTGCCGCACTTGCAGCAGGTTGTGGCCCGTGGCAAGACCAACATCTTAAAGCGATGGTGCGCTTCGCCCGTGCTCTTCCAGCCGGACGGGGCGGGATGTGATCACTCCATGAACGAAATGCTGCTGCTTGCCGAGGCGGGCACGAACCCGGCGAACCTGAAGATCTGGGCGTACGCGGGCTTCATCGCGCTCGTTGTGCTGTTCCTGGCGCTTGATCTGGGCGTGTTTCACCGTGAAGCCCACGAGGTCTCGATGAAAGAAGCGGCCACTTGGTCCGCCATTTGGCTTACCTGCGGGATCGCGTTCAGCGGCTTTGTGTACTTCGCGTACGAGCATCACTGGCTGGGGCTGGGGCTGGAAACGGCCAGGTACAGCACGCCCGAGGCGATCAAATCCGGCGCGGAGCTGATCGTGTCGGGGGAAGTGCGCGGAGCGGAGGCCGCCAAGCAGTATCTGGTCGGATACGTCGTCGAGAAATCTCTGGCGATGGACAACATCTTCGTTATCGCACTGATATTTGCCTACTTCGCCGTGCCGGCGAAGTACCAGCACCGGGTGCTGTTCTGGGGGATTATCGGCGCGCTCGTCATGCGGGGCGGGATGATCTTCCTGGGCGCGGGGCTGATACTCAAATACCAGTGGATCCTGATCATCTTCGGGGGATTCTTGATCCTGACAGCGCTCAAAATGGCGCTCATCAAAGGCAACGATGATGTGTCTCAGAACGTCGCCGTACGTCTGTGCAGGCGGTTCTTCCGGGTGACGGACTTTTACGACGGCCAGCGGTTTTTCACGAAGCGGACCCTGAAACCGACCTACCGCGTCGGCGTTGATGGAAAAGACGTGATGGACCCCGCTCCGTCCGGAACGCTCAGCACCCGCTGGGCGATCACACCGTTGTTTCTCGCCCTGGTCCTTGTCGAGATCACCGATTTGGTCTTTGCGGTCGATTCCATCCCAGCCATCTTCGCCATCACTCCCGACCCGTTCATTGTGTTCACGAGCAATATCTTCGCGATTCTCGGGCTGCGTGCGCTCTATTTCTGCCTCGCGGCCCTGATCCAGAAGTTCCGATTCTTGAAGCCGGCGCTGATTCTGATCCTGGCCTTCGTGGGTGTGAAGCTGCTGCTGCTGAGCGTGCCCCCGTATCTCGGGTTCGTCGGGCTCGAAGCGCGCAGCCCCGTAAAGATCGACACAACGGTGGCGCTCGTGGTGGTTCTCGGTACGCTGCTCGGCGCGACGGCGCTCAGCGTGCTCATACCGACCCGGAACGCCCGGAAAGCGGTTTCGCTGTGAGAAGCGAGCGGCACACCGTCTCGCGCGAGCTTGGCTCGGGAGGATCAGATGACGGGAGCATTCGCGTTGGTTCTCGCCGAAGCCGCTGCCTCCGGCGGGTCATCGAGCGGGGCACCGGCGGCCCTTGTCTCGATCAGCCCACCCGTGCTCTTCTTTTTTCTTGGCGTGCTGGTGGTGCTGGTGCGTTCGAGCATCAGCATCCCCGAGGCCGCGACCAAGCTGCTCTCGCTCTACCTGCTCTGGGCGATCGGGTTCAAGGGCGGAGTGGAGCTTGTCGGGAGCGGATTCTCGATCGCGGCGCTCAAGACGGTGGGCCTGGCGATGGTGCTCAGCGTCATCGTTCCGGTTTGGGGATACGCGTTGCTCAGGCGTCTGGTCGCCAAGCGGGACGCCGCGGCACTCGCTGCGTGCTACGGATCGGTAAGCGTGGTGACGTTTCTGACGGCTTGCGCGGCACTCGATCAGAACGGAACAGCGTACAGCGGGCACATGGTTGCTGTGATGGCGCTGATGGAATCTCCGGCAATCGTGCTCGCTCTTGTGATGCTCAACCTCGACCGCGGAGGCGATCGCGAAGCCCAGGGGCCGAGGCTTGGAACCCTGCTGCACGAATCGCTTCTGAACGGGCCGGTTCTGCTCCTGCTGGGCAGTATCGTGGTTGGCATCCTAACCGGAGAAAAGGGATACGCCGCCTTCAAGCCGCTGTGCACCGATGCCTTTCCCGGGGCGCTCGCGTTTTTTCTGCTCGACCTTGGCATGATGGCGGCGCGACGGGCGCAAGAGATCTGGCGCGTGCCGCGGACAGTGCTGGCATTTGCTGTGGTCGGGCCGCTTGTGAATGCGGGGCTGGCGATCGCCGGCGCCAGGCAGATCGGTATGAGCGAGGGCGACGCGGTGCTGCTGGCTGTGCTTTCGGCTTCGGCTTCGTATATCGCCGCTCCGGCGGCTCTGCGACTGGCAATTCCCAAGGCCGATCCGGCGCTGTACGTGGCGTTGTCGCTGGGAGTGACGTTTCCGTTCAACATCATCCTGGGCATTCCCCTCTACGCGTGGGCGGTCAAGTGGCTTTGGTAACGGCGGGTCGCCGGAGAGGAGCGGGTTGTGGCGAGCGAGATTGAAAGATCCGCCGGAAGATTGATTCCGATCCGAAATCTGGTTGCGTCCGCGGGATTCAACCAATTCATCATCGGCGTCATTCTCGTCAACGCAGCTTTGATCGGTCTCAGCACCTACCTGACCGACCCGGTGATGCTGCGCTGGATCTCCGCCGTCGAGTCGATCTGCGTTGGTATTTATGCGATCGAGATCTCTCTCCGTTTCATCGCCCGCGATTCGGCATCGGGCTTCTTCCGAGACGGATGGAATAT
>JAEUJD010000040.1 GCA_016793015.1 Phycisphaerales bacterium
ATGAGCAGTGCGAAACACCATCACGCCGGCGCGAGAGGCTTCTCGCTTGTGGAACTCGTGCTCGCGTGCGCGTTGCTGGCGATCCTGCTCGCGGCGGGAAGAGGCGCGGTCGGGCTCGCGCACAAGGCCGCGCGCAGCCAATCCGTCGATCGGAGCGTCTCGCTGAGCGCCGCCCTGAACGAGATTACCGGCGATGTCGCGTGCGCGACGCAGATCTTCAACTCGAGCAGCACCACCGTGGGCGTCGTCGTTCCCGATCGAAACGGCGACGGCGAAGATGAGGCGATCGAGTACGTCTGGTCGGGCACTCCGGGTGACCCTTTGCTCCGCATCCTCAACTCCGGAACGCCCGAGATTCTCGTGTCCTCCGTGTATTCGCTGGCGATTACTTCAACCCAGCAGACGATCTCCATCCCCGACTCGTCGACCCGGTCGACAGAGCGTCTGGTCGGCGGGAATTCCACGAGTTCAAGCCTGAAGTCCACGATCATCTCCGCCAGCAACTTCCGGGCCGGATCATTTGTGCCAGCAAATCTTGGTTCCGGTGCGACATCCTGGAACCTGACACGCGTCCGCGTCATGGTTCGACAGAACGGTCCCGTCGTCGGCTCGTTCGCGATCCAAGTTCAGAGCACCAACGCGCAGGCGCCGAGCGGCGTTGTGCTTGGAGAAGTCAGCGTTGCCGAAGCGGATATCTCGGCTGCTTACGGATGGAAAGAGGTCACGTTCTCGGGAATCACCAACCTCAGCACGGTGAATCCGATCGCGATCGTCGTCAAACGCATCAGCCCGGCGATCGAGCCCTGCGATCTGCAGGCGACCGGCTCCGGCGGTGCGATGGTCGCCGGCAACGCTTATTTCAGCTCGTCGACCAGCGGCGCATCCTGGTCCGCGATCGCGGGCGAGGACATGATCTACTCCGTCTATGGAATCCCCAACGCACCGACGCCCACGACAGTCGGTACCGGGCTTCGTACGCTGCGAATCACGGCCGAGGCCGTCGCCGGCCAATCCATGCACGTCAACATCCCCGTTGCAAACATCCCGCCGATGTGATGATTCGTCCTGCCCACCAATCCCGCACCTCCCGATCCGGCATCACGCTCATCGAGTGCGCCGGCGCCTCGATCATTCTGGGCCTGATGATCACCGCCGGGCTTCGGGCCGCGGCTGGGGCCGGGGCCGCCCAGGCGATCAGCGCCCGGGCGCTCACGGGTTCGCTCCTGGCCGAAGGACTTGTAAACGAAGTTTCGGCGCTCGCCTATGCCGAACCCTCGGGCGGAACCACCTTTGGGCTCGATGCAGCCGAGATCGCGACCGACAAGGCAACATTTGATGACGTTGACGACTTCGATAACTGGACCGAGTCGCCTCCCAAGGCACCGGGTGGTGCCGCGATCAGCGGTATGAGCCGCTGGACCCGCTCGGTCCGGGTGTACCGCGCTCTGGCGAGCGCGCCCGAAACGAACAGCGTCTCCGAGTCGGGCCTGAAGCGGATCGAAGTGACAGTCTCGTACGCCGGCAGAGTCGTATACAAACTCAACGCGCTCAGGGCGAGCGATCCATGACGACTCCCAGTTCCGAGATTCGCCGGGCGTTCGCGCATCGCCGGGGAACCGCGTATGTGATGGCGGTCGGCATCGGCTTGATGGTCGCGGCAATCTCGCTGGGGGAGATGGCCTTTGCCCGAACCCGCGCAGCCTCCAACAAGATCCGACGCGACGAAGTGCAGGCCCGAACGGCCGCACGCTCGTGCATCGAACTCGCGCGCGCGATGATCAAGGCGGATCCCTCCTGGAGGACGACGCAGAGCAACGGCGCGTGGCTCTCGGGCGAGTCGTTTCAGGAGGCAACATACGAAGTATCGGTGACCAACCCGGCGGGCTCGCTCGATCGCTCCCAGCTCGATTCGGTCGTCGTGCTCGGAGATGCCACCGTCGGGCTTTCGCGCCAGCGATTTTCTGTTCAACTCGATGCGAAAACGGTCCCGCTCAACTGCCTCGCGATCCCGCTCACCGTCGGCGGCGCAATCACCGCGACCGCCGCCACGATTAATCCGGCGGGCGCAACGCTGGCGAGCAACCTCGGGGTGACATCGGTGCTCTCGACCATTCGGCCGAATGTCGAGGCCGGACTCACGATTGTCGGCACCGGCTTCCAGGGCTCCACGACAGCGGGTGCCTCGCCACGCACACTCCCCTCTTCCTCCGTGTTTGGTTCATACACCGCGGCGGGGACCGCGATCCCGATCTCTGCGCTCCCGATCGTCTCGCTCAAACCGACCCTGCAACGGGTGGTCCTGGGGCCGGCATCGAACCCGTACGGCGTGCCGAACGCGAACGGGATCTATGTCATCGACTGCCAGGGCCAGGCAATCGTGATCACCAACTGCCGCATCGTCGGAACGATCGTGCTGCTCAACCCGGGAGTTGGAAGCGCAGTCTCTGGCAGCGTGAGATGGATTCCCGCCCTCTCGAACTATCCCTGCCTGCTCGTGAATGGCAATATCGCGCTCCAGATGTCGAGCAGCAATCTCAGCGAGAGCACGCTCGCAACAAACTTCAACCCGCCCGGCACACCATACATCTACCCGACCGGGACAACCGACACCGATACCAGTGATTCCTATCCGTCATCGATCTCCGGCCTCGTGTACGTCTCGGGCAATGTTTCCACCAGCAACGCCCCAACCGTGTCGGTTCTCGTCGTCGGTGGCGGCCTGACAGTCGGCGGCTCCTCGCTCACCCTCGCGTATGACAACACCTTTTTCAACTCGCCTCCGCCTGGCTTCTACACCGTCACCATGACCCCCTCGCAGGGTTCCTGGCGTCGCGTCGCGGACGATCCGCCCGAGTCCGCCCTGTCCAATTCCAGGTAGCAACGCGTCGGCGCCCGCAAATCAGTATGATGAGGGTCCTCTTCAGGAACTGTTTTTCCATTCGTATCAAGCCCCTGCCCATGCAACGACTCGAAGGTCTCTCCAAACTCTCCGGCGCTGAACGTTACCTCGACGATGAGCCGCTCGAAGGATCGCTCAAGGGCTGCCTCTGGGGGATGACTGTTCGCTCGCCGATCTCGCGGGGCACGATCAAACGCATCGTGTACGGCGCTGGCTTTGACTGGTCAACGTTTGTCGTGGTCGAGCCCGCTGACATCCCCGGGCCCAACGAAACGTATCTGATCGAGAATGATCAACCGGTCCTCGCGCCCGGCTATGTGCGCCACATGCACGAGGCAGTCGCGCTCATTGCGCATGAGGATCGCAATCTCCTCCGCCGCGCCGTGTCTTCCGTGCGGGTCGAAGTGGAGGCCGAGCCTCCGGTCCTGGATTTCCGCGTCGCGCCCCACGCCGATCAGATCCAGCGCGGCAGTGACAACCTGATCAAGAAGCTGCAGATCAAGAAAGGCGATGTCCACGCAGCGTTTGCGAACGCGTTCAAGATCGTGGAAGGCGAATACGAGACGGGGGCACAAGAGCACGTCTACATCGAGAACAACGCGATGTCGGCGTGGATCGAAAACGGTGCGAATGGCGATGTTGTCGTCGTGCGCGGATCGATGCAGTGTCCGTACTACGTGCTGAACGCGCTCAAGCACGCACTCAAGCGTGACGAGACCCGCGTCCGCGTCATCCAGGCCCCCACTGGCGGCGGCTTCGGGGGCAAAGAGGATTACCCGTCCACCATCGCGCTGCATGCCGCACTGCTCGCGATGAAGGCGCGCCGTCCGGTCAAGATCATCTACGACCGGTCCGAGGACATGGCAGCGACCACCAAGCGGCACCCGTCGCTCGTGCGCCACAAGACCGCGGTCGACAAGAACGGCAAATTGCTCGCACAGCAGATTGAAGTGATCCTCGACGGCGGCGCGTACGTGACGCTTTCGCCGGTCGTTCTTTCTCGCGGGATTATCCACGCCGCGGGCCCGTACACCTGCGAGAACGTGCTCATCGAAGGCAAAGCGGTTCTGACCAACAGCGTGCCCTACGGCGCGTTCCGTGGCTTTGGTGCTCCGCAGACGATTTTCGCATGCGAGCGCCACATGGATCGCATCGCCCGTGCGCTCGGGCTGGACCCGATCGAGGTTCGACGGATCAATCTCCTCAAGGACGGGCAAACAACCTCAACTCAGCAGACCATCTCCGGCGGCACCGACCGCCACGCGCTGCTCAACGAAACCCTGCGTGTTTCGGAGTACGACAAGCACAAGCACGAATCCGAAGCTTTCAATAAGACTCACCCGTACCTCCGCCGCGGCATCGGGATCGCCACGGTACTGCACGGCGCGGGCTTCACGGGCAACGGCGAGGTTTACCTCAACTCCAAGGTCGATGTCGGGGCCAACCCGGACGGCAAGATCGAAGTGCTCGCTGCGAGCACGGAGATGGGGCAGGGGACGAACACGGTTTTCACCAAGATTGCAGCTGATGCCGCAGGCTACGACACGGCCGATGTCCTTGTGTGTGTACCGGACACGTTCCGGGTTCCCAATTCCGGCCCCACCGTTGCCTCGCGCACGGTTATGGTCGTCGGCAAACTCGTCGAGCGCGCGATCGATGATCTTGCGGTTCAACTCGGTCAGAACGGCAAGCCGCTACGAGGACCCTCGCTGAAGAAAGCGATCACAGCCTGGCACGCGAAAAACCCCGGCAAAGAACTCAAGGGCCGCGCGACTTACACCCCGCCTCCAAACGTCAAATTCGACGACAAGCACTACGTCGGCGATGCCTACGCCACCTTCGCGTGGGGCGCGTGCGTCGCGCATGTCGAGGTCGATCTCCGCACCGCCGCGGTCCGCGTCCTTGATTTCACCGCGATGCAGGACATCGGCAAGGTCATCAACCCGGTCCTCGCGAAGGGCCAGGTCCAGGGCGGCGTGGTCCAGGCGATCGGTTGGGCGCTTACCGAAGAGTTCAAGTTTAAAGACGGCGGCATGCTGAACAACACGCTGACCAACTACATCATCCCGACTTCGGACGACGTGCCGCCAATCCGCGTCGTTTTCCATGAGAATCCTTATCCGTTTGGAGGAGGCGGCGCGAAGGGGGTTGGCGAACTTCCGATGGACGGCCCTGCCCCCGCAATCCTGAACGCAGTCGCGCACGCAACCGGCGCGGATGCGAGAGCGATTCCCCTTACACCAGAACACCTTCTGCCACTGCTCTGAAGCCCCCTCCCCGAGGGAGGGGGTTGGGGGTGGGCTTTGCCATCTCGCAATCCTCCATGAACGACCAAGCACCACAACCTTCCGCCGGCCGCAACGGAACCCTCGCTATCCGCTTCACGCTGAACGGCCGCGAAGTGGCGATCGCGGTCGATCCGACGGAGCGCCTCCTCGACACGCTGCGCTACCGGCTCAACCTCCCCGGCTCCAAAGAAGGCTGCGGCGAAGGCGAATGCGGTGCGTGCACCGTCATCATCGACGACCTGCCCGCGAACTCCTGCCTTGTGCCCACCTTTCAGGTCCGAGGCTGCAACGTCCGCACGATCGAGTCGATCCCCCCATCATCGCTCCAGCCCATGCTCGAATCCGGCGCAACACAGTGCGGCGCGTGCACGCCGGGAGTCGTTGTCACCGCGAACTGGATCAAAGAACACTCGGGCGTTCTCGCCTCGCACACCATGCGGGCGTTGATGGCGGGCAACCTCTGCCGCTGCACGGGCTACGACGGGATCATCGACGGACTTGAAAATTGGATCGGCACCCCGAGGGGAGGACGCCCTTGAACGTCCTCATGCCGAACACGCTTGCCGAAGCATGCGATCTCTGCGCAAAGCAGCCCGATCTGATCCCGCTCGCTGGCGCGACCGACCTTCTCGTGCATTGGCCTCTTCGCCAGGCCGAACACGACAAGACCTATCTTGACCTGTCGAAGCTCCGCGAACTGCGCGCCATCACGTGGGCCGCGGATTCCGTCACGCTTGGCGCACTCACAACCTACTGGGATGTTCTGCAAGACCCGCGGGTCAAGTCCGACTTTCCGTTGCTTATCGAATCCGCCCGCCAGGTCGGCGCGATCCAGATCCAATCGCGGGGCACGTGGGCCGGCAACATCGCCAACGGTTCGCCCGCGGCAGACGGCGTTCCCGTTCTCATGGCCTACGACGCTTCGGTCGCTCTCATTTCCAAATCCGGTCCGCGCATAGTTCCCCTGCACGAGTACTACACCGGCTATCGCAAATCGGTGCGGCGTTCGGACGAACTGATCTCCGCGATCACGATTCCGCTCCGCACGTACGATTTTTCCGTTTTCCACAAAGTCGGCGCGAGGCGCGCACAGGCAATCACCAAGATCGGCCTGGCGATGACCCGCCAATCAGCGACGCCTGCAACTTGGCGTGTTGTTGCCAATAGCGTTGCGGCAACCGTCAAACGCTGCCCCGCGATCGAGAGCCTGCTGCACGCCGGCAGCGCGATCCGCAAACCGGAAGATTTCTCTGCCGCAATCGCGGCGGACGTCACGCCCATTGACGACATCCGCTCGACCGCCGACTACCGCCGCACCGTGATGGCACGCCTTCTTTATCACTCACTCAAAGGTGTCAATCCCGCAATCTCGTGAGTTCCCGCTCTTCCTTGATGCCTCGATGCCTCCTGCCGCGCTGCCTTCTTTCCCTTCAACCCGCTTTCGCACTATCGTTTCCCGGCATGGACGAATCCCGCCTCATCCTCCGCACTGCTTCAGAACTTGCCGAGGCGGGAGAAGAGTTCGTCCTCATCACCGTTATCCGCACGCAGGGAAGTACGCCTCGCTCCGCCGGTGCGAAGATGATCTGGCGGCCACAGCCCGCCGACGCCCCAGCAAAGGAATCGGCCGCGTTCCCCAACAACTCCTTCGGCACGATCGGCGGCGGCCAGTTTGAGCACCTCGTCCTCGATGCCGCCCGCGAATGCCTCAAGAAGCGGACGCACGCAACCGAACGCTTCGTCCTCGGTGCCGAAGCCGAGCAATGCTGCGGCGGCGTGATGGAGGTCTTTCTCGAATACCACGGCCGCCCGGCTCATGTCGTGGTTTTTGGTGCGGGCCACGTTGCGCAATCGCTCTCGGAACTCCTCGCGCCGACACCGCTCTCCCTCACCATCGTGGACGATCGCTCCGAGTGGAACTCGGCCGAGCGGTATCCGGGCGCTCAGCGCATCCTCGATTGGAAGCAGGGCGTTGCCGCGGCAACCAAAGAACCCGCCTCCACGCTCGCGCTCGTCATGACCTGTTCGCACGACACGGATTGCGAGATCCTCCGCGATCTGCTCGCAAAGTCGCCCCCCGTTTTCACCGGGCTGATCGGCTCCAAAAGCAAGCGGGTTTGTCTTTTCGGCCGCCTTGTCGCTTCCGGCATCGACGAAGCCCTCGTCCAGAAAATCCGTTGCCCCATCGGTGTCGGCGACACGGGCAAAGAGCCGCACGCCGTTGCGATCTCCGTCGCGGCGCAGCTGCTCATAGCGGCCCAAACACTTCGTGGTACCGGCTTTCCGGCCGGTGAGCGTTCCGCGCGCGCATGAGCACGCCCGCCCTTATCCTCGCCGCAGGAAAGGGCTCGCGCATGGGCACGCCCAAGGCCCTTCTGAACAGCGGAAATCAGCCTTGGTGGCAGACGCAACTTTCGCGTCTGCGGGACGCGCTCATCGATTCCATCTGGGTACTCTCGCCCGAGGTCCACGCGATCATCGGCGCCGGTTCGCTCGCGCCTGCCAACATCGTGCTCTCCGATTCCGCCCGCCCCATGTTCGCCAGCATCTGCGCCGGAATCGACTCGCTCCGCGTTGATCCCCCCCGAGGCATCTACATCCTGCCGATCGACGTGCCCGCTTCACGCCATCACGCACTCTGGCTCTCGCTTCAACACTCTTCCGTGCCCGCAGCGCCCACCTTCCAAGGCAAACGGGGCCACCCGATCTACCTCCCGTGGTCGTGGATCACCTCGACGCTTGATCCGGTGCTCGCCCGCGCAGGCGATCTCGATTTGCTCCGCCTTGATGAATTGCTCAAGCCTTGCGCGCTGGAAATCCCCGTGAACGATCCCGTGATTGCGTGTAATCTGAACACACCGGAGGATTTCGGACGCTTCCTCGAATCTCCGGCCTCGGACCCGCACGCGTGAGTTCAACGCCGACATCACTTCCAAACGGCCCGATCACACCGGATCTGCTCGCCGTTGCCCGGGGCGATGCCCCCGCCGATCTCGTTTTCGCGAACGCGAAGATCATCAACGTCTTCACCGGCCAGATCGAATCCGGAAACGTTGCAATCCACAAGGATCGCATTGCCGGGATGGGCGACTACACAGACTCCAGGGAAACGGTCGACCTGAAGGGCTCTTTTCTTGCGCCGGGGTTTATCGACGCGCACATGCACGTCGAATCGACGAGCCTTCCTCCTTCGCAGTTCGTCCGCCTCGCGCTCCCACACGGAACGACCGGCGTTGTTCTCGATCCGCACGAGATCGCGAATGTTCTCGGCCTGCCCGGCATCCGCTACATCATGGAAGATGCCGAAGGTCTTCCGATCAACGCGATGTTCGCGCTCTCGTCGTGCGTCCCGTCTTCGCACCTCGAAACCTCCGGCGCTCGTCTCGAAGCCGCTGACCTCGCCCCGCTCTTCGATGATCCACGCGTCGTTGCGCTCGCGGAGATGATGAACTTTCCCGGTGTTGTCCACGCCGATCCGGGAGTGCTGGCGAAGATAAATCTTGGACTTGCGCGTCGCATCGTGGATGGACACTCTCCGGGGCTTCGGGGCAAGCCGCTCCAGGCGTACTTGGCCTCGGGTATTTCCTCCGATCACGAATGCACGACGGCGGCCGAAGCCCTCGAAAAGCTCTCCCGCGGCATGCGCATCTACATCCGTGAAGGCAGCGCCGCCCGAAATCTGGAAGCGCTTCTCCCGGCGATTACACCGAGCACGATCGGCCGCTTCTGCTTCTGCACCGACGACCGTCACCCCGGCGACCTTGCGGACGAGGGCCATATCGATCACATCGTCCGCAGAGCGATCAAACTGGGTCTCGAACCGATCGCCGCGATCACCATCGCCACGCTGAATCCTGCGATGCACTACCGCAAGCGCGATCTCGGGGCAATCGCCCCGGGCTTTTTCGCCGATTTGGTTGTCTTCGACAACCTTGACGAGCCGCATCCCCGGGCGACTTACTTCCACGGCAAACTCGCAGCGAAAGGCGGCGCGTTCATTGAATCATCCATGCCGGTGTCGACGCGTCCAACGCCGCCCCGTTCGCCGCTGCACCTTCCCCCTCTTTCGGAATCCTCGTTCGCGATTGCTGCCAAGCCGGGCGCCGCAAAGATCCGTGTCATCGGCATGGATCCGCACCAGCTCCTGACGGCCAATCTCACGATCGCTCCAAAGATTGTGGACGGCCAATACGTTTCAGACACAAGCCGCGACCTTCTCAAACTCTGCGTGGTCGAGCGCCATCGCGCCAGCGGCAACATCGGTCGGGGCTTTATCACCGGTTTCGGGCTCAAGTTCGGCGCGATCGCATCGACCGTCGGCCACGATTCACACAACCTTGCCATTCTCGGAACGAACGATGCCGACATGCTTACTGCTGCTCGCGCCCTCGACGCCTGCGGCGGCGGACAATGCGCCGTGAAAAATGGCAAAGTCCTCGCGCTTTTCCCCCTCCCCATCGCGGGCCTCATGTCCGATCAGCCCGCAACCGTTGTCATTCAACAACAGCGTGCCCTCATGGCCGCGGCACAATCTCTCGGCTGCCCCCACCACGACCCCTTCATGCCGCTCTCGTTCATGCCATTGCCCGTGATCCCGTCACTGAAACTGTCCGACCTCGGGCTCGTAGATGTCGATCAGTTCAAGGTCGTGCCGCTCGAAGTCTAAAACATCAACTCACCCATGAAAACCACGCTCACGCCAACTTCGCTCGCTTCAACGCTCTCGCAGCTCGCGACATCCAACTCCGCCTATGCCAAGGTTTACCCTGGCGAACCGATCGATCGCCAGCCTGTCCACACCATCTACGGCGGCGGGCATCTCTTCAAGAAGGACACAGCCCGGCGGCTCGGCGATGTCGCCCTTGCCTCGCTCCGCGATTACGCGCCGGACTTTGCAACCTTCGCTCGCGCGATCGCGCTCCGGGGCCACGAATCGCTTCCCGAAACCTCCGCCGCTGCCGCAGCGATCGACGCCGAGTTCCAGCGCGATCCTGTTGCTGCTGCAAACGCCAACCCGCACGCCGCATTCGCACGCACGGTCTACAACCGGGTCGTTGACAAGCTCACCCGCGAACCCGCGGAAGATTTCCGAATCGACTTCGAGGATGGATACGGCGTCCGCACCGATGCCGACGAAGATGCGCACGCACACCAGGCCGCGCTCGAGACCGCGGCGGGAATGAAAGACGGCACGCTCCCGCCCTTCATCGGAATCCGCATCAAGAACTTCGGGCCCGACACCCACGCCCGAGGCATCCGCACGCTGGATATCTTCCTAACCGGACTCTCCGAGGCCTCGGGGAAGAAGCTCCCCGCCAACTTCGTTGTCATGCTCCCCAAGCTCGTCTCGGCTCAGCAGGTGGCGACGATGGTCGAAGTCCTCGAAGGGTTCGAGGCCGCGGGGCTTTTCCCCAAGGGCTCGTTGAAAATGGAGTTCATGGTCGAGACGACGCAATCCGTGATCGATGTCCGAGGCGTCTGCCCGCTACCGGATTTCGTCCGCGCCGCAAAGGGCCGCTGCGTCGCCGCGGCACTGGGCGTCTACGACTACACCGCTTCGGTCGGAGTGACCGCACAGGAGCAGAAGATCGACCACCGTGCCTGCGACTTTGCCCGCCATGTGATGCAGGTTTCGCTCGGGGCGTCGGGTCTCTACCTCTCCGACGGCGCGACGAACATCATGCCCAGCGCACTCCACGTTGCACCCGAAGGTGGCCAACTGACTCCCCAGCAGATCACCGAGAACCGAAACGCAGTTCACTCGGCGTGGAAACTTAATTTCACGCATGTCCGCCGCTCGCTCGCGCACGGCTGGTATCAGGGCTGGGATCTGAATCCCGCGCAACTTCCGATCCGCTATGCCGCGGTCTACTCGTATTTTCTTGAATACCTCCCCGACGCCACCGCACGGCTTCGCAACTTTGTCGAGAAGGCCGCCAGGGCGACGCTCGTGCGGGGTGCAGGAGGCTCTGGGGGTGGCGGCGTGTTTGACGATGCCGCGACCGCTCAGGGGCTGCTGACCTTCTTCATCCAGGGGGTGCGACGCGGCGCGATCAGCCGGGCGGAGCTCGCGGCAACCGGGCTCACGCAGGACGAGATCCGCATGCGATCGTTCATCGAGATTCTCAAGCAACGCCAAAGCGTGAAGTGACAACCGACCGCAGTTCGTCCGTAAACTCTTCGCGATGTTTTCCTGGCTCAAACAACTCGGCATGCGCAATCAGCCCGTCGTCTTCGCTGCGCAGGATCGCTGGTGGGCCACCGAGTTCCCCGATTGGGCCGAGCCGATGGGTACGCCCGAGCGATTCCAGGCGTTCATGGACGGCGTTGTCCGGTACTTTGAGAAGCGGAACATATCCGCCCACGTTCACGTCTCCGGCGTTGTGCATCCCGATCCCAAGCACGTCGAAAAGACCTGGGGGCTCGGAAATCTCCTCCAGACCTGCGCGACCCGCCTGCCCCATGAGTTCGGCGGATTGATCGCGGCACACTTTGACCTTCTCGAACGCGCCGACATCCAAGGCCAGCAGCTCGCGCTCAAGCTCAACGACTGGGACTACGCCCGCCCG
>JAEUJD010000080.1 GCA_016793015.1 Phycisphaerales bacterium
CTTCTCCGGCATCAGCCTCTTTGGTGCCTGGTTGTCGAGCAGCCGCGCGAAGACTTCGAGCACATCGCTCGAGATCGCACGCGGGCCCTGCGTGGCACGAACGTCGCGCTCGGCGATGATCCGATACAGGGATTCACGCCCGGACGAAGGCTTCGCAGCCTGTACCTTTGGCGCCGGCTGCGGCGGCAGCTGCTGGTCCGCGGAATGCACGGAAGATCCACCCGTGCCGGCGCCCGTCGTTGCCGATGCGGTCGTCGCGGCAGTGCTCTGCCAGAGGCTCGGCGCTTGGCGCGACTTCCTGGGGTCGTAGCGCAGGTACTCGCTGGACTCCGCAGTCAGCAGTTCGAGCCGCTGCTCGGGATCGTTGAAGAGTGCGCGGATGTTCTTGCCCGCGTATGCGATGCCGCTCCCGGTGATGAGAAGGCGTTCCGGGATCTGCAATTCACCGATTGCGCCGTCGAACGCCATGTGCTCGCTCTTCGCTTCGAGCAGCGGGGTTTCTGTCTCCGGATCGATCTTGCGACCGGCGGGTCCTTCAAAGAGCCGCACGATGACGTTGCCTTTGAAATCCCCGCGCTCGGGCAACTGCTGGCGATTGGGCAGAAAAAGGTCTGCCTTGTCCGCGCGGATCCACACCACACGCCCGTCACGCGGATAGAGCCAGCCCGACGGCGTCTGCACCGAATACCGCTTGGCTTCCAGCGGCTGAATCGCTGGCAACTTCAACTCCGCCGCGAGCCGTCCGGGGTCGTTCCGATCGACTAACTGCAGCGTGATGTCCGACCCGTTGAGTTCGTTCTCTGCGGTCGGCGCGTTCCCCACGTCTGTCGGCTTGACGATGTCGACCTTGGCCCTCGAAGGCGATCGCGCGACGAGCAGGAGCCCGCCGACCGAAACGATCGCCACGACCACGGCGAGAATGAGCCCGTTGGCGCGGGCGCTGCCCCGGTTTCGCGTCGCCGCGTCGCTTCCGGTTTTGCGCCGCTTCGACGGTTGCTTGTTCAATCCTGCACCAGCCTCATCGCGACGAGGTCCTGCACGTCGAGCAGGCCCGCCGGTTCGCCCAAGGAATTGACAACCGGAATCTCGTCGGCGCGAAACTCTCGGACCATGCGGACAGCGTCACGAACGAGCGCCGTTTCCGGGAGGCAGCGCGGGTCCTTCGTCATGACGTCGCGAATCGGGCGGTGCATCTCGGTCGGGTCGCGCAGGATCAGGCGGCGAAGATCGGCGTCGGTGAAGATGCCGCTGAGGCGGCCGGTTTTCGGATCGCTGAGCACGATCGCGCCGGGGCGACGCCCCGCCTTCGAAGCTTCTTCGAGCGCCGAAGCAACCGTGCGATCGTCCGTCACGCGAGGCAGGTTCTTGCCGGCAACAAACCGCAGCACCTCGGTCACGGGACGAAGCAGATCGCCGAGCGTGCCACCCGGGTGACGGCGCTTGAAATCCTCGTCGGTGAAGTTGCGAACTTTCGCGCTGACGACCGCCAGGGCATCACCCAAGGCCAGTGTTGCGGTTGTTGAAGAAGTGGGTGCCGCAAAGTCTGGCTCGCCCGCTTCCTGTTCGAGCCCGAGTCCGAGCGTGACGGTGGCGAGGCGCTCGAGGCTCGATGCCTTCGCGCCTTCGCGTGCGGATTGTCCGCCCGCGCCGGTGATCGAAATGATCGGAAGCCCATCCTGCCTCAGGATCGAGGCGAGGTTCACAACCTCGTCGGTCTCGCCACTAAACGAGATGCAGATGACGGTGTCGCACTTGCGGAAACGCCCGAGATCGCCGTGGGCCGCCTCGGAGGGGTGCACACAGTGCGACGGTATTCCCAGCGAAGAAAGCGTCGCGGAGATCTTGGCTCCGATGAGGCCGGATTTTCCCAGGCCCGTGATGAGCACGGTTCCTCCGGCGTCGGCGCACGAGACGATCAGTTCCACGGCGCGCTCGAACGGATCACCGAGCGATTCCGCGAGACGGGCAACGGCCGTCGCTTCCGCGCGCAGCAGCCGCTTGCCGGCCTGGAGCGCTTCGGGGGTGACTTTCGGGCCGCGATTCGACTGCGGCAGGGGCACAGGCGCACCGGCGTCCTCGCCCCCTTCTTTGGGCTGGGTCAGTCGGACAATCTTGGCTCCCGGTGCGGCCTTGGATGGCATCGGGAGAAGGGTAGTTCGGGGTTTGGCCGAAAGTGCGTACACTGTCCGCAGAAGCCATCGCTTTCCGCGGCGGAGCCGCTGATATTCGCGATGGGCCGGGTTCGCAGGGTTGATCGGTTTTCAAGAAGGGCCGGAGGCACGGATGCTCACCGAAGACTATCGGGTACGGCTGGAATCATTCGAGGGCCCTCTCGATCTGCTGCTCTTTCTGATTCGCAAGAACGAAGTCGATGTCACCGACATCCCGATCGCGCCGATCGCGGATCAGTACATCGCGTTCCTGCGCGATCTTGACAAGGACGGCACTCCGGTTGATATCGAAGTCGCCGGCGAGTTTCTCGTGATGGCCGCGTCGTTGATGGAGATCAAGAGCCGCTGGCTTGCCCGCAGCAACGATCCCAACGCCGTCGTCGCGTCGGACGATTCCGGTGTGGACGCGACCGATCCGCGGGCGGATCTCGTTCGCCAGTTGCTCGCGTACAAGCAGTATCGCGATGCCGCGGACGCGCTCGAACTCCGGGGCAAGCAGTGGCAGGGTCGATTCCCCGTCGGCGGCGCGGGCGAAGTCGCGCCGACCACGGATGAACAGGCGATCCGGGATGAAGTCGCGGCGCTCGATGTCGAAGACCTTGAACTCACCGATCTGCTCGAGGCATTCAAGAAGATCGTGGCGACGGTGAACTTCGAACGGCTCGGCGACCATCAGGTTGTGTACGACGACACGCCCATTGAACTGCACGCCGCGGATATCGTCGATCGAATCAAGACCGAGCCGTTCGACGCAGCTGCGGATGCAAGCGCTCGCCCCAAGATCTCCTTCCGCTCGCTCCTCGTCAATCGCTCGCGCAGCGAGATGATCGGTCTCTTCCTCGCCGTGCTCGATCTGGTCCGCCGGCGCGTGGTGGGGGTGCAACAGGACAAGCAATCTTCGGAGATCACGCTCGTGCTGCGGGATCCGGATGAGGCGCCTGTGGAAGGCGCTGCCCCGATTCAGACCACCCCGGATTGAACACCGGCGCAAAAGAGTGCGATTTGTTGCCGCGACACCTCGACCTCAGCGCAATCCCGCAATGAACGTTTCGACCCGATCGATCCCCTTGTTGATCTGATCGATCGAGCACGCGAAGGAGATGCGGGCACAGTTCTTGCCGCAGCCTCCGAAGTCTTCGCCGGGCACGAACGCGACGTACTGCTCGGCAAGGAGCGCTTCGCAGAAATCCATCGCGCTGTTGATCTTGCGACCGGCGGTTCCGTTTCCGCCCGGCGAGGTCTTCCCAAAGTGGGCGGAAACGTCAGGGAATGCGTAGAACGCGCCGGTCGGCTTCGGACATTTGAAGCCTGGAACCTTCGCGAGCCGAGCGTGAATCACACCCGCGCGCTCGGCAAAGGCTTGACGCATCTTTTCCACTTCCGCGGCGGTCTTTGTGATCGCAGTCCGAATCGCCGGGTACGTAAAGCTCGTGATGTTGGTCGTCATCTGACCCTGCAGCACTCCCATCGCATCAATGAGCTTCTTGCCGAATGCGCCGCTGCCGGCCGCGTAGCCGATCCGCCAGCCCGTCATCGCATACGCCTTCGACAAGCCGTTGATCGTGAGCGTGCGTTCCGCGATCTCCGGCACGCTGCCGATCGAGAAGTGCTCGATACCGCCGTACACGATTTTCTCGTAAAGCTCGTCCGAAACGACAACCAGATTCGGCGCCGTGGTCTTCGCGGCCTCGGCGATCACCTGCGCGAGCGCCTTCAACTCGGCTGGCGTGTACATGGTGCCGCAGGGGTTACTCGGCGAGTTGATGAAGAACGCACGCGTGCGGTGCGTGATTGCCTTCTTGAGTTGTTCGGGCGTGATTTTGAAATCACCCGCGGCATCGGTCTGGATCTCCACAACCTTGCCGCCCGCGATCTCGATGATCGGCGCGTAACTCACCCACGCCGGAACCGGAAGAATGCCTTCCTGCGGTGCTTCGCCCGGCGCAGGGAAATCAAAGAGGCACTGGCACGCGACATACAGCGAGTGCTTTCCACCCGCGCTGATCGCGATGTGGTCCGCCGTGGTCGGGATCCCGTTTTCCTTCAGAAGCTTTTCCGCGAGCACCTTCTTCGTCTCGGGGTCGCCCAGCGTCGGCATGTACTTGGTCATGCCTTTGTTGAGTGCCTCGATCGCGGCATCCTTCACGACCTGCGGCGTGTCAAAGTCGGGCTCGCCCGCCGCGAAACTCAGGACGTCGTGGCCCTGAGCCTTCATGTTTTTGGCCCGGTTCATGAAAGCGACGGTGACCGAGGGTTTCATTTCCGCCACTCGCTTCGAGATCGAAAGTCCCCCGGCCCGAGGCAGATCGGTGGCAGGAGCGGGGGCGGACGGGTTCGCGGCGGCGGTTGACATGCCCGAAATGTACCCGCCGCGGGATGCCTCTCGGAGCCCGGTTGCGCAAAGATTGGGCCGAAGGCTTTGGGGTGCAGCCCTGGCACTCCTTCTCCGGGCGGCCCCTCGGTCTTTTGGTACTCTCAGGACGAGTCTTTTGCCTCCGAGGGCCTTTGATCCGCCTCGTCCCTGGGCCTACCATTGGCACCCGAAAGAACTGTGAACGAAGGAAAGAAAAGAAATCATGGCACTGGTCGCTGAACGCCGCAAAAAGATCGTCTCGGACTACAAGACCCACGACAAGGACACGGGCTCTCCCCAGGTCCAGGTTGCAATGCTGACCGAGAAGATCAAAGAAGTCTCGGATCACCTCAAGGGTCACGACAAGGACCACCACAGCCGCCGCGGGCTGGTGCTCATGGTCGGCAGGCGAAACCGGCTGCTGCGCTACCTCGCGACGACGCAGCCTGAGGAGTATCAGAAGCTGATCGCTCGCCTGGGCCTCCGCAAGTAATTCAACCGGCCCGGTGTTTGAAAAAACACCGGGCCGTTTTCGTTTTCAAGCCCCTCCGGCCCTTCTCGGCTGCGGCAGTGGGCAAACGGCAGCGCCGGGTGCGGCATCTGCCCTTTGCCTTCTGCCACGAAACGGGAGGTCGGAGGGGCATCAAAGTCCCAGGATCGCTTGCTCGCCGGCCCGCCCCAATATCAATGAGTGGGGGGTGCGGGGGCGGTCGGTCCGCAGAAGAAGGAATAGACATCATGACTCAGGTTTCGCACGCATCCACAGGGCTCGCGGATATGCCGGGCGCTGTTGTTGTCCGCAAGGAGATCGGCGGCCGCGTGTTCACGCTCGAGACCGGCGTTGTCGGCAAGCTCGCCGGCGGTACCGTGATCGCGACTTTCGGCGGCACCACGGTGCTCGCCTCGGTCGTTCGCGCCAACCCGCGCGAAGGCATCGATTTTTTCCCCCTCACGGTCGATTACCGCGAGAAGACACCCGCCGCCGGCAAGTTCCCGGGAGGGTTTAAGAAGCGTGAAGGTCCGCCCTCTGAAAAAGAAATTCTGACGATGCGCATGATCGATCGTCCGATCCGTCCGCTCTTCCCGGATGGATTTGTCGATGAGGTGCTCATCCAGTGCATGGTGCTCAGCCACGACACCGAGAACGACGCCGACGTCGTTGCCGGCATTGCTTCGAGCGCGGCGCTCGCGATCAGCGACATCCCGTTCGAAGGGCCGATCGCGACCGTTCGCGTCGGCCGCATCCACACCGACAACGGCCCGCAGTTCGTCATCAACCCGACCGTCAGCCAGCTCGATTACTCCGACCTTGATCTGGTCCTTTCGGGTCACAAGGACGGCCTGAACATGATCGAAGTCGGCGCCGCCGAAGTCGATGAGTCGAGCATGATCGAGTCGATCCGCTTCGGCCAGGGTCAGATCAACGAGCTGCTCAACCTGATCAACGACCTTGTTGCCAAGGTCGGCAAGCCCAAGCGAGCCGGCGAGTCGATCCTCCCGACGCCCGAGATCACCGAGAAGGTGCGCTCGCTCGCCGAGAAGGAAATGACGGCTGCCCGCAAGATCAACTCGAAGGCCGAGCGTAACGCCAAGGTCGATGAGCTCCGCAAGAACACGCTCGAGAAGAACTTTGCCCTCAAGCTTGATGGCAACTACGGCGAATACGCGACCAGCCTCAAGAACAAGGTGATGGCGAAGGAGGCCTTCAAGCGGTTGGAAGAAAAGGTCACCCGTCGCCTGATTGTCGAGGAGCAGATTCGCGCCGACGGCCGCAAGCCGACGCAGCTGCGTCCGATCACGGGCGCTGTTGGAATCCTCCAGCGCACGCACGGCTCGGCCCTCTTCCAGCGCGGCGAGACGCAGAGCATCATCAGCGTCACCCTCGGCACCGGCAAGGACGAACAGATTGTCGACGGCCTCATCCCCGAGTACAGCAAGAAGTTCATGCTGCACTACAACTTCCCGCCGTTCTCGACGGGCGAAGTGAAGCGATTGAGCGCGCCCGGGCGGCGTGAAATCGGCCACGGCGCACTCGCCGAACGCTCGCTCATGGGCGTCATCCCGGGTCCGGACGAGTTCCCCTACACCATCCGCGTCGTCAGCGACATCACCGAGTCGAACGGCTCGTCGTCGATGGCCTCGGTCTGCGGCGGCTGCCTTGCTCTCATGGACGCGGGCGTGCCCCTCAAGGCCACCGTCGCGGGCATCAGCGTCGGTCGCTTCAGCGATGACAACGACCAGAACGAAACCTTTGTGACGGACATCATCGGCGAAGAAGACTTCTTCGGCGACATGGACTTCAAGGTCTCGGGCACGCGTGAAGGCATCACGGGCATCCAGCTCGATCTCAAGGCCCGGGGCCTTGTGATCTCGCAGATCGAGAAGATCCTCCAGCAGGCCAAGCAGGGCCGGCTCGAGATCATCGACATCATGGAACGCATCATCGCCAAGCCCCGCGCGGAGATTTCTCCCCTCGCGCCACGCATCATCACGCTCCACATCGATCCGGAAAAGATCGGCAAGCTCATCGGCCCGGGTGGCAAGATGATCCGCGGCCTGCAGGATCGCTACGGCGTCACCATCGACGTCGACGATGACGGCACGGTCCAGCTCGCCGGCAACGACGGCCCGTCGATCGAAGGTGCCCGCACCGAGATCGAAGCCCTCTGCGAAGAGGTCAAGGTCGGCGCGGTTTACACCGGCAAGATCGTCAGCGTCAAGGACTTCGGCGCGTTCGTCGAACTCGCCCCCGGCACCGACGGCATGTGCCATATCTCTGAATTGGCAGAGGGTTACGTCAAGAGCGTGACCGACGTTGTCAAGATCGGCGACATGGTCAAGGTCAAGGTGATCCTGGTCGACGACCAGGGCCGCATCAAGCTCAGCCGCAAGGCCGTGCTCATGGAAGAAGCCAAAAAGAACGCCCCGGCAGTTCCGGCGGCAGACGCCCCGGCTCCGCAGCCGGTCTGAGCGGCATCTAGTCTTTTAGGGTTTGCCAATGTTGTCCCTGAAACGCCCCCTTTCGAAAAGGGGGCGTTTTCTCGCGCAACAGCAAAAAACAAGAATGTGGAACAAATATCGAGGGGTGACGGTAACGGGCCGCCCGATCGCCGGTGCCTCGGGTCTCGGTTGACAGGCTCTCACCGTCTGATAAGCTGCCTCTGGCGGACGGGTCAACACTCGCACCGCTCTTGCCAGCGCAGGATGCGGCGGCTCGCTGCACTGCGGGGGTAC
Source organism: Phycisphaerales bacterium (assembly GCA_016793015.1). Taxonomy (GTDB): domain Bacteria; phylum Planctomycetota; class Phycisphaerae; order Phycisphaerales; family UBA1924; genus JAFEBO01. Next base: position 7,759 of record JAEUJD010000080.1, read on the forward strand.
GAGCGTTCGGGTTTTTAGGATGTTGACTCCGACGCCATCCGACGCGAACCGGCCATTCGGTCCGGGCGCAGAAGGAAAGGGGCCGGCGATGACAGAGGGCACGGGTGGCATGAGTGCAACCCAACTGACCAATGTCGAGGGCTTGGTGAAGTGGTTTGACCCGAGAAAGGGCTTCGGCTTTATCGTCGGGCCCGAGGGTCAGGACATCTTCGCGCACTACAGCGTCATCCAGGGCGATGGCTTTCGCGTGCTCAAAGACGGCTCACAAGTCATCTATGACGCGACGAAAACCGACAAGGGCTGGAAGGCGACCAAGGTGATGCGAGCACCCGACAGTGTGGAGGTGGTCGTGCCGAGGCGGGGCTACACGCGCTCTCCGAGGCGCTAGGTGATCCCGCTCAACGCACCACGCGCGGCGCGTCTCGCCACTAAACTCGTGGCGTGACCGGGATGTCGTATTTTTTGATTGGTCTGGTTGTCGGTGCGCTCGGTGCCGGAGTGATCGCCCGTTGGGCTTTCATGACGCAGTCGGCCCGGATTCGCTCGGCCGAGCGGAGGGCACGTTCGGCGGAACGGCTCGCGGAGCTTGGCGCGATGACGGGGGGATTGGCCCACGAGATCAAGAATCCGCTGTCCACAGTCGGGCTGAATGCGCAGTTGCTCAGCGAGGGCATCGAAGAGCTCTCGATCACCGAGGAAGAAAAAGGCCGTCTGGTTCGGCGCGTGCAATCGCTCCGACGCGAGGTCGAGCGGCTCCGGGGAATCCTGACCGACTTCCTGCAATTCGCGGGCGAATTGAGGCTGGATCGCAAGCCGTCCGACCTGAATACGGCAGTGGAGGAACTGGTCGATTTCTTTCTGCCGCAGGCTGAAAAAAGCGGCGTGAGGCTGCGATCGGAGTTGGCACCCGGCGTGTTGACGGCCGACGTGGACGTTTCGCACATCAAGCAGGCCGTGCTGAATCTGCTGCTGAACGCGACGCAGGCGATGACCTCGGAGCCGGTCGATGGCGGGCATCCCCGCGAACTGATCGTGCGGACGAATCGAACGATGGATGCCGAGAAACGCGCGGTCGCGCACATTCACGTGATCGATACCGGGCCGGGCATGTCGCAGGAGACGATCGGCAAGATCTTCCGGCCGTACTTCACGACCAAGTCGGGCGGCACCGGGCTTGGGCTGCCGACGGCACGGCGAATCGTCGAGGCGCACGAAGGCCGGCTTGAAGTCCACAGTGAACCGGGGCGGGGGACCGATTTCTGCCTGACGGTTCCGATCAGCGGCCCGCCAGCACCCGGGCGATGATCGCACCGGCACGCTCCATCTCGGCCCGCGTTGTGACGACATCGGGGCAGAGTCGCAGGTGACCGAGTCTGGCATCGACGTTCACCCCGGCCTGCTTGAGCGCGCCGCACGCGGGGTGCGCATCGGCGCGAGGGATGAGAAGGAAAGCCCCGGATTGATCCGGTGTGCGACCTCCCTGATAAGACTCGATGTCGTGATTCTTCAGGACGTCTCGGAGCGCGCCGAGTTGTTCGAGTGAATACCGGCGCAGTCGTTCAACGCCCAGCGCGAGAACCAGTTGCAGCCCCGACCGAGCCTGAAAGAGAGGCAGCGGGGCGGGCGTTGCCTCGAGCCACGCATCGCCGCCATCGGCGAAGAGCGGCTCATCGGGCCGTTCGAAACCGAACGTATCGCGCTTCGCAAACCAGCCGGTATCGAGCGTGCGGAGCCTGGGGTTGTCAAGGTGCCTTGGATGAATCGCCAGCCACGCGGCGCCCGGTCCGCCCCGGGTGTACTTGTACGAGCCGCCGATGGCAAAGTCGGGCCCAAGCCCCTCAAAGTCGACGGGGATGACTCCCGCGCTGTGAAACGCGTCGAGCACAACGAGCGCGCCCTTTGCCTGTGCCGCGTTGATGATCTCTTCGACCCGATCGAGTCTCTGCCCGGTCGCGTAGCAGATGTGCGAGACCACAACAAGGTCGGGCGAGCCGGATCGGATCGCATCCAGAATCGCGCCGGCGTCTACCTCGGGCGGCCGGCCGGGTTGGTCGCGCGTTTCAACCCACCCCACCGACGCGCGTGCGCGCGCGTGGTATGTCTTCAGAATGAAATCAATCGAATCGAACTCGCCCCGTGTCGCGATCACGCGGGGCTTCTCCTGCGGCATCGCGTTCATCACCGCCCGCAGCCCCTGCCCCGCGCTGATCTTGGGCACCACGGCATCCGCTCGGTTCAGCCCGATGAGGCAGGCGATGTTGTGGCGGAAGGTTGTCATCTCCTTCAGCCACACATCCCACGCGCCGTCCATATCGGTGTACCACGCATCGAGCGCTTCACGCACATCGTCCGCCAGCAGATCGAGAGGCCGACCCAAACTGTGATTCGAGAGGTAGATCTCGCTCCGCTGGCGCACCCGTGAAAACAGCGGGGCGATGTGCGCGCGGAGCGATTCTTCCGTCAGCGCAGCAGATCCGAGGGGTGATACCGCCTGCGCGATCCGTTCGCCGATGATCGGTTTCAGGCCGCTGCTCATGACGGGTGGACCTCGGGGCCGACGACGGTCCGCACATCCCAGAGTTCCGGAAAAAACGGATGATCAAAGATGTTGCGCAGGTAGGCAGCCCCGGCCGTTCCGCCCGTGCCCCGCTTCATGCCGATCACGCGCTGCACGACCTTCAGGTGGCGATAGCGCCACAGCATCGCGGCCTCATCAACGTCTACGAGCTTCTCGCACATCTCGTACGCGTCCCAGCACTTGTGCGGATCGTCGTAGATCGTCTTGAACACCGCGAGCACGCCGTCGTTCGGTTCGTGCTGCTTCGTCCGATCGCGATTGAGAACTTCCCTGGGCACGGCCATCCCGCGCCGGGCGAGATGCCCAAGGAATTCGTCATACAGGCTCGGCGCATTCAATGCTGAGAAGAGCGACTCGTACACCGGCGGATTGTGCCGGAACACCTCCAGAAACCGCGCCTCGCGATTTCCGAGCATGTACTCGATCATCCGGTTCTGGTGCGACTGGATGCCGCTGGCCGGGCCGAGCACGTGGCGGAACTGCACGTACTCCGTCGGTGTCAGGGTCGCGAGCACACTCCACTGCCCGAGCAATTGCTGCTGGATGTGCTTGACACGCGCGAGGATCTTGAAGCTCGCTTCGAGCTGGTCCGCCGCGACCATCGCCATCGCTTCCCGCAGCTCATGGATCACGAGCTTGAACCACAGCTCCGTAGTCTGATGCTGGATGATGAAAAGCATCTCGTCGTGGTGCTCGGGCGAGCTGAGCGGCCGCTGCGCCGTGAGCAACTGGTTCAGCCCCAGATACGTCGCGTAGTCGAGCTTGCCGTGCAGATCGGTCACCAGCCCGGAGGTGCCGGCAGTCTGGTCCGTCGTTGCAGAAGTGGTGGGGTGCGAAGGTTGATGTGGATTCACGCGGGAAGTGTGGCCACTCCGTTCCGCTTCCGCAAGCGGGATTACGGTTCAACCTTGAACTTGTGGAAAATCGACCGGGGTTACTGCTGCGCGTCGCCGGCATCGGTCTTCACTGCCGCCAGCGGAACAATCGCGGTCGCCCCTGCAAAGTTGCCCCGCATCACATCGTTGCGCTGGGCCAGGGTCGTGCCGTCGCCACCGTTGGTCGGCTTGACTTCAATCGATCGAGTCTGGAGGTACTCGGCCCGAGGCGAGTTCGCGCAGCCAAACCCGGTGAGAGCAGTCGCTCCCAGCGTAATCCAGCAGCACGCGAAACGAATGCGGCGCTCGAAGGCAGAGTCTGAGGTTCTGTTGAGCACCAAGTGGGGGCATCGTACTGCCGCCGGCCGACCGGTGCCACCCGAGTTCTCGGACGTTGCGTTTGCCGCCCTTGGGCGTCCCGAATCAGACATCGCGTCAACCATGCAGAGGCTGCTCCGAAATCCCCCACAAACCGCACGACCCCCACAGGGGCCCGCCACGGAGCGCTCACAAGCTGCGTTCCGTTCGCTTCAAATCGACCCGCGGAGCAACGCGGGTCGACGAAATTGCCCAAGTTACCGGGCACTAGCCCCTCTGATCGCATAATGTGCGGTGCATGCGCCCCCCAGACATTCAACCCTGCGGGAGGGGCTTGAGATTCTGGTCCGAATTCTGGCCCGAAAAGGACTTCGATGAAATTCGCTTTCAGCACCGTCGCCTGCCCGGAATGGACCCTTGCGCGGGTCGCCTCCTTCGCTCAGGAGGCTGGCTATCAGGGCGTTGAGCTCCGCACCTTCGGTAGCGGCTCAACGCAGTTCGCGTGCGATCCGGCTCTCACAGATGCTGAAAAGATCCGCCGTCTCTTCGCGCCGACCGGCTGCGGCGTTGCCTGCATTGCAACTTCCGCCCGTTACGACGATCCGATCTCACCGCCATTGATCGGACACATTCTCGGCGGCACGCCAAAGGGCGTTGTGGACACCGCGTGGGCTGTAGAACTCGCGGCACGCTTGGAAGCACCCCTGGTTCGCGTCTTCGCATATCAGATTCCCGGCAGCGAATCCCGCTTGAGTGGCATCTCCCGCATCGTCGATCGCCTCGAACTCGCCGTTGCGACTGCGCGCAATACCGGGGTTCGTCTTGCCATCGAAAACGGCGGGTCGTTCCCGACTGCCGCCTCGCTCAGCGAACTGCTCGACCGGGTCACCAATCCGTTGCTTGGTGCCGCGTACTCGCCATCCATCGCGGCGCTCTCCGGTGAGGATGCCGCGAACGGCATCAACGTCCTCGGCGATCGCCTCTTTTCGGTCAAACTCAAGGACTATTCGCACGGCAAGCCGTGTGCCCTTGGCGAGGGCGAATCGAACGCTTCGGCAACGGTTCGCGCCCTGGGCGAAACCGGTTTCCCCGGCTGGGTGGTGTATGAGTACGACCGCGCCTGGGTCAGCGCACCCGGCGACCCCTCCAGCGTGCTTGCGCGGAGCGCAAAGACGTTCTTCCAATGGGCCGGAAAGACGGTCGAGCCCAACGGCACGGCCCGAGGCGTGATGAGCGTGCGCTGAGCCAGCCGGAAATCAGGTTGAACGGTGCAGCGTCCGCTCGATCCGCCGATCGGGAATGAACCAAATCAGCGCGACAAGCACGTACAGCGCCCACGAAATCCAGTGATTCCAGAACGCGGCTGCGATCGCAGCGATGTACAACGCGAGCGATACCCGCCCCTTGAGATCGCGCCCGACCGCTCGCGCAAGATCGGAATCACGGCCGTGGCACGCCACGATCGCCCGCTGTAAGACGGTGTACGAAACCGCGGCACACAAGAGCACCACGCCGTACAAAGCCGTTGGCGCCGGGGCGAAGTGGTTCTCTCCCATCCACCCCGTGACGAACGGGATGAGCGAGAGCCAGAAAAGCAGAAGCAGGTTCGACCAGAGCACGGCCCCGTTCACGTGCCGCGTTGCGTGCAGCATGTGGTGGTGGTTGTTCCAGTAGATCCCGACGTATGCGAAGCTCAGTACATAACTCAGAAAAACCGGGATCAGCGGGAGCAGGTCGCCGAAGTGCTCGGCATGCGCGGGCACTTTCATCTCGAGCACCATGATCGTGATGATGATCGCGATCACGCCGTCGCTGAATGCCTCGAGTCTGCCCTTGCCCATGATGTTCGATTCCTTGGGGTTGCATTTTGTATCGGCGTGCGCCGGTGCCGATCGAAAAACTTGCTGTTCTCTCAAATCCGGCGGTGATGCCTGATCCGCTAGCCTTGGACCTCGATGCTCCAGGCACCCGACATCCAGGCCGCGTGCAACCGACTCGGATTCGCCGTGTCGGGGGCCTGCGCTCTGCGGCCGAGCGCGCTCGCCGAGCAGTATCGCGAGTGGTTGCGTGCCGGGAAGCACGGCACGATGGACTACCTGGCGCGCAACACCGACCTTCGCGCCGATCCGGAGCGCCTTCTGCCGGGCGCTCGATCCGTGATCATGGTCGCGGACCTGTATCACGCTCGTGGGAACGAAGCCAGCCCTTCGGGCGAGGACAGCCCCGTTTCGTCGGCCGGGCCCGCGGGAAGAATCGCCCGATACGCGCGCGGTCGCGATTACCACAAGGTCATCAAGAAGCGTTTGCACACGCTCTGCGACGAACTAAGGGCAAGCCACCAGTCGGCTGAGTTTCGGGCGTTTGTCGATACCGCCCCGCTCATGGAGCGGGAGATTGGTCAACTCGCCGGTATGGGCTGGATCGGCAAGCACACGCTGCTCATTCACCCGCGCGTCGGCAGTTTCATCCTCCTGGGCGGCATTCTCACCACACTCGAAATCGCGAGTTCCCCCTCACCGGTCTCCGATCACTGCGGCACCTGCACCCGCTGCATCGACGCGTGTCCCACCCAAGCCATCTCGCCCTACAGCGTCGACGCCTCGCGCTGCATCAGCTATCTCACGATCGAGAATCGCGGCACGATCGACCACCAATTCCACGAAGCGATGGGGGACTGGCTCTACGGCTGCGACATCTGCCAGGAAATCTGCCCGCACAATTCGCCACGTCCACGCGAGGCGGACGTGGGTGAAATGAACCCCGAATACACGCCTCGACGCGATTCGCTCCCGCTGCTCGAAGTCCTGCAATGGACAAGCGACAATCGCCAGAACACCTTTGCGGGCACGGCCATGACGCGTGCAACACTCGAGATGATGAAACGCAACGCGGTCGTCGTCGCCGGAAACGCGATCAGGAACGGTTGTCCTGATCCGCACCGGTCGGAACTTCTGCGGCGGTTGAAAGAACTGGCATCGGATCAGGCGGGTTCGCCGGAACTCGCAAGCCTTGCGGCGTCAACCCTGACCCGCCTGCACGCGGAATGAGAAGCCTTGCCGCGAGAAGCACGAGCACTCCGGGCACAAGCCACCATTCTTGTTTCTGGATGAACCCCATCCAGAACGCGGGCGTCGCGATCGCGCACGCGCCGAGCCAGACCAGGATGTGGCGTGTCGATGGCGTGCGATCGGAGTTCCAGAGAGGGATCATCACGATCCAGACATACGCCGGGAAGAGCAGGCCGTAGGCGGACAGGATGATGCGGTATCCGATCTCGAACGAAGGTGAAATGTTCTCTGTGACCTGGAAACGGAGCAGGGCCGAAGCGCCGGCCAGGAGAGCGATGACTCCAGCACTGACGATGGTCCCTCTCATCCGGACCTGATTCGCCGTCCCGAG
>JAEUJD010000122.1 GCA_016793015.1 Phycisphaerales bacterium
GTGAGATCGCCGATGCGGCGCCAGCGATCGATCATGCGCTGGCTGTCGGTGAGGCCCTGCACGGTGAAGTTGGCGTTGCTGCGGTAGTGGGTTTTGATGAGTTCGAGCCGGAGTGCGCCCGGCTCGATGCCTTTGGCGAAGAGATCGCGGGGCGTGTAGAAGTTGCCTTTGCTCTTGCTCATCTTGGCGCCCTCGACCATGAGGAAGCGCGGGTGGAACCACATCGCGGCGTAGGGGGCACTCGCGGGATCGGCGTTGAACGCGCAGCAGGACTGCGCGAGCTCGCACTCGTGGTGCGGGAAGATGTTATCTTCGCCTCCCGAATGGAGATCGATGATGGGTTTGGCGTTCTCGACCTTGGCGTCGATGCCTCCTGCGAGCAATCGCGCTGCGCTCATCACACTGCACTCGATGTGCCAGCCCGGGTAGCCAAAGCCCCAGGGGCTGTCCCACTTCATGATGTGACGCGGGTCTTCTTTCCAGAGAAGGAAGTCGGCGGGATGTTCTTTTTGCGACTGGTGGGCGGCGGCGATGCGGCCGCCTTCGCCTTCCTTGAGTTTGTCGAGCGTGTTGCCGCTGAGGCGGCCGTAGCCGGGGAAACTCTTGATACGGAAGTAGACGACGCGCGAGCCCGGGGCGCCGACGGCGTAGGCGTTATTCTTTTCGATGAGCCGCTGCACGAGCGCAATCATGCCCTGCACGTTTTCGGTGGCGCGGGGCATGAGGGTTGGGTCTTTGTCGGCGTCGATCGCGAGCTTGAGGCCGAGTGACTTGGCATCCTCGCGGAAACGCGATTCGTAGAAGCGGGCGACCTGGTACGGGTCGTTCGGATCGACGGTGACGCCGGCGGGAATCTTGCCGGACTTTTTGGCTTCGGTCAGGCGCTTGGCGGCCTGTTCCATCTTGTCTTCGCCCGCGCCGTCGGCATCGTCATCGTCGGTCATGTGGCCGACGTCGGTGATGTTCATGACGTGGGTGACGGTGCGCGGGGCTTTGTGCGAGCCGCCCTTGCCGTCGGAGACTTCGCAGAGTGGAGATTCGACCCAGCGCCGGAGAAGGTCTGCCGCGAGGAAGGAGCGGAAGTTCCCGATGTGGGCGTCGTCGTAGACGGTGGGTCCGCAGGAGTAGAAGGAAACCGAACGGGGGTCGCGTGGCACGAAATCTTCGAGTTTCTTGGTCAGAGTGTTGTAGAGGCGGAGTGGCATGCCCGGGATGGTACCTGCGGTCGGACGGGCTCGTACCGGTTACGAGGTTCGGCGCGGCGTTTGGGCGCGATGCGTTGGCGGCTGCGGAGAACGGGGGGTTCTTGTTTGCGCCGGCGGGACCCGGATCGGAACGGGGAGCGAACGAGATCGAACCCGCCGCGGGACACGGCAGAAACATCAGCGGGGCGATTCGTTCACCGGCGGCGGGGGCGCGGTTTCGACGGGCGTTGCCGGCGCGGGTGTGCTTTCGGCGGGCTTGCTCTTTGCGTCGGGTTTCGCGGGTTCTTCCACCTGATCGCGCAGGCCCTTGGCGCGTCCGATCAGGCCGTCTTCGAACTGCTGCTTGGGCTCGGACTTTTCAAGTGTGGGCTCGAGCTTGAAGTGCCACTTGATAACGGTCTCGTACGGGATGGGAGCGGTCGCGAGATCGAGCGGCGCGCGCTCGTAGAGCGGGGTCGAGGCGGTCGCCTTGGTGCGGAGCGGTTCGTAGCCGTCCTTGCGGACTTGGATGTCGTAGTCGCCGTAGTAGGTGAACCCGGTCTGGAGAGGCGTGCGGCCGACGGGCACATCGTTGAGCGTGACGAGTGCGCCGCTGGGCTCGGTGGTGATCTCGATGACCTTTTGAGCGCAGCCCGCGAGCGTGGACAACACAATCGCTCCGAATGCCGCGGCGAGGGGGCGGGCTGCCACAGTGGATCGGGCGCGAAGGGGGCTCACTGCTCGTCTCCCTGCGATGCACCGGCGTGTTCGCGTCGAACGCGGCGTTCTGGGATGTGGTCGAATTCATCGCCACGGAAGAGCGATCCGAGATAGGCGCGCCGGACCATTTCGTCGTTGATGAGCTGGCGGGGCGTACCTTCGGCGAGTTCGCGCCCGCTGTCGAGGATGTAGGCCCGGTCGCAGACCCGAAGAGTTTGCTGCACGTTGTGATCGGTGATCAGAAACGCGATGCCCTCGCGGCCCGGACCGTGATCGTGGGCGAGGTGCTTGATCTCGTTCTGGAGGTCTTCGACGGCGATGGGGTCGACGCCGCTGAACGGTTCGTCGAGCAGGATGAGCTTGGGGTTGGTGACGAGTGCGCGGGCGATCTCGAGCTTGCGGCGTTCACCGCCCGAGCAGGTGCGTGCGAGGTGCTTGGCCTTGTGGGTGAGGCCGAAGCGTTCGAGCAGTTCGGCGGCCTTTTTTTTGCGGTCGGAACGGGCGATTGAAGTCGTTTCGAGGATCGCCAGCAGGTTCTGTTCGCACGTGAGGCGCTGGAAGATCGAGGGTTCCTGGCTGAGGTAGCCCATGCCCAGGCGTGCCCGCTTGTACATCGGGAGCGTTGTGATGTCTCGCCCGTCGAAATAGACGCGCCCGTCGCCCGCACCGCCGGACGGGGCGGGGTCGGCGTCGATCATGCCGATGGTCATGCGGAAGCTGGTGGTCTTGCCCGCGCCGTTGCGGCCGAGCAGCCCGACGATCTCGCCCCGCTCGATGTGGAACGAGACGTCGTCCACGACGATGCGGCCGGCGTAGGTCTTATGAAGCTTGACGCATTGCAGGAGTGGCACGGGACCGGAGTGTAGGTGAAAACGGCGCTGTTCGGAACGAGCGTCAGACGATTCGGATGCTCATCGGATATCGGTAGTACTCGCCCCGGTGCGCCGCCTTGGCGGCGAGGATGCAGCCGACGATGTTGATGACGAGCAGCAGAATCGCGGCCGGGATCGTGAGTATCAGAGCGAGGCCGCAGGTTATAAGAATGAGCAGCGGAATCAGGACAACCGTATAGATCGCCATCGAAATCTGGAAGTTCGTCGCCTCGCGTCCGTGATCGTCGAGAAAGGGGCTTTCGCCTTTCTTGATCTGCCACATGATGATTGCGGCGATGATGGGCAGCACGATCGGCCCGCCCAGGTGCGCGATCAGGGGCACCAGGTGGGTGTACGTGGCATAGCTGCGGGCGTCGGAGTCGATGCCGCTCGGAATGGAAGACTGGCTCGGATTCTGCGACACGGGGTTGGACCCTCCCGCGGATTATTCGGAGGCGGGGGCTCTGGATTTCAAGGTCCAGGGCGGACGGCAGAAAGCCAGAATCTCGTGACCCCGCCGGGGGGCTGAGATTCTGGCTTTCTGGAGCGGCAGACGGCTCACGGCGGCAGACTACGGGCAGAGCAGAGAGTCGTACGCCTGGGCAAAGACGACGAAGTCGCCGTCATCGACAAAGCCGCTGAAATCAAGGTCGGCGGGGCAGTCGGTTGGCATGCCCGGGTCGGCGCAATCGAGCAGGTTGTATGCGACGGCGAATGCGGGAAAATCGGCATCATCGATCTGGGAATCGCCATTGAAGTCGCCGGGGCAGGAGAAGTTTGCGAGGAGCTGGAGATCGAAGGCGTAACTGGCCTCGGTGCTGAGTTCCGGGGAAGTGCCAAGCGTGGTCTCGGAGATCGACCCGAAGACGAGGGAGTAGTTTCCCGGCTCGAGCACACCGAAAACTCCGGCGGGAAGATCGGTGGGCTGACCGAAGGCGAAAACCGGCGCGACATCTGACGCGAGGGTCACATTGGAAGACGATGCGCCGGAATCCTGACGAAACCAGCCGTCGAGCACCCGGAAGCGCCCGCCGAATGGAAGCGAAAACTCGACGCGGACGGACGAGCGGCCGAAGGCTCTGCCGACCGACCAGCCAGGCTCGGGCGCGAGGCGCGAGTTCGAGGCGCCTTCCAGGATGATGCGATCACCCCGGGGCATGCCCGCGTTCGGACCGAATCGCGAAAAAGCGTTTGAGGAGGTTGACGCGGCGCTGAGGTCGGACAGCGTGGCGAATGCGAAGTTGCTGATGCCGATGTCGAAGCCCTCGCCGGGTCCGGAGATGAACTCGGTACCGAAGGGGCTTTTCACCTCGGCGAGACAGAACGAATCGAGCGTGAAAGTTGCGCCTGCCCAAACGCCGGGGTCGGCGAGTGTGGGGGTGGAAACAAACAGCATCGCGGAAGCAAGCAACAGGACGGCGGGACTTT
>JAEUJD010000152.1 GCA_016793015.1 Phycisphaerales bacterium
ACTCCAGCCGCACTCGGGACACAGCATCGGGGTCGCGGCCAAGTCGTACAGACATTGCGGGCATCGCCCTCTCGCCAGCCGACGCTTTACCCTCGCATTTTGTACGGCCTGCGCCAAATGGCTCATCGCACCCCAAATCACAATGACCCAAAGAACGAGAATGACCGCGTTGTGCGCAAATCCCTGCCACCTTGGTCGAACGTTCACTGTCCGCCCCGCGGCGAGCAATCCAATTTCCTCGGCGTATGCATTGGCGTTCGGCGCTGTACGAAGTGCGTTGAGCACGGCATTGGGAAACGCGGCAACCTCGGCGGGAGTCATGAGGGCGTAGTTTGGCTCCAGATACATTCCGCGATTCTCGGTCGTCATGCCCCATATGCCTGTGAGCCACGTTGCAACCGGCACTATCTTGCACCCGCGAATCTCCTTCGCGCCCGCCGGTATTGGCGTGTTGTCGCCTTCAATCCGAACGATGAGTCCGACTGCCGGAACGCGAACGGTACGATTAGAAATCTGATTTCGCGTGGATCCGAGATAGGTTGGATCAACCCACTGTCCGATCGAAACTAGATTCACCAGTGGCGAATAGCGAGGCGGCGGACCGGATGATTCGATAAACCAGAAATCAATCGTGATGACAAGCGCAATCGCCACCAGCGAAGTTGGCCTATGCAATTTCCGTAGGAACCGACGACTCCATCCGAACGATTGACGCAAGTGGGATGAATCGGTTCGCAATGACACGTCACACGATAGCACTTTCGACGAGGCAGCTCAAAGCACAAAGCGCATTGACTCAACAACATCGGTACGGAAACGGACCGGTGCCGCGAGCATTCCTCGAAGCAAATCACCGCGTCACCGCTGCTTGCTATCACCCCGAGCGAAGATGCTCGCAACGTAGTTCAGCACATCGGTCGCGCTCGTCTCGTTGTAGCCGAAGTGCTTGATGAGCCGCTGCTTGACGATATCGATCTTCGCCTGCGTCTCGTCGTCAACGACACTGCTGACGAGGTTCTTGAGCTTGATCGTGTCGCGCTGGTCCTCGAAGAGCTTGAGTTCCAAGGCTCGATAGAGCCGCGCGTTGGTGTTGTACTCGAACTTCTTCCCGTCGAGCGCGAGGGCTCCGATGTAGTTCATGATCTCCTGGCGGAAATCATCCTTGCGGCTGTCGGGGATATCGATCTTCTCTTCGATCGACCGCATGAGGCGTTCATCCGGCTCTTCGTCGCGACCGGTGTAGCGGTTCTTGACGCGTTCCTTCTGCGTGTACGCACGAACACTCTCGATGTAGTTGACGCAGAGGCGGCGGATCGCATCCTCATCCGCGCTGATCGCCCGCTGGACCTCACCCTTGATGATGTCCTCGTACTCCTCTTTCACCACCGCGAGCAACTCGCGGAAGCGCTTCTTGGTGTTCTCATCGTTCAAGAGCGAGTGATGCGAGAGGCCGCTCTCGATCTCGTTGATCACCATGAACGGATTGATGCAGCGTTCCTCGATCGCCTGGCGGCCGACGAGCGCGTTGGAGATCTTGTCCTGGATGTACCGGGGCGAAATGCCGTTCATGCCCTCGCGCTGGGCTTCTTCCTTCAGTTCGCGCACCGAATCCTCGGTGAAGCCAGGAATGCTCTTGCCGTTGTACAGCTTCAATTTCTGCATCAGCCCGAGGCCGGCCTTCTTCGGCTCTTCCAGCCGCGTCAGCACGGCCCACATCGCCGCCACCTCGAGCGTGTGCGGCGCGATGTGGATGTTCTTGATGCGATCCGGGCCGAAATCCTTCTGATAAATCCGCACTTCATCATCCAGCCGGATGTTGTACGGCACGTCGATCTTGATCGTGCGGTCGCGGAAGGCCTCCATCATTTCGTTCGACTGCAGTCGCTTGTATTCCGGCTCGTTCGTGTGACCGAGGATGACCTCGTCGATGTGCGTCTGCGCAAATTTTTTGGGCTTGATCGTGTGTTCCTGCGATGCGCCGAGCAGGTCGTACAAGAACGCCACATCCAGCTTGAGCACTTCGATAAATTCGCAGATGCCGCGGTTGGCGATGTTCAGTTCGCCATCGAAGTTGAACGCGCGCGGATCGCTGTCGCTGCCATACATCGCGATCTTGCGGTAGTTGATATCGCCGGTCAGTTCCGTGCTGTCCTGGTTCTTCTCGTCCTTGGGCTGGAAGGTGCCGATGCCGACGCGATCCTTCTCGCTCAGCACGATGCGGCGCACTTTCACGTGCTCCATCACCTTCTTCCAGTCGCCCTTGTAGAACGTCATCAGATCCTCGAAGATCTTGCGGCAAAAAGGATCGGGGTCGCCATGAATGCGGATCCGGCCGTTGTGATGCTGCGGGCGGTATTTCTCGTTGATCTTGGCGAGCAGTGCATCGCGTGCTTCGCGGGGCACAAGCACCAGCGGGTCTTCGTGCATCGGGCAGGCAAATTCGTGCGTGCGGACGGCGTCGGTGCCGGTCGCTCCGGCTTTCACTTCGCAGTGCTCATCCAGCATCCACGAATACGAGTACAACGCACCCTCCGGAGTGCGGCTGTACGCCTCGGCGCCCTTCTTGAGCAATCGCGCGATGGTGGACTTCGAAGACCCGACCGGGCCGTGCAGCAGCAGAATGCGCTTGTCGGTGCCGTAGCCTTCCGAGGCCGAGCGCAGAAAATCCACCAACTGCATCAGCGCGAAATCGAGCCCGAAGATGGCATCAGCGCCGCCCCCGAACGGATCAGAGAAGAAGTGATACCGGGTCACATCGTGCTTGAAGACGCGGTATTTCTCGCTGCCGCAGGAGACGACCGAGTCGTAGAGCCGCTGATACGCGTTGCGACAAACAGCCGGATTCTGCGAGACGATCTCGAGGTATTCAAAGAATGTGCCGGTCCAGTGGTGATCCTGGAAGCGTTTGCGATCAAGGCGCGAGTCGATCAGGCCCGCGAGATCGGACGCGGTGATCGCCGAGGCCGGCGAGGAGGACGGGCCAGAACCCACCGAGGCGGAGGTCATAAAGAAACTGCGCTCGTCGAGCATGTCTCACCCCTTTGCCGCGGCAGGCGGCAGCCGAAACGTCCGTGCGCGAACACAAGATCGGGAGCGGCAGCCGGCCCAAAGCCGCTCCGATCCCGTCCGTCCATTTCCATCCGTGGGAACGCCAACTTGTAAACGCGAATCCCAGCAGCTCCGTGCTGGCCTCATGAACTTCTATCGACAGGCCAGAGGCGCGGACGCGGCCGGATTTCCAATCCCGAGTGTTATACGTTTGATTCGGGCGATCGGATCGCCCGTGTTGAATGATCGCGTTTTCATCCGCGCCCGTACAGTGCGAACACGCTGCAAACGAATTCACGGCTTTTGCTCAAGTCGCATGTCACACGAACACCACAATCCGCCAACTCCCGGCAAGTCGGGTCGATTTTCCGGCGGCAAGCTCGGGCACGGTCGCGCACTCGATGCGGGCACCGGAAAGATCGGTGTTTCGCCCGAGGAATACCCCCCGCTTCCCGACGAAGTGATGACCAACCCGGTCGCGGGGCGGCTCGACCCGCGAGCGTGGTTCGCCCACCCCGACCGGCGCTTTGAAATCGAGATCGGCTGCGGCAAGGGCACGTTCATGCTGAACGTTGCCAAGGAAAACCCTGAAACAAACTTCCTCGGAATCGAGTGGGAAGGGGCGTTCTTCGCGTACACGGCCGATCGGGTTCGACGCGCCGGGCTTGAGAACGTGCGCATGCTGCACGCCGACGCCGTGGAGTTTCTGAAATGGCGCTGCCCGGATGCGATTGCTCACGCGATCCACCTCTACTACTCCGATCCGTGGCCCAAAGCCAAGCACCACAAGAACCGCGTCGTGCAGGACAAGTTTCTTGAG
>JAEUJD010000156.1 GCA_016793015.1 Phycisphaerales bacterium
CGTCGAGACGCTCCTGGGCGCCGGTGAAATCCTGCTGAATCCCGGCGGCAGTTTCGATACCGCGTTCCTCGAAGCGACCGGTGTCGGAGCCAGACTCACCCTCGGCGACAGCCAGATCATCCGCGGCAACGGCCGCTTCTACGGCGAGCTTGAATCGAAGGCGACGCTCACACCCGGATTGTCCATCGGCGCGATCGGACGCTTCGAGCCCCGCGGCAAGCTCACGCTCGCGCCAGAATCGCACATTGAAATCGATATCGCCGGGGGAGATCCCGGGCAGTTCGACTCCATCGCCTCCAACAGCCCGATCGCGATCGACGGCAGTCTCAACCTCGCGATCACGGGCTGGGATCCTTCCGACCCTTGTATCTCGATCCCCATCCTCACGGGTTCCGTCATCACCGGAGAGTTCCACGCGGTCACGATCGACTCGCCCGAACCGCCCGCCGGGCGCGTCTGGCGCCTGGATTACGAGTTGAACAAGGTCTCGCTCCGACTCACCTGCGCCGCCGACCTCAACGGCGATTGCGTGGTGGATGATCGCGACTTCCTCCGGTTTGTCACGGCGTACAACCTGCTGGATTGCGCCGATCCGGCCATGCCGCAGAACTGTCCGTCGGATCTCAACCACGACGGCGTGGTCGACGACGCCGATTTCACCATCTGGATTGTGGCGTACAACGCGCTGATCTGTGCCGAGTAAATGTGGACCGGGCAACCGGGTGAAGGAGTTCGAGATGAGTGTGCAATCGCGTTCTGCGTTTGGCGTTCTGGTGGTGGCCGGGATGTGCGTAAATGCGCAGGCCGGCATTTCACAATCCACCCTTGTTCCGCCCGGCGGATTCGTGCAGGCCGGCGCAACGCCCTCGGCCAGCGGCAGCATCGGTTGGCCCGGTGATGATCTCTCGCCGTTCCCGGTCAACGCGGGAGCGCAGTTCTCCGAGGGGTCGTTCCCTGGCCTCGGCGTTGTTTCGCGGAGCGCGATCGGCTCTGCCCCAAACTACAGCGGCAACTGCAGCGGCACCGTCGGAATGGGATACGCCCTTCTCAGCGCATTCAACAACGCGCCCAACTCCGCCCAGGGTCCGTTCGCCACGGCCAACGGAGGCTGGAAGGAGACCTTCACGATCACACACCCGTCGCACAACGGCCAGAGCGGCACGCTCCAGTTCACCGTTGATGTGTCGGCGTTCTTGCGGGTCACCGGCTTCGCGGGCAGCGCGTCCATCCGCGTCGTCCCGTACAAGAACAACGCCTTGGTGCTCATGAATTCGTTCTTCAGCCCCGGCAATTCCGTTCCTTTCGGAACAGATCGTCAGTACGGCAATTGGTCCATCGCGTCGTTCGGCAATACCGATACGCTCCCCGTCAACGGCACGGCCACCTTTGGTATCCCGTTCACTTTCGGCACGCCTTTTACGGTTGGCGTCTACGGCTGGGCCCGCGGCAGCATGCGATCGCAGAGCGGCGTTGCGGGCAATTCGACCGGACTCGTTGAAAACGGCGTGATCAGATGGGGAGGCATCCTGGGCGTCTTCGCCGGCAGCACTCCGGTGACCGCCGGCAGCACCGTCATCGGCGCTTCGGGCAAAGACTGGGGCCCCGCCACGCAGCCGCCCGATCCGTGCCCCGGTGATTTCAATCTCGACGGCCAGGTCGATGATGCCGACTTTGTCATCTTTGTGAATTCGTACAACATCCTCGACTGCGCCGATCCGTCGATGCCCGAGGGTTGCCCGGGCGACATGAATGGCGACGGATTCGTCGATGACGCCGACTTCGTTGATTTCGCGTTTGCGTACAACAACCTGGTCTGCATCTGAGACCGGGTATGAATACTCACCGCGCCGGCGCGTACTTGTCCACATGGGGAAGGATCGCCTCGGCCCAGATCTGATACCCCTTCTCTGACAAGTGCAGAAAGTCGGGCATGATCTCTTTGGAGATCGTGCCGTCCTTTTCGAGGAACTTGTCCGAGATATCGAGGAAGTGGACGCGGCTCATCGCACGCTCACCGTCTCCGCCTTCGCCAACGGACTTGAGCAGCGCATTGGTGTCGGCAACGGTCTGTCGGCGCTCGTCGGGCTTTTCCGAGCGAGGGAAGATGCCGAGCACGAGGATGTGCGCGCCGGGGACCTTGTCGTGGATTGCGTTCACGCAGGCGCGGACGCCTTCGTTGATCTGCGCGGGGGTGTTCGCGTTGGGGTCGCTGCCCTGCCCGGTGTTGTTCGTGCCGATCATCAGCACCACCAGCCGCGGCGAGTTGCCGGCGTCGGGAGTATCGAGACCGTCGAGGTTGCCGGTCGATGCACGATAGAGCACGTGCTGCGTGCGATCGCCACCGATCCCGAAGTTGACGGCGTTGCGTTTGGCGAAGTGCTTCTCCCAAACCGGCTTGCCCGCGCCTTCCCAGCCCTGCGTAATCGAGTCGCCCATGAAGATGATGTCGATATCACCCTTCGCAGCGCCTTGCTTGGCCCGGGCGTTGAAGGTGTTGTTGCGGTCGACCCACCACTGGTCTTTGCGGGCGGCGGGAACTGCCGCGAGATTGATCTGGGGCGTCGGATCATCCGAGCCGGGAGCGGGGGCCGGATTGCCGGGTTGGACGAGTACGAGCGCGGCGAGGAGCAAATTGAGCATGCGGAAAGAGTACCGCGCGGCAAGGGAGAGAACGCGGAGGTGCGGAGAGGGCGGAGTTTCGCGGAGGGAGAGTTGGGAATGCGGAGTGCGGAATGAGGAGAGGTTGCGTGCCGCGGGGTGCGAGGCGATGGCTACGTGGGCCGCTTGTCAGATCTCCTCGGGTCGCTTGCTGACCCGCCCTTTGAGTGCTTTGAGCCCTTTGAGTTGAAACTTTACTCTCTTCTCCGCGAGACTCCGCCCTCTCCGCAACTCCGCGTTCTCTCGAACGTCTTCAGTACGTCGGCCAGACGCCGGGAGTGACGAGTTCGAGAAGGTGTTGATCAGGATCGCGGAAGTAGAGGCTGGTGCCCCCGCGGTCCCACTTCATTTCGCTCTCAACTGCGATGTTGAGCGAGGCGAGATGAGTACGCCACGAGGCGAGGTCGGCTTCGGCGATAGCGAATGCGAAGTGGGTTGTGCCGTGAGCATCGTGGGGCGGAATCGTGCCGCCGGGGAAGGTGAGGGTTTGTGTAGAGCCGCCCCGCTTGAAGATGAGAAGGACTTGCGCTCCGGGAATGCTCATGGCGCAGAGGCGATCGTCGTGGTTGGGATTCAGCGGCTCGATGCCGAACACGCGGGCGTACCAGTCACGCGAGGCGCGAACATCGGTGACGTGGATCGCGGTTTCGAGAAGGCGAAAGGGCAGTCCCATTCGCAAGTGTTGGAGCGCTCGGAGAGAGAACGCGGCTACGTTCCGCCCTTCACTCTCATTCTCCTCCGCACGACTCCGCCTCCTCCGCAACTCCGCGTTCTCTCCCGTCTTTGTTGCCCTACATCCGATCGACGATTGGCAACCCGAGCGTGGTCAGGCCGTCTTCCAACACTCGCCCCGTTAGATCGCAGAGACGCAGACGCGAGAGCATGGTTGCCTCATCCTCGGCATTGAGCACCGGGCAGGCGTCGTAGAAACTGCTGTACGCGCCGGCGAGGTCGTAGAGGAAGCCGCAGAGGCGATGAGGTTCGCACGAATCGGCCATCGAGCGCAGCGCGCCCGGATAGCGGAGGATCGCGAGCGCGAGGGTCTTCTCCTGCGGCTGCACGATCGCGAGCGGGGCCTTGCGGAAAGGCGCGTTCGCCCCGGTGTCGAGGCCCTTCTCGGCTTGGGCCTTGCGCAGAATGCTCTTGATGCGGGCGAACGCGTAAAGAAGATACGGGCCGGTGTTGCCTTCGAACGCGACCATGCGATCGAAACTGAAGACGTAGTCCTTCATCCGGTCGTTGGCGAGATCGGCGTACTTGATCGCGGCGACGCCGACAACTTCCGCTATTCGGTCGCGCTCGGATTCCGGAAGAGATGCGGAGCGGCGATTCACTTCGACGCTGGCACGCTGATGCGATTGATCGATGAGGTCGGTCAGCTTGACGTTCTCGCCGCTGCGGGTTTTGAAGGGGCGGCCATCATCACCGAGAACCATGCCGAAGCCGGCGTGCCGGAGGATCGCGTTCTGCCCGTTCGGCATCTTGGCGTAACCGGCCTTGCGTGCCGCGGCAAAGACCTGCTGGAAATGCAGGCTCTGGCGCGCATCGACCGCATAGACAAGGCGAGAGGCCCCAAACTTGCGAACCCGCCGACGGATGCCGGCGAGATCGGTCGTGGCGTAAAGAAAGCCCCCGTCCGACTTGCGGATGATGCAAGGCTCGTTGATCTTCTGTCCGTGATCGTTGAGATCGTCGGGGCCGTCCAGATGAACGACGAGCGCGCCGTCGGACTCGACCGCGATGCCGCGCTTGACGAGATCGTCAACCACTTCGCCGAGTTCGTTCGAGTAGCTCGATTCGCCGGCGGTATCTTCCGCACGGACAATCGCGTGCAGGCGTGCGCAGACGGCGACGCACTCATCGACGGTGATCTTGGCGATGCGTTCCCAGACGGCGAAGACCTCGGGATCGTGGGATTGGAGCTTGACGAGGGTGAGCTTTGCCGCGGCGAGCTTTTCGCGGGCGCCGAAGACCTGCTCTTCGAGTTCGGCCCGCGCCTTGGGACCGAGGTTGAACTTCTCAACGGCCGCAAGCCCGTCCTCATCGGCCGTGCACTCGCGCTGAGCCTGCTTGTACGCACGATCGAGGTCGTCAAGCTTGAGCGTGTTCAGGTTGACCTTGCCGGCTTTCGCATCGGACGCCACCTTGGCGGTGACCATCGCGATGGGCAAACCCCAATCACCGAGGTGATTCTGGCGGATGACGTTGTGGCCGAGGCGTTCGTAGACGCGGGCGAGCGCATCACCGATGATGGTGGCGCGGAGGTGGCCGACGTGCATTTGCTTCGCGAGATTGACGCCGCAGAGATCGACGGCGATGGTCTCCTTTACCTGCGGGGCGGGGACACCCAGCGACTGAGTGTCCATCGAGGTGAGGAGTGCCGCGAGGGCATCGCCCTTGAGGCGGATGTTGATGAAGCCCGGGCCGGCAATGGACTTGTCGGTAAAAGGCTCGGCAATCTGCGCAAGTTCGGCGTTGGTGCCGGCCTTGGCGACAATCGCCGCGGCAACTTCGCGAGGCGGCTTACCGACACGCTTGGAAAGGCTCATCGCGACATTGGCCTGAAAGTCGCCGAGCGCAGCCTGCTTGCTGGCGGTGATGAGCGGATCGGTATCGCCGACATCCGGGAACGCGGCAGTGGTCGCGCTGCGGAAGGCGGAGTCGAGAAGAGCGATGGGGTCGGAGAATGCGGACATTGGAGGGGAGTGTATTGGGGGAAGAATGGAGTGCGGAGCTCGGAACTGGGAGTGCGGAGCGTGGAAGCGGCGCAGGAGATCAATTACCCGCGGCGTCCGCCTTCTCTTGAGCCGCCTGTCCCCAGTTCGAGACGATGTCCGTGATCTGATCTGCGATCGGGATCATCGCGGTGCTGGGGGTGAGGCAGTAGGGATCGTCGATCAGGGCGACGCGTTTGTTTTTGAACGCGGGGATGTTGAGTTCGCCGGCGCGGCCGAAGAGGGCGATGAGTTGATCGGGGGTTGGGGTCGCGGGCACCGGGGAGCGAGGGGGACGAGGCGAAAAGAGGATGATGGCGTCGGGCGCGAGTTTGTTCAGGTCTTCGAGGTCGAGCGTGATCCAAGGGCCGCCGGTTGCGGGGACGGGCGTCGCGCCGAGGCGTTGAAGCAGTTGATAGTGAAAACTGCCGGGGCCGAGTGCGCCGATGGGTTTGGTGCCGGAGATGAGAAGGACTTTGCCGGCGGACTGCATGAGCGGGCCGCGGTTGGACCAGGCCATGTGCATGGCGTCCTCGAAGGGCATGGCGGGTTTGAGGTGTTCGGGTTGGCCGGTTTGGGCTGGCGCGCCGGTAAGTTTGTCGCGCAGGTCTTGTGTCGCGAATTCGAAGATGGTCTGGTCCATCGCGCGGGCGGCGGACTCGATCTCGTCGAGCGTGAGGGGGTTGAGGTTCTGGACGATCCAGTTGTTTGCCTTGGCGAGATCGGTCAGGCGGGGCGGAAGTTCCTGCGCGCCCCACTGGATGAAGATGTGCGTGGGCTTGGCCTTGACGAGGGATTCGTAGTCGATGGTGCCGAGCTCGCCGCAGGTGGGGATTGTGGGATCGAGCGCGACGTCGTAGGCGTGGCGGCCGACGATCTGATCTTCATAGCCGAGGTCTTTGAGGATGATGGCGAGAGCGGGGCTGAGCGCGACGATGCGGAGATCGGGCGTGATGGCCGCCGATCCGGCGTTTGCGGCTGCGGCCGTTGCTGCTGCCGCGGGCGTGGATTTCGGGGAGTCTGCCGCGGGGCCGCGGTCGCACGAGACGAGCGTGAGCAGCAGGGCGAAAATGGGTGCGAATCGCAAGCCGAAGTTTCGCATGCGGGAGGCTAGGGAGCCACGCGTGAGGCTTTGTACGCTGGATGGATATGAACCTTTACGCCAACTCGACTCTGATTGTGGCCGTGCTGTTTTTCGGTGTGCTCGCGTGCATCGAGCTGGGGCGGCGATTCGGGAAGCGGCTGCAGAAGCAAGGGACCGATCCGAGCAAGTCGGGGACAGGGGCGGTGGATGCCGCGGTCTTTGGGTTGCTGGGGCTTTTGATCGCGTTCACGTTTTCGAGCGCGGCGGCGCGGTTTGATGCCCGCCGGATGCAGATCGTGAACGAGGCGAACGCGATCGGGACGGCGTATCTGCGGGTGGATCTGCTGCCGCCGGAGACTCAGCCCGAGATTCGCGATCTGTTCCGGGCTTACACGGATGCGAGGCTTGAGATTTACCGTGCGATTCCGGACATGGCGAAGGTGCGGGCCGAGCAGGCGGGGGCGGCTGTGCTTCAGGAGAAGTTGTGGGCAAAGGGAATCGAGGCGTGTGGCAAGGCTCCGTCGCCGGCGGTCACTTCGCTGGTGATTTCGGCGCTGAACGAGATGTTTGATGTGGCGACCTTGCGGACCGCGTCGGCGGCCCTGCACGTGCCGACGATCGTGATGGCGATGCTCTTTGTCATCGCGATGGGGTGCGCCTTGCTGGCGGGCTTCGACATGTCTGCAGGAAAGGGGCGGAGCCTGATGCACTATCTAGGGTTTGCGTTGCTGATCGCGCTGGCGGTGTTTGTGATTCTGGATATGGAGTACCCGAGGCTGGGGCTGATCCGGTTGGACAGCTTTGACTCCTATATGGATGGGGTGAGGGCGGGGATGAGGTAGGGAGCGCGGAACTCGGAGCTGGGAACGCGGAGCGGGGATGAATTCGGATGTGGGATGTCGGAGTGAGGAGCCGGGGGGCGGGGTTTTGGTGGGTCGGCGCCTTGCGGCGCGGGCGGGCCCGGGGGGGGGGGGGTGCCAAGAATCCTCTCCACGTCTGACTGGCCCGTAGGGCACTGGTTTTTAACCGGGGCCTGTGGGTTAAAGAGCGGGATTGCCCCGTGACCTCTTGGATGTATTGGGACGGCGTTGGGACGAGCGGCGTGCCGTAAGTCCCTGTTTTAGAAGGGTTTGAACATGTCTGACACTGCTGTTGATGCGAAGGTGAAAGAACTCGGCGACAAACTTGCGGGCCTGACCCTCAAGGAAGCCGTCGATCTCGGCAAGTACATGAAGGATGCCTACGGCATCGAGGCCGCGGCTGGCGGCGGCGTGGTGATGGCTGCGGGCGGCGCTGCTGCTCCGAAGGCCGAAGAGAAGGACAGTTTCGACGTGGTCCTCAAGGCCGTCGACGCTGCCAAGAAGATCCAGGTCATCAAGGTCGTCCGCGAAGCGACGGGCCTTGGCCTGGCGGAAGCCAAGGCGTTCGTCGATGCCCCGGGCAAAGCGATCAAGTCGGGCCTGTCGAAGGACGAGGCCGAGAAGCTCAAGAAGACCATCACCGATGCGGGTGGCACGGTCGAGCTGACCTAATCGAACTGCCCGCAACCGGGCAAAGTTGATCGGTTGGAACAGTGCGTATTTCAGAAGGCCCGGGCGACCGGGCCTTCTGTCTTTTTGCGAGGGGACCGGGGGCGGCTGGCAGGGCAATCCGAATGCCAACCGAACAGAAATTCTCTCGAGTTGGAGAAAGTTTCGACAAAAAAGTCAAGTTGGGCTTGCGGGGCGCGGGCTTGGTTGATCTAGAGGGGCGTATACTGACGGGTTCGGCTTTGAAAAAAAGCGAACACGGCGGCGGCGAACTCGGCACACTTGGGCGATTTGAACTGAAACTCTCGGCGTGAGCACACAAGGCTTGTGAACCAGGTCGGGGTATGACTCCCTGCGGCGATTTTGTCGCCTCGGCGGACGTTATCCATCGGACGAAAGGACTTCGGATGCCTGCAAATCCATCTTCTACAGGCGGCTATCGCGTTTTCCAGACCCCCATGCTGGCGACCACTCCGGTCGCGAACGTGCGCAACTTTGCGAAGCGTGGCGACGGGATGGAGATCCCCGATCTCACCAAACTGCAATCGGACGGATACAAGCGCTTCCTGCAATTGGACAAGGCTCCAGAGGAGCGCGACGCGACGATCGGTCTTGAGTCGCTGCTGAAAGAGATCTTCCCGATCAAGTCGTACGACGAGACGATGAGTCTGGAGTACCAGACGTACGTGCTGGAAGAGCCCCGGTACACGCCGGACGAGTGCCGCGAGCTGCGGCTGACGTACGGCCGGCCGTTCCGCATCTCGGTGCTGCTCAAGCGCGAGGGCAAGCCGGACATGCCGGAAGAGGACATTTACCTGGGCGAGTTCCCGATCATGATGGGCGGCGGCGAGTTCATCGTGAACGGTGCCGAGCGCGTGATCGTCAGCCAGTTGCACCGTTCACCGGGCGTGGACTTCTCGATCGTCAGCAGCGAAGGCGATCGCCCGCTGCACTCGACCCGCATCATCCCCGAGCGCGGCTCGTGGATCGAACTCGAAGTCACGAAGAAGGACGTTCTGGCGATGCGGATCGACCAGAGCACCAAGCTCGCGGCGACGACGTTCCTGCGCTGCCTCGACGAGTCCGTCGCGCCGACGGATCGCCTGCTTTCGCTGTTCTACGAAGTGACCTCGCTTCCGGCGGACAAGATCCGTGCGGAGCACTGGGCTGCTGAGACCGTGATCGACAAGGAGACGGGCGAGGAGCTTGTGCACGTCGGGCGCCAGATCGGCGAGCAGGCAGAAGCGATCAACAACAGCAACCTCAAGAACGTGAAGGTGATTCAGAATCCGAGCGACGTGCTCATCCTGAACACGATCGCGGAAGAGAAGCTGGAGCAGTTCGCCGAGTTTGCGGAGACGGATTACGAGCGCGCCCTTGTTAAGCTGTACACCAAGCTGCGTCCGGGCAACCCGCCGCAGGTGGAAAAGGCGAAGGCCCTGTTCGCCGAGAAATTCTTCGACGACAACCGCTACCGCCTGGGTCGCGTCGGTCGCTTCCGCATCAACCGCAAGTTCGATCTGAACGTCCCCGAGGACATGATGTTCCTGCGGAGCGAGGACTTCCTGCGGGTCATCCAGTACGTGCTTGATCTGCGTTCGAACCGTCCGGACCCCAAGACCGGCCGCCCGGTCGCGCAGGTGGACGACATCGACCACCTCGGCAACCGCCGCCTCCGCACGCTCGATGAACTCGCGGTGGAAGAACTCCGCAAGGGCTTCCTGAAGCTGAAGCGCACCGTGCAGGAGCGCATGAGCGTCAAGGACCCGAACGAGCTCGCGAAGATCGCGGACCTTGTGAACAGCAAGAGCATCTCGAGCGCGATCGACTTCTTCTTCGGCCGCAGCGAGCTGTCGCAGGTCGTCGATCAGACCAACCCGCTCTCGAGCCTTGTGCACGAGCGTCGTCTTTCGGCGCTCGGACCGGGCGGTCTCAACCGCAAGCGCGCGGGGTTCGAAGTTCGCGACGTGCACATCTCGCACTACGGCCGCATCTGTCCGATCGAAACGCCGGAAGGCACGAACATCGGTCTGATCGCGTCGCTGGGCATCTACAGCAGCGTCGATGACTACGGCTTCCTCCGCACGGCCTACCGCGAGGTGAAGGCCGGCGAGATCTCGGGCAAGATCATCCATCTTCGCGCCGACGAGGAAATGCAGAAGGTGCTCGCGCCGACCGACGCGCTGGACGAGAAGGGCCGCCTCAAGAAGGGCGCCATCCTCGCTCGCGTGGCGGGTGAACTGGCCGAGACCGACAGCAGCAAGGTCGATTACGTCGACATCTCGCCCAAGCAGGTCGTGGGTATTTCCGCGGCACTGATCCCGTTCCTCGAACACGACGACGCCAACCGCGCGTTGATGGGCTCGAACATGCAGCGTCAGGCGGTGCCCCTGGTCAAGGTCGATCCTCCGTGCGTGGGCACGGGCGTCGAGAAGGCCGTGGGCCACAACACCGGCATGGTGGTGAAGGCGAAGAACTCGGGCACGGTGACGTATGTCGATGCCCAGCGGATCATCATCGACAACTCGGACGAGTACGTGCTCCGTAAGTTCGTGGGCCTCAACGAGCGCACGTGCCAGAACCAGAAGCCGATCGTGAAGCCGGGCCAGAAGGTTGTGAAGGGCCAGGTTCTTGCCGATGGCGCGAGCACGCGTCAGGGTGAGCTTGCCCTGGGCAAGAGCATCCTCGTCGCGTTCAACACGTTCGACGGTTACAACTTCGAAGATGCGATCGTCATCAACGAGAAGCTGGTGAAGGACGACACGTTCACCAGCATCCACATCGATGCGTTCGACGTTGAAATCCGCGAGACCAAGCTCGGCCGCGAGGAATTCACGCGGGACATCCCGAACGTCAGCGAGAAGATGCTCCGCAACCTTGACGAGCAGGGAATCATCCGGCTGGGCGCTCGCGTCGGTCCGGGCGACATCCTGGTTGGCAAGGTCAGCCCCAAGAGCAAGACGGAACTGACGCCGGAAGAGAAGTTGCTGCACGCGATCTTCGGCCGCGCGGGCGAAGACGTGAAGAACGACTCGCTGGAAGTTCCGGCGGGCGTTGAGGGCATCGTGATCGGTGCGAACAAGTTCAGCCGCCGGCTCCACATGAACGAGGAGCAGAAGAAGACGCTGAAGAAGGACATCACCGACTACGAAAAGCTGATGGACGACAAGGCCATCGCGCTCTTCAAGGAGATGACGCAGAAGATCAATGACATCATGGGCACGCCCATGGTCGATCCGAACACGCGTCAGAAGGTCGGCGCCAGCGACATTCCCGAAGTCATCCTCGAACAGGTCAAGACTTTCGACATCAAGTGGGCCAAGGGAAGCAAGGAAGCCCGCGAAGCGGCCGAAGTCGTGCATCGCCAGTTCTGGCCCCGCATCAAGGGCCTTGAGGCCGAGAAGGGCCGCAAGGTTGCGCACATGAAGCGCGGCGACGAGCTCCCGACCGGCGTGCTTGAAATGGTGAAGGTCTACATCGCCACCAAGCGCACGCTGAGCGTGGGCGACAAAATGGCCGGTAGCCACGGCAACAAGGGCGTCATCGCCCGCATCGTGCCGGAAGAAGACATGCCGTTCATGGAAGACGGAACGTCGGTCGAGGTTCTGCTGAACCCGCTGGGCGTGCCGAGCCGAATGAACGTCGGTCAGATTCTCGAGACGCACGTCGGCTGGGCGGCACGCGTGCTCGGCTTCCAGGCGATCACTCCGGTCTTCGATGGTGCGGTCGAGCAGCAGGTGCACGACGCGATCGAAGAAGCGAACAAGAGCGTGGACACCCGGCTGGCGAATTACGAGGCGACGGGCACCTGGCCCCAGCCCCGTGAGCTCCTGGCCAAGATGCCCCGCGGCGGCAAGATCCAGCTGCACGACGGCCGCACCGGCGAGGCGTTCAATCAGCGCACCACCGTGGGCTACATGTACATGCTCAAGCTGCACCACCTGGTGGATGACAAAATCCACGCTCGTGCAACCGGCCCGTACTCGCTCATCACGCAGCAGCCCCTGGGCGGCAAGGCGCGCACCGGCGGCCAGCGGTTTGGCGAGATGGAAGTGTGGGCGCTCGAGGCGTACGGCTCGGCGTACGTGCTGCAGGAATTGCTCACGGTCAAGTCAGACGACGTCGAAGGTCGTACCAAGATCTACGAGAGCATGGTGAAGGGCACGAACAAGCTCGAGGCGGGCATGCCCGTCGCGTTCGATGTGCTCTGCAACGAACTCAAGGGTCTGGGTCTGAACGTGACGCTCGAGAAGAAGAAGCTGGAAGGCGGAAGCCTGCTGTAAGAACGGCATTTGGCACTAGGCATTAGGCACTAGTGGAAGGCAGTAAAGCAGCAGGTCGGTTTGCGAGTCCGAACAAGATTTTTCCTGGTGTGGCGGCACGATGCCGCGGGAGACCAGAATCATGGCAGAGACTGTTTACGATCGTGTGAATGACTACTCGGCAGTGAAGGTGACGCTCGCGTCGCCCAACGACATCCGCGCCTGGTCCTACGGCGAG
>JAEUJD010000202.1 GCA_016793015.1 Phycisphaerales bacterium
AGACAAGGCCCGCGTTCGACGCTCGCTGTAGGAGGCGGGTTTTCTCACAACTCGCGGATTCTCACCCTCATGGCGAAGAGTTGCATTGGACAAGCGGCCGCGCGGCCGGGTGTTGGTGCATGGTCCGTAGAGGGAGAGGAAGAGATGAAGAATCTTGTTGTATTGGCGTTGGCCGGAATGGTCGCGTCGGGCGCGCAGGCGACGGTTCTGTACGCGACGTCGTTTGAGCAGCCGACGTTTGTGTCGGGCGCTTTGAACGGGCAGGACGGCTGGTCGGCCGCGAGCAGTCCGGCGAATCTGTACCAGGTGAGCGCTGCCGCGGGCGGCGCGCGCACGGGATCGCAGTTCGTGTTCGCGAACAGCGCAAACGGGACGGCGAACGGCAGCCAGTGGAATTACCGTCCGAACATCATCGCGCCGGTGACCTCGCCGAGCATCATCCGCGCGTCGGTGTGGACGGCGGTTGTGAACAACACGGCGGCGGCGGTTCGCCGCACGACGTCGGCGGGGCTTGATCTGTACGACGACACGGGCGCGAACCGAATCGGCGCGATCCGCATTCGGAACGACGGCGCGGTCTCGATCCTGAACGGTTTCAATCAGGTGGCGAGCACTGGGGCGGGCGCGGTGACGGCCAACGCGTACAACCAGGTCGCGATCGAGGCTGACTTCTCGACGCACACACTTAGCTATTACGTGAACGGCACGCTCGTCGGCGCCCCGGTGGGCTTTGGCGTGTTCGATAACGCTGTGACTGGCTTCGGCGATGCCGACCTGTACATCACGCGGCTGTTCACCGGCGTGACCGGTGAGACCCAGTCGGGCGGACACACGGCGGTGTTCGATGACTTCAGCCTCGAGACGATCCCGGCACCGAGCTCGCTCGGTCTGATGGGAGTTGCGGGCCTGATCGCGGCGCGTCGTCGCCGGGCCTGAGTTTCAGATTGAAAATGAATTGATCAAAGGAGCGAGCCCGGCACAGATGCCGGGCTCGTTTTTTTTCGGGGCTGGGCGGCGCTGAGCGCGTGGAACGGGTACATTGTCGGGTCTGGAGACCGATTCGATGAAGCAACTCACTGATCTCATTCGCGATGTTCCCGACTTTCCCAAGCCGGGGATTGTGTTCAAGGACTTCACGCCGATGCTGGCGGATCCGCAGGGGCTTGCGCTCGCGGTGGAGTTGATGGCGAATCCGTTTCGCGGGAAGGGTGTTGAGTTGGTAGTGGGGGCGGAGAGCCGCGGGTTTATCTTCGGAACGGCGATTGCGCAGGCGTTGTCGGCGGGGTTTGTGCCGATTCGTAAGCCGGGGAAGCTGCCTCGGAGCGTGCACGGGGCGGATTACGCGCTCGAGTACGGGACGGATCGGCTCGAGATTCACACGGATGCGATCAAGCCGGGGAAGCGTGTGCTGGTTGTCGATGATTTGCTCGCGACTGGCGGGACACTCGCGGCGTGCTGCGAACTCGTGAAGAAGTGCGGGGCGGAGATTGTCGGTATTGCGGTTTTGATTGAGCTCGTTGCGCTCAAGGGGTATGCGAAGGTGGAGAAGTATGGGCCGGTGAGTGCGGCGATTCGGTATTGAATAGAGCGGCAGATTTGCGTGAAGGCGATTTGGCCCCACGGAGTTCCGAAACCCCCTTCGCGTCAATCGCTCCGCAGAGCCTGCGCGATGCCACCTCCCCCTTTGGGAAAGGGGGAGGACGGATGCAAAGGCAAAGACACGGGAGAGGTGAATGCGACTCGAACTACTTCACCGGAGGGAGTGATTCGGCTTCTTCGACGGCTTTTTCGAGTTGCTTTTGCTTGAGGTCGGCGCCGGCGATTGGGGCGCGTTCGACGACTCGGAGGCCTGCGGGGATCGGCACGCCTTCGGCGCCGGCGGCGATGACGAGGCGGGCGGTCAGGCCGGGGTGGCCGGGGCCGACGACGATGAGGACGATGCGTGCGACGCGGACGTCGCCGCTGGGGAGGTCTTTGCCGGTGTCGAAGTTGGCGATGGTGAAGGTGGTGCGAGCGCCGGGCTTGCTGACGCGTTGATTATCGAAGAGGGGCTGTCGCTGGAGTGCGGGGTGGTCGCCGCCTCGGACGAGCATGCCGGTGACGCGTGCGGTGTCGGGAGCGGACATGGAGATTTCGATCTGGAAGGCGGCGAGATCGCGTGAGCCGACATCGAGCATGATGTCGAAGGTGAGGATGCGGGTTTCGCCGTTGGGCGCGGCGGCGCGAGCGAAGTCCTTGCGCGGGTCGGGTTCATCCTTTGGAGCGACGGCTTCGGCGGCGTGGGGAGTGAGGGCGGAGACCTGCGCGGGCTCACAGCCGACGACCTTTGCGGCGAGACGGTTGACTTCATCGAAGGGGCTGACGACGTCGCCGCTGGGCTTGAAGCCGGCTTTGGGCTTGGTGCGGATGAGGCCGCCGGAGGAATGTTCGGCCTTTCGGGCGAGATTGAGGACGTCGACGATGGTGACGTTGTTGTCGCCGAAGGCGAAGTTTGCCTCGGCGGCGGCGGCGGCCTTGTTTTCGGTGCGGGTTGCGATGGCGGGTGCGGGAGCGACGGATGGGGACGCATCGGCGAGCGTGCGATCGGCTTCGAGTTTTTCTTTCGCACGGTTCTGGGCGGCGACGGCGCCGGCGAAGGGGCTGTTCGCGGCGAAGTTCTCGCGGCGGAGCTGCATGTAGAAAATGAGAGAAGCGACCATGGCGAGGACGGCGGCGATCTGGAAGCCGCGCCAGAAGCCGGCGCTGTGTTCCTTGCGGCGGCGTGCGGACTGCATCG
>JAEUJD010000206.1 GCA_016793015.1 Phycisphaerales bacterium
CGGTTCAACCCCCGGCAAGAACCCGCCACCATCGCACACCCCCGGCGCGATCACGCCTCCGGGTTCATCACCTCCCGTGGTCCATCCAGATGCGGGCGCGGCGCCAAATACAGCCCCGACCGATCCGCAGCACCCGGCTCCGGTATCGCCCGTCACGCCGCCCGCGAGCCAAGGCGGTGCACGATGACGCCCGCAGAAACCGGACTCAGTTTGCCCGGCACCGCCGAGCAGCCCGCGCCGCGCAACTCCGCAACCGTTGCGGACCTGCTCGCGCAGGCGGGCGACCTGGCGAGCCGCGCCGAACGCGCCAACCGGCCCACATCGCTCATCTATTTGTCCGGCGCGATCCTCGTGATCGCCCTGTTCCTGCTGACCTACTTCCTCTTCGCCCGATTCACCGCGTCGAGCGTGCTGCATGTCGAGGCCGAGCGAGCCGCCCGGATCGACAAGCTCGTCGCGCGCCTGAAAGAGTTCGATCGCGTGAACGAAGAGCGGCGGGAAGAACTCCGCCCGCTGCCGACCATGCAGACGCAGATCGCCGATGCCGCCGTCGAGGCGCAGCTCAAGACCAAGCTCGCCCCCGCCCAGCCCGGTGTCGGCCAGCGCACCGGCGACCTCACGAGGCGAACGTGGAAATACTCCGATCTGCACGAGGAATCGCTGGAGAAAGTCTTTGACTGGATTTCCCGTTCGCTCCGGGCGATTCCCGGGCTTGAGTTGACCGGCCTTACCCTCCGTCCGGACGCGACGACGTGGCGCGTGGACGTCGTGTTCGGTCGCTGGGAACGAACCGGGAGCTGAGCGGCGCGCTCTACACATGCGACAAGTCGGGCAACGTCGGGCCGGAAGAATCGGAGATGCAGTTGACCAGAAAGCCGCTCATTCAATCGCTCACCTGTGCCGCACTGGCCGCCACGCTCGCGGTCTGCCTGCCCGGTTGCCAGACCAACAAGAAGGACATTGTCACCATCCCCGCGCCGCCCGCGTTCGATACGGCCAAGGCCGTCCAGCTCGCCGAACAAGGCCTGACGGCGCAGCGCGCCGGCGATCTCGACACCGCCATCTCTCTGTACAAGCAGTCGATCAACGCCAATCCCGAGCTCTCGGGCGTGTGGACAAATATGGGCGTTGCGATGATGGCCAAGCAGAACTTCCCAGCCGCGGCAGAAGCGTTCAAGCACGCGCTCGATCTCTCGCCGACCGATTCGCGTCCGCTTGTCAATCTCGGCGTGGCGTACCTCGATCGAGGCTGGGCCGATCAGGCGTACACCTACTTCAGCCAGGCGCTCGACCGCGATCCGCAGAACATCGACGCCCTGCGCGGTGCGATCACGGCGGCGCAGCGCTGCGGCCGCGAAGACGAGCGCACCCTCGACTACATCAAGCGGCTTCAGCTCATCGAGACCGATCCAAAGTGGAAGCAGGAACTCGGTTTCCGCCGCGTGCGTCTGGAGAATTCGCTGAAGGACCGCAACAAGGGCATCCAGATGCCGGCGCGCAATTCGCCGCAGTTCCCTCAGCAGCAGTCTTCGCCGGGCGCCCTGCCCCCGATCGCGCCCTCTCCCGCGCCGATCCAGTCATTGCCGCCAGGCTAGCGCACGCCCCGCCCGTAGCCGTTATCGCCTTCAACGTTTCTTTGACAAGTTCATCTATTCGTGCCCAGGCGAGACTCGATCAGTTCGAGAATCCGGCGCACCGCCGATCGATACGTGTGCCGCTCCTCGATCCGCTTGCGTGCGATCGCGTTGCGTCGCGTGCGGGCGTCCGCGTCCGCGATGATGCGATCGACCCGGGCTTCCAGAGTCTGCGGATTGTGGAAGAAGAGCTCGGGCTGCTCGCCCACCAGGCCGAACGCCGACGGCAGCGAAGGTTCCGCGGGCAGCCCGCGATCGCCGACGAGCGCCGCCTCGAACTCCGCACCCCAGCGTGTACCCCGAAGCGCGCCCGGCGCAAAGCCCTCGCAGTCGCCCACGCTGTCCGCCCGAGCCACGTCCTCGAAACAACCAAGGTTCTGAAGCACGCTCGCAAGCCTCATGAGCGCCGGTGCATCGGTCCACGGCGCGCGACGCACCGCGCTTCCTGAAGCGACGTCGCGGAAATCCGCTCCCTGGTGCCAGCCCAGCCGGAACAGCTCACTCCGGATCATTCCGATTTCTTCCCAGTGCAGGCGGCAGAGGGGCGTGCCGCCGGAGAGCACGCACTCGCTCAATCGCGGATGCGCGAGCATGTGGTACGTCGTCTGCACGTGGCAGCCCGCAAGCTGGTAACTGAGTCGCAGGTCCGAATCGTGCCCGAGCGGCCCCTTCGCAAACTCCGCCAGCGTCGGGTGCTTCTCCCAGCCGTTGCCATAGAGGTGAAAGCGCCAGCCCCGCGCGCGTGCCGCGCTCGCGGCCCATTCCAGAGTCTGATGGCGAAAAATCCGGTCGGCGAGCGGATCGGCGTACCCCGCGACCACGCGGTCGACCAGGAGCTCGGGCGACGGAGCGCCCAGGCATTGCGACAGCGTTTCGCGCACGACGCTCTTGATCGAAGGAAACGGCAGCGTCGAGAGAGGAAGTTGCAGGTGAGTGCGGATCGCGTCGCGCACCGCCGGGAGCGCGCGCCGGAGCCCGTTGTCGCTCGGAGCGCCGCTGCCGAGTTCCGCGAGAATCCGCTCGTGCTGCGCCTCGGGCGTCTCGCTCTGGTGACCGACGTACGCGATCTCGCACTCGAATCTCGCGCGATCGGTCGGCGTGGCGATCGCCGGGAAGAACTTCGTTTCGCTCGCCGGCACCGGTAGCACAAGGCTCGACGCACGCGGGTAGGCATAGTGCTCGTGCAGCGCGGGCTTCACATGGCCGATCGTGAAATCCAGATCGCCGAGCCCGCGCCCGATGCGTTCGTCAAACAAATGGGGCATCAGATCCTGGATCCAGCAGACCCACGGGAGATTCCGGGGCAAGAACGCCCCGATCGCGGCACGCGGGTAGTTGATGCACACGACCAGATCGGGTTCAAAGTCGTGCAGCGCCCGGAGCGATGCGCCCGCAGCGAGATGCGACGAGCCGTCCGGCTCGAGCAGCACCCGCGCGCTGTGGCCGAGCGACTCGAACGCCGACGCGATATCCCGGCTCGAGTGCTGCACGAAGGTCGAGAATCTGCTGGTCGGAATCAGCACGCGCAGCGGCGTTGACCGATCGAGAAACCGGGTGCGCCACCACGCTGCGTCACGCCCGGCGTACTTCTCGTACACGGCCCGCTCGAGGCGCCTGGTCTCGACATCCTGCTCCGCGAACGCGTCGCGTACAACCGCCGTGATCTCGGCGCCGAGCGACTGCGATGAACGGGGATCAAGAACGATCGCGCGGGGCAGCCGCAGATCGAGCCGCGAGCGCAGGAACATCGCAAAGTCTGCCGCGCCGGCCGGGCCGACGAAGGCTTGCACGTGCCCGTCACGCAGCTCTTCGGCCAGATCGTCCATCGCGAGCGCATCGGCAAAGGCACCAGCGTCCGGCTCAACTAGGTACAGGGGCGCGCGATACCCGAGCTTGTCGCGTTTCCTCGCCCGGCTCGCCCGCTGCACCAGCCAGGGCGAACGCACGCCCGCGACGATCAATGCCTGCGCCTGCCCGCTCTCCGACACGGCGCGATGCTCCGACAGTACCCGTGTGGAGGCGCCGCACGCATCGTACAAATGTGTCCTGCCCGCGCGACGCACAACCACGTTGCCGTCGCTTGCGCGAAAATACTCCGCGTCTTCTGCGCGCACCGTTCCGGTCAGCCTTGTTCCGAGCGCATCGACATTCGCACGGAGCGTCTTGGTGCTGTCGCGGATGCGGTCGTCCGCCAGCGCCGCGATCCCGCTCGAAAGTGCCGCAAGCTCGGGCGCGTTCCGGAGCGCCTCGGGCAACACCGCCATCGCTTCGGTCGCCAAGGTCTTGAGACCCAGCTTGGCCAGGTTGCTGGCGATCAGCAGCCAAACGCCCACGTCGCTGGTGTCGGTCCCCATCGCCTGTTCAAGAAACGACCAGCTCTGCCCGGTTCTTCCGAGCGCGAGCAGTTGGTCGCGGGCGATCGACACAGGATGGGTCGTGAGCATGGTTCAGCCGACGTCGGTGCGCGACGATGGACATCCATGCCGCGGCATCACTATCGGCCGCTCTCTTGCAACCCCTGCACGCGGTCCGAGGCGCGGAGGATTCGATCCCCAAAAAGGAAAAACCCCGCCTTTGCAGACGGGGTCTTTGTTCAAGTGGAGGTGACGAGACTCGAACTCGTGACCTCTTCCATGCCATGGAAGCGCTCTACCACCTGAGCTACACCCCCTTGAGTGACACTGGCCGGTCCGGGATGGACCGTGTTTCTTCGGCCGCGGGGCCGCGGATCTTCGGTTGTGCCCGCCAGTTCCGGTCGGAAGACCGGTCCGAGTGGGGCCGAGATCGTAGATCAAGCCTCGGGCGAATCAAGAAGGGTCTGAAAGTGCCTTGTTTCGGGTCTGGGCACCCAAAATCGCCCTGTCCGAGGCCTGGCGGACCGTTTCCAGCGAAATGTGCTCGATCGCGCAACGTTCGGGATGGTCATCGGCGACCTCGGATTCGGGCAAAGTCGGGTCGGCGGCCAGAATCTCTTCTCCTCCGGGGGCTGGGATTGTGGTCCAGCGCGGGTCGGTGGGGCCGAAGAGCGAGACCAGTGGAACGCCAAAGGCCGCGGCGATGTGGCGGGGGCCGGTGTCGTTGGTGACCATGAGGACCGATCCCTTGACGAGCGCTTTGAGCGACCCGATGGTGATGCCGAGCCGTGGCAGGCAGGTGCACGGAACGCCCGCCTGCTTGGCGATCTCGTCCACCAGATCGGCCTCGCCGGGGGAACCGTTGATCAGGATGGTGAGGCCGTGAGCGGTATGGAGGTACTGGGCGAGGGCGGCGAATCGGTCGACGGGCCAGCGTTTGGCGGCGTTGTTGCCCCCGGGATTGAGGATCGCACGGGGGGCGTCTGGTGAGATTCCGGCCCGAAGAAGGATGGCGGCGGCGGCCGCGTGCTCGGCCGGTGTTGCAGAAAGTGAAAGATTTTCTTTGCAATTCAAAACATCGGCTTGGGACTTGCCGAGGGCGTGGAGAGCGAGCGTTTGGTAGTAAGCGACTGCGGAGACTGGACTTCGGCGTCCATCGCTGCGCTTGGGGGGTGCGATGCGGTCCGTGAGGAGGAGCCCCCGGGCGTCGCGGTCGTAGCCGATGCGACGCGGGATGCCCGCGATGCGGACGATGAGGGCGGTGGAGAAGGAATTGGTGAGCAGGATGGTCGTGTCGTAGCGGCGGGGTCGGATTTTTGCGGCGACGAACTTGGGGCCCATGACTCCGGAGGAGCGGGCGACGTGGAGCTCATCGAAGTAGGGGAGGCCGGCGAGGACTTCGTCCATGCCGGGGCGGACGAGGCCGCCGATGAATGCGCCGGGAAGGCTGTCGCGAAGGAGTTTGAGAGTGGGCGTTGCCATGACGCAGTCGCCCAGCCAGGAGGGGCAGACGACGAGCAGGCGTAGAGGTTTTGGGGGCGTGCTGCCCGGCATTGGGGGACTGTAGCGAAAGGCTGCGGCACGCCGGACGCGGTTTTCGGTGGCTCGGCGAAGAACACCGGGCAGAAGCCCGGTGGCACGAGATCAGTCGAACTCGAATTCGGTGCCGGGCGCGGGGGTGCCCCAGAGGGGGCCGTCGCGGTATTTGTCTTCGTACCACTTGTTGGTGATGCGGCGGAGTTCGGCGAGGAAGCCGAGACCGACGATGCGGTCGGCTTCGAGCGTGAGGACGATGCCTTCGGGTGAGGTTTCGAGGCTGGTGAGGTCGATGCCTTCGCGCTCGGCGAGCGCGTGGGCGGTCGATTCGACCACGCGGCGAGTTGGTCCGTCGTCGAGGGGGGTGCCTTGAAGGGCGCGGAGGCGGACGGTTGCGGGCATGTGGGAAAGGTACGGGAGTGGAAGGATGTATGACGGGTGAATGGGTGGATGGTCGATTCCAAAGGAAGGGATATGGCACCGGTTGAAGCAAACACCTCTCTGTCGGAGATTCCGCGCGCTTGCTGGCGGGGGCGGGTGTTGTGGCTTGGGGGGACATTGGGGGCTGGGGTGCTTGGCTCGGTGGGATTGAGGATGCAGCAGGAGCGGGTGATTCACTCGGCGATGCGCGAGAGTGGGTCACAGGCGGTCGCCATGCAGGCGAATGTGGTGCGGCATTTACGGACGTGTGAACTGGTGACGAGCCGCATCGAGACGACAGTTCGCGCACAGAACAACGACGACAACTGGTTTGGGAGTGTGGTCGCGACGGTGGAAGCGCCGGCGCGGTTGAGTTACGGGGTGGACTTGTCGAAGCTGGAATCGTCGCGGGTGGTGTTCAGTCCGATCGGGGGCGTGTACTCGCTGCGTGTGCCCGCGCCGAAGCGGATCGCGACGGAGGTTTTTACGGGGCAGGAGAAGACGGGCGTGGAACTGGCGGGGCTGCGGTTTCGATCGATGGCGGGCGAGGAGCACTTGGGGATCGCGCGGGCGCGGCTGCACGAGCAGGCGCTGAAGATGAGGGTTACCGGGGCGGAACTGGAGCGGGTTCGGGAAAGTGCCCGAGCGGAGATTGAGGGATTGGTGAGGCGGATTGTGGGGGAGAGTGCCTCGGTTCGGGTCGCGTTTGATGATGAGGGGGGAACACGGGTGGCGGCGGGGGAGTAGGAGAGAGAACGCGGAGGACGCTGAGAGCGCGGAGTTTCGCGGAGAGACAAAGGCTTGCTCTCGCAATTTGCTGGTTGGGAACGAGCGGGAGCGCGAATGCGTCGGCGCTCTAAAGGCCGCGAAGGTGATGAGAGAAAGAAGGCATCGAGGCATTGGGCATCGAGGCATGAGGCGTGGAAGGCGGGACACTGAGTTCATGATGCGGTTTGTTCGGTCAATTCCATTTCTTTGGTCAAGGCGATGGAATGTCACGCGGCTTGTTCTTGCGCTTTCGCTGCTTGTGATTCTTGCGGTTGATACTCCGGCGCGGCTTGCGCGGCTGACGCTTGCGGCGTTGCCGGATATGGATTACGCCTCGGAGGTTGCGACGCTGCGCGAGCAGGGGCGGTTTGCAGAAGCGATTGTGATTGCGGATGCGGGGCTTGCGTGGACGGATGGAGCGGGGAATGGTCCGAAGCGCGCGGAGATCGAGCGGCAGCGGCAGATGACGGTGGATGAACAGGCGAGCTGGGTGCGGCGCGCGAAGGATGTGGGCTGGGGTGCGCTGACGGGTCGGGGCGAGAGCATCGAGCAGCTGGTGGGCGCGATCGCGGCGGACATGTTTGTTGTGGGTGATATCCGCGATCTGGCGATTCAGGGTGGGACGTGGGCGAGCGGGGGCGAACCGGATGCGCTGATTGTCGCGCTCTCGGCGGTGGGGATTGTGTTGACGGTTGCGCCCGAGATTGATTGGGCGCCCGCGCTGTTGAAGGTGGCGCGGAAGGCCGGTGCGGTGACGGATGGATTGAAAGAGTTCATTGTGCGGGGAGTGAAGCTGCGGCGGACCGAGGCGCTGGCGGGGGCGTTTGGTGATGTGACGAAGCTCGCGACGAAGGCTTCACCGGCGGGCGCGATTCGTATTCTGCGGTTAGCGGAGAACGAGGCTGACCTGGCGAAGTTCGCGGCGTTTGCGGAGCGCAATGGAGCGAAGGGCGGGGCGGCGCTTTTGATTACGGGGCGCGAAGGCGCGGCCATGGTGCGCGGTGAAGTGGCGATCGCGGGCGCGGCTTTGCGAACGACGGACGATGTGGTACTCGCGGCGGCTCGCAAAGGGCCAGCGGGTGCGCGGTTTTTGGCGAGCCCGGCGGCGCGGGTGTTGACGCGGCCGCACTGGATACTCGGATTTGGCAAGGGCGTGTGGAAGGGGAATGTGCCCGAAGCGGTGAAGCAGATCGCGCGGGCGATGGATCCGTACGGGTGGTGGTTGCTGCCGCTGATGGGGGTTTGGACGCTTTGCGAGTGCGGGTTGTTTGTGGGTGCGGGGAGGAAGGCGCTCGGCAAGGGGCGCGCGGAGACTTCGGGCGCGGTGGGTGCGCCGGTTGCGGTTGGATAGGTCCTCTGGGTCGTATACGAACTATGAGACCTATGCCAGGGCAGTCGTTGATGCGGTTACTGATCCGGCTCGCTCGTGCTCGGAGCGGAGGAGCGAATCCACCTGCTCGAGCGTGAGTGCGTGCGCATCGGCCAAGGTTTTGATTCGATTGGTGAGATCCTTGAGCTGGGCATCGCTGAGCGCGAGGCCGAGCTGTTCGGCGCGGCTGCGGACGGCGTTCCAGCCGGTGAGGCGGTGCGCGATGTGCACGTAGCGGGTGAGGCCGAAGTCTTCGGGGCGGAGGGCCTCGTAGGTGGATGGATCGTTGAGCACGGCCTTGGCGTGGATGCCCGCCTTGTGGGTGAAGGCGCAGAAGCCGGTGATGTAGTTGTTGAAGGGGACCTCGATATCGACCATCGAAGCGACGGTCTGATCGAGTTCGCGGAGGAGCGGAAGGTTGTACTTGCGGACGGATTCAGGGTCTACGACGGCGAGGCGGGCGACGAGGCCGCCGAGGGAGGTGATGCCGTTGCGCTCACCGATGCCCAGGACGGTGGTATCGATGTGGGTTGCGCCGGCTTCGAGGGCACAATATGCGTTGGCGATGGCGCAGCCGGAATCGTTGTGGCCGTGGAACTCGATGTCGGCCTTGACGCGGGCGCGGAGTTGCGAGACCAGGTCGTAGATCTGGCGAGGCGAGCCGACGCCCACAGTGTCGGCGACGCCCACGCGATCGACGCCGAGTGCATCGACGGCTTCGTAGACGCGGAAGAGATCTTCGGGGCTGGAACGAAGGCTGTCTTCGGTGCTGAAGCGGACCTCGACGCCGGAGTCGCGGAGGTAGGGGATCACTTCGCGGGCGATACCGATGATCTCATCGATGGTGCGGCCGTGGCTGAACTTGCGGAGTTGGGAGGAGGTGCCGATGACGACGTCGACGCCATCCACGCCGGTTTCGACCGCGACGCGGGCATCATCGAGATGGCAGCGGGTGTGGGTGAGGATCTTGGACTTGAGGCCGAGGTTGGCGATGGTCGTGCAGTCTTCGCGGCTCTGGGGCGAGGCCATCGGATTTGTCAGTTCGAGATATTCGACGCCGAATTCATCGAGGAGCGTTGCGAGCTGCACCTTCTGCTCGGTGGTGAAGAAGGCGTTGACGAACTGCTCGCCTTCGCGGAGGGTGGAGTCGATGATGGAGAAGGGCTTGATCTGGGTGGTGGTGTTGGTGGGCATGGGAAATCTCAAATGAGCAAATCGCAAATGGGCAAATGGCAAATAGGAAAAAAGACACGCGAGAAAGGGGATGGTGTTTGAAACGGCTGAGTTACTTGGCGGCGGCGATGATGGCCGACGCCATTTGTTTTGTGGTGGCGCTGCCGCCGAGGTCGGGGGTTTTTGTGCGGGCTTCGGTGAGGACGGTGCGGACGGCGGAATGGAGACGCTGCGCGAGTTGGCGTTCGCCGAGCCAGTCGAGCATCATGGATGCGGAGAGGAATGCGGCGCAGGGATTCGCGGTGCTCTTGCCGGCGATGTCGGGGGCGGAGCCGTGGACGGGTTCGAAGACGGCGTAGGTGTCGCCGATGTTGGCGCTCGGCGCGAGGCCGGGGCCGCCGCTGAGACCGGCGGTGAGATCGGAGAGGATGTCGCCGAAGAGATTTTCGGCGACGATGACATCGAACTCGCTCGGGCGGCGGACGAGATCCATGCAGGCGGTGTCGATGTGGGCTTCGCGGAATTGGATTTCGGGGAAGGCTGTTGCGATGGTGCGGGCGACTTCGGTGGTGAGGCCGCCGGTGGCGCGGAGGACGTTGGCCTTTTCGACGAGCGTGACGCGCTTGCGGTTGAGGGAACGCGCGAGTTCGAGGGCGCGGCGGATGATGCGCTCGGTGCCGGCGCGGGTGGTCACGCGGACGGAGAGAGCGAGATCGGATGGATCTGTTTCGCGTAGGTGCGGGAGACGGCGATCGGGGTCGAGCGCTGCGACGAGCGATTGCGGTGTGGGATGAATCTCGAGGCCGGAATAAAGGCCTTCGGTGTTCTCGCGCACGACGATGACGTTGAGAGGGCGATCGGAGGGTGCGAATGTCTGCGCGGGGCGGATGTTGGCGAAGAGATTGAACTGGCGGCGGAGCTGGACGATGGGTGAGGCGTACTTGAGATTGCGGGAACGGAGCGGCTGGGCGAGTTCGCGTGCGGCGTCGGAAGCGGGCTTGGAAGTGATCGCGCCGAACATGGCGCAGTTGGTGGAGCGGAGCACATCGAGCGTGCGCTCGGGGAGCGGGTTGCCTTCTTCGCACCAGAACTTCCAGCCGATGTCGGCGGGGATGTATTCAGCGCGGAAGCCGATCGAGTCGAGGACGCTGCGGGTTGCATCGAGGACTTCGGGGCCGATGCCGTCGCCTCCGAGCCAGGCGATCCGGGGGATCCGGGTGGGGGATGGGGT
>JAEUJD010000208.1 GCA_016793015.1 Phycisphaerales bacterium
TCTTCAACCGGGTGCCCAATCCGGGCGTGACGTACTTCTCGGTGGATGCGCTGGAAGTGTCGTATTCGGCGGGGAGCTACCGCGTCAATTTCTTCCGGGTCTTTGCGGTGCTGTGGCTCAAGACGGCGTTCATCGCGATGGCGGGTGTGTGTGCCGCGACGTTCCTGTCGTTCTCGGTGGCGACGCTGACGGCGTTTGGGATATTCCTTGTGGCGGAGAGCGCGCGGTTCATCACGGATGCGCTGGAAAACTGGAACATCACCGATAACAAGGGGAACGATCTGCCGTTCTTCTGGGTGATCGACAAGATCGCGGCCGGGGTGTCGACGCCCTTCCGCTTCTATGCGGACCTGCGTCCGGCCCAGCGGCTGGTGGACGGGGTGCTCTTGCCCTGGTCGAGCGTCGCGACGGGGGGATTACTACTGATACTGCTGATCGTGGTTCTGTTTACGGTCGGTTCGCTGATTTTCCGATCGCGCGAACTTGCGATGTACTCGGGCAACTAGAGATTCCGGACACCTCATGTTTCGATTCACGCTTACCAAGTCCGTCGCCCTGATGTGCATTCTGCTCGCGATGGCGGGCAGCGTGGTGCTTTCGGTGCAGTTGGCGTCGGTGGCGAGCCGGAACAAGCTGGCGTACACGGATCGGATCGAGGAGGGGCAGCCGCCGGAAGTGGCGCTCGGGATCGCGCTCGGGGCGTTCCGGGGCGTGTTTGTCAACTTTCTGTGGATCCGGGCGAACGATCTGAAGCAAGAGGGCAAGTTCTTTGAGTTGAATCAACTCGCGGAGGCGATCACGAGGCTTCAGCCGCGCTTCCCGCGGGTGTGGGTGTTCCATGCGTGGAACATGGCGTACAACATCTCGGTTTCGACGCAGACGCGTTCGGAACGCTGGTACTGGGTTCAGAAAGGGATCGATCTCCTCCGCTCGAAGGGGATCGTCGCGAATCCCAACGACATGCTCCTGCACAAGGAGCTCGCGTGGATCTTTTTGCACAAGATCGGCGGCATCACCGACGACGCGAACAGGTTCTACAAAATGAAGCTGGCCGAAGAGTGGACCACGCTTCTCGGGCAGCCCCCGGCGCGGGATTTCAAGGACCGCTCACGCGATCACGCGATCGCGCAGATGGTGGCGTTTCTGCAGCCGGTCGCCGATGCGCCGCGCGACCTGAGCGACGTGATCGCGGCGACCCCGGAGGTTCGGACGCTGATCGATCGGATCGAGAAGGAAGTCGGCGATCATGTCGCGATCGGTGAAGATTCACGGGCCGACGGCGACGCGATCATGACGCTCCTGCGCCGCTACGAGCTGATCCGCGCGGTGCTGAAATCGGCCAGCGGGAAGATCGCCGAAGAGACGATGAGCCCGCGGATGAAGGCGATGCTCGCGATGGTGCGGGACCCGTCGCTGAAGCCGGCGTGGGATGCGTTCCTGCCGTTCGCGCGGCGCTACATGCTCGAGACGCGGTACAACATGGACGCGAGCCAAATGGTTCGCTACGTCAAGAAGTACGGTCCGATCGACTGGCGCGTCCCGGCGTCGCACGCGTTGTACTGGTCGGCGCAGGGCGTGGAGCGGGGTTTGCTCCGCACGACGGCCCGCGCTGAGAAGGACTTTGACTTCACCAACACCGATCGAATCGTCATCCAGGCGGTGCAGGATCTGTACCGCTACGGCCAGACGTATTTCGACTACCTGGGCTTCAACCTCGGCGCGGGCGAGATGTATCTCGAGATCCCCGATCCGATCTTCGCGCAGACCTACGCGGACATCATGACGGAATTGGTCGCCCGCAGCAAGTGGGACACGGCCGATCGGGCCTACACCATGTACGCCGCCGGTTACGAGAATTTCTTTACCGACGTGATTCTCTACTTCTATCGCCTGGGGATGCGGGATATCGCCGAGAAGTACTACCGCCACCTCGCGACGTGGGGCGGCATGAACCTGAACGATCCGGATCGCCCGCGGAAGTTCAGCGTGCCGCTCGAAGAGTTTGTGGAAGCGCAGCTCGCCGAGCGTCAGCGCTCGCCCAACGTTGCGGTTTCGGAAGTGACGGCGTCGCTGCTCGGCGCGTTCGCTTCGCTCCTCGATGGAGACGATGCCCAGTTCCGCAGCCAGATGGATTACGCGGCCAAGTCGCACGGCTTCTTCATGAAGATCCAGCGCAACGCCAGCGCCGTCGATACGGCCAACGCCCGCATGGACGTGATGGAGCCGGACTTCCGGATCCAGGCCGGCGCGACGTTCGTTCAGTTCATGAGCTTCCTGGGGCTTGATCAGGCGGCTCTTGTCTTCAAGGCGGCGCCCGAGGATCTGCGCCGCTTCGCCTTCGATCTGGTCGAGGAGCGGTTCCGCGACCCGGAGAAGAAGGAACTGGCCGTCAACGGCGAGCGATTCGACAGCCTGTTCATCGAACCGCCGGGCATGGCGGAGCATCGCGCGATGATCGAGGCGTATCGCAAGCGCAAGTCCGAGCAGAACGTCCAGAAGATCGAGAACAAGTAGTTCTGTGCGGGTACTGCGAGCGAGGGTCAGCCGCGTGGGTTTCGGCCCGGGCTGATGTCAGGCACGCGTCAGCGACTGCAGAGCTGCGAGGTACTTCTGCCTTGTCGCTTCTGCAATCTCCGCCGGCAGTTCGGGGCCGGGGCTTTGCTTGTTCCAACGACCGGCGGCGACGAGCGTCTCCAGATACTCCCGGAGATACTGCTTGTCGAAGCTCTGTTGCGCCCGCCCCGGCGTGTAGGTCGATGCGGGCCAGAAACGCGAACTGTCGGGCGTCAGGGCCTCATCGACGAGAATCGGGGCCGAGCCAAGCGGGCGGCCATCGCTGCCCAGGGGCAGTCCAAACTCAAACTTGGTGTCGGCGATGATGATGCCGCGGGCCGAAGCATGCTCGCTCGCTCTGCGGTAAATGGCGATGGAAGCGTCGCGCAGGCGTGTCATTGTCTCGACGCCGACCAGTTTGCTCGCCCGCTCGAACGTCACATTCTCGTCGTGCTTGCCGAATTCTTCTTTGGTTGCGGGCGTGAAGATCGGCTCGGGTAGCCGGTCGCACTGACGGAGTCCGGCGGGCAATTCGACGCCGCAGACTGTGCCCGCGTGGGCGTATTCCTTCCAGCCCGATCCTTCGAGGTAACCGCGCACCACACATTCGATCGGGACGACGGCGGCCTTTCGCGCGATG
The DNA here is from genome assembly GCA_016793015.1 of Phycisphaerales bacterium. Classification (GTDB taxonomy): domain Bacteria; phylum Planctomycetota; class Phycisphaerae; order Phycisphaerales; family UBA1924; genus JAFEBO01. Next base: position 3,194 of record JAEUJD010000208.1, read on the forward strand.
GTGATTCGACCTTCGAGATCGTGCGGGGTCAGGGCCGAACCGCGGAAGGCTGTGGGCGGAACCTCGCGGACATCGGACGACAAATAGTGCGTCGGGGCGATGCCGGAATCGGAGATGAATCTCAGCCAGAAGGTCGAGAGTTCGGTGAGCAGCCTGCCCTTGCCCGGGATGGGCGTGGGCATGACGACATCGAACGCGGAAATGCGATCGGTCGCGATAATGAGCAGCCGCGGGCCGTGCGCATCCGGAGGCAGTTCGTACACATCGCGAACCTTGCCGGAGCGCTTTCCCGGCAGGTTCAGGTCGGTCGTGGGCACGGCGCGGTCCGTGGGAGTTGGCATGGCGATTTGGAGTTAAAGAATCGGGGCGTACGGGTGTGGTGGCGAGAAAGGCAGAATTCCGGAGCCCTCGGCGCGGGTCCTGGCACCCGCAAGGTTACACGCCGGGAATCCGCGCGGGTGGTGCCCCTTCCGACGTACACTCCCCGCTCATCTTTTCCGAAAGATCTGAGCGGGAGTCCGCGCCGGAATGTTCAGCTTTGCAGTCTTCGATTCCGCGGGCCTTCCCAGAACCACCTTCGAGTTGCGTGGCGAACATCTCATCGGCAACGACGACATGCCCACGCAGGCCGAGATCCGGTTCGATGGGGGCGTGATCCGCTGCACGAAGGCCGGCCCGGAAGCCGCGGGAATCTGTCTGCTTGTCGAGGTGCCTGCGCCGCCTCCCGTCCCGCCTTCCCCCGGGGTGCCAGCGCTGCCGGTTCCTTCGCCCACGCTCGGGCAGTTGATGCTCCGCACGTGCTTTTTGCCCAAGCGCGAGGAGCCGTACCTGCTCAGCCTGGAACTGG
>JAEUJD010000090.1 GCA_016793015.1 Phycisphaerales bacterium
AACTCCTCGCGGCGAACGTCGAACTCTTCGACGTCCACACCGATCTCAAGATCGGCGTCGAAGAACTCAAAGCGGACATGGGGCTCGATCCGTCGCAGATCATCGATTACCTCACGCTGATGGGTGACACGGTGGACAACGTGCCCGGCGTGGAGGGTGTGGGCGAGAAGACCTCGGCTGCGCTCATCGCGGAGCATGGCACGCTGGACAATCTCATTGCTGCCGCCGGCACAATCAAGGGCAAGCGGGGAGAGAAGATTCGCGAAGCGATTCCGAAACTGGCTCTTTCGAAGCAGCTTGTATCCCTGAGGCACGACACGCCGGTGGAATTGGCTCTGGGATCTGCCGCGGCGAGCGGCTTCAAGCTTGAACGACTCATCCCGATTCTGAAAGAACTCGGGTTCAATCGCTATCAGGAAGACGTTCGCGCATTGATGCTTGCGCGAGGCGAGACGCTCCCGGCGGGGCTTGCAGCTCCGATGCCGGACGAGGCACCAAGGATTGGTCCCGGCGAGCCAAAGCCCGAGCGGAAAGAACGCTCCGTTCAGCCCGGCGGGCTCTTTGATGGCGGCTTGTTCGCCGCGTTTGATCAGCCCAAGGCGATCACCAATCCGGGCGGCGAATACCGCTGCATCAAGTCCAAGAAAGAACTCGATGCGCTCGTCAAGGAATTGAAATCAGCGCCGGTCATCGCGATCGATACTGAAACGACAAGCATCTCGCCCACCCGGGCCGATCTCTGCGGCATCAGCCTGAGTATCAAGGTCGGAACCGGGGTATACATCCCCGTTCGCTCGCCGGACTGCAGCTCGCACCTCGACGAGGCGACCGTCCTCGCCGCACTCAAGCCGGTTCTAGAAGACCCGCGCAAGCCAAAGGTCGGCCACAACCTCAAGTACGACATGATCGTGCTTCGTCGTGCGGGCGTAATGCTGCGCGGGTTTGCGGTCCCGGCCGGGCCGGACGATCCGCTCGGCGCGGGCGACACGATGATCGCGAGCTATCTGATTGATCCATCCCGGTCGTCGCACGCGCTCGAGCCCCTCGGGCTGGCGCTGCTAGGCCGAACAAAGTCTTCCATCTCTGAATTGATCGGCAGCGGGAAGGATCAGAAGCAGTTTGATTCGGTGCCGGTGGATCTGGCGACGCCGTATGCCGCGGGAGATGCGGATCTGACGCTGGCGCTGATGCAGGTGATGCTGCCGGAATTGCGTGCGAAGGGGCTGACGAGCCTGTATTACGACCTTGAGATGCCCTTGGTCGAGGTACTCGCCGAACTCGAGTTCAACGGCATCAAGGTGGACGGCGACGAACTGGATCGCCAGCGTGCCCGTCTGCAATCCAAGCTTGTGCAAATTCTCGATTCGCTGAATTCGGAATCAAAGCAAAGCCTGGGACGGACGTTCGACCCCGACTCTCCCAAGCAACTTTCCGCGGCACTGTTCAACCGCCCCGACGACAACATACCCGGTCTTGGCATCAAGCCGATCAAAAAAACCAAGACCGGCTTCTCGACCGACGCCGAAGTCCTTGAAAAACTTGGCGACGATGCGACGCTGACGACGCCAATCCCGAAGCTGATTCTCGAGTATCGCCAGCTTTCCAAGCTCGTTTCGACGTACCTCGTCGCACTCAAGGAAGAGATCAACCCCAAGACCGGCCGCGTCCACACCAGTTTCAACCAGACCGTCGCTGCCACAGGTCGGCTCGCCAGTAGCGACCCCAATCTTCAGAACATCCCCATTCGCACCGAGATCGGCCGCGAAATCCGCAAGGCATTCGTCGCGCAGCCCAGTCACCTGCTCGTCACCGCCGACTATTCACAGATCGAGCTCCGGCTGCTCGCGCACCTCTCAAAAGATCCCGCGCTCACGCAGGCCTTCCACGAGGGTGCCGACATCCACACCGCTGTCGCGGCGCAGGTCCATCACATCCCGCTCGATCAGGTCACCAAAGAGCAACGCTCGGGTGCGAAGATGGTGAACTTCGGCATCGTCTACGGTGTCACGCCTTACGGCCTCGCCCGCCGGCTCAACATCGGCAACGACGAGGCCGCGGAGATCATCAACGGGTACAAACGCAAGTTCGCGGGCATCACGACGTTCCTCGAAGAATGCGTGCAGCAGGCCAAACGCTACGGCTACGTCGAAACGATCATGCACCGGCGCCGGCCGATCCTCGATATAGAAAGCAACGTGCCGGCGCGACGCGCTTTCGCGGAGCGGATCGCGATCAACAGCGTCGTCCAAGGTTCCGCGGCAGACCTTATCAAGTTGGCCATGGTGAATATCCAGCGCATCATCGACGAGGGCAAGGCACCCAATGGCCTGAAAATGCTGCTCCAGATCCACGACGAACTGGTCTTTGAAGTCCCTGCGGAATCGGCGGAGGCTGCGAAGACGCTCGTGGTGGACAAGATGGAACACGCGATGACTTTGAGCGTGCCGCTGGGGGTTGATGCACATGCCGGGAAAAACTGGTTTGAGGGGAAGTAGGACTTGCCGTATCGGTTACAGTGGGGAGAAGGGGTGGACAATCTTGCAATTTCGGATTCTCGTTCTGTGCGTCGGCGCCGTCGCAATGCTGGCTTCGGGGTGCGCATCTTGGCAGGACCTTGCTGATCAGAGCGCTCGCTCGAACTACACCGAGGCGAGTGGCGGCAAACCGGGAATCCCGAACAAGCAGCCTTATGACCTTGCAATCGTCGCCGAAGACGGAACTTTCCTCGGCCGACCGGGCTCGTCTTATGCGGCCGATTCCATCGGGAATGAGTTGGGGCAATATGGGAACAAGTGGAACCGCCAGAGCATGTTCAACGACACGTCGCCATATGGCAGCAAAACCGGAGCCGAGAGCGCGAGAAACAAGGCGGCACTCAATCCACCGAAGCTGTATCGTGGCCAGACGTTTCTCGGCTATGTCACATCCAATAAGTCGAGGCGGCCGCGCATTGACCCGGAGACGCTGCGGGAGGACGGGAAGAAAAACAGGTACATCGTGACGCGTTAGAGCTTAGACTCTGGAGGTGACCGAAACCGCCACGCAATCCTGGACGACCCGCCGCCTGCTGGGCTGGATGAACGAGGCGTTCACGCACAACAACCTGGATTCACCCCGGCTGATGAGCGAGATGATCCTCAGCCACGTTCTCGGCTGTCAGCGGCTTCGGTTGTACATGGAGCCGGATCGTCCCTCGACCGCGCTTGAACTCAACGGATTGCGCGATCTGGTTTCCCGCGCGCTCAAACACGAGCCGGTGCAATATCTCGTCGGCGAAGCGTGGTTCTTCGGCCTCCCTTTCACGGTCGACAAACGCGTCCTGATCCCGAGGCCTGCAACTCAGACAATCGTCGAATATGTGCTTCAGCACGCCAGAAACACCGCGGGCTTCGGCGGCGCGTCCGGCGAGGGCGCCCTGATCGCCGACGTCTGCACGGGTTCGGGCTGCATCGCGATTTCTCTGCTCAATTCAATGAAGCTGGCGCGGGCAATTGCCGTCGATATTTCGGACGATGCGCTTGCGGTCGCACGACTCAATGCGATCCGCCACGGCGTCATCGATCGAATCGAGCTCCTGCCAGGCGATCTTCTCGCTCCTCTCTTGGCCCATCCCGCGGCAGGTTCGCACGGGTCCCTCCACTACATCGTCAGCAATCCCCCATACATTCCCGATCATGAATGGGATGACGTCGAGCCCAACGTCAAGAACCACGAGCCGCACATCGCGCTGCGGGGCGGGGCCGACGGAATGGACCGCGTACGCCCCTTGATCGAGACCGCGCCGCCGCTGCTGCGGGCGGGGGGGCTTCTGCTGATCGAGATCGCGGCATGCACAGCCGACCAAACGCTCGCCTTGGCCTCGGCTCATCCGATGCTGGAAGCGGCACGCATCCTTCCGGACATCGAAAACTTTCCTCGCGTCCTCGTTGCAACCAGACGCGCCGAGTGAAAGCCGCGAAGAGCCGATTGCGTGCGCCCCCAATCTATGCTTTTGGCATGTCCAGGAAAGCGCAGATCGCGATTGCAACTTGCCGCGGAAACGAGCCTGCGCGATTGGCCGATGCCCCGCTGGTTGAGGCATTTCGCGCCATCGGCATCGACTCGGTGCGGCTCGCGTGGGACGATGAAGATGCCGACTGGTCGAGCTGCGGCGGAATACTGATCCGGTCCACGTGGGACTGGCATTTGGACCCAGATCGATTCCTGGCCTGGCTCGATGCCTGCGCGAAGGCAACTCGAGTTTGGAATCCTGTAGAGCTGGTGGCCTGGTGTCTCGACAAGCGGAGCCTGATCGACCTCGAATCGCGAGGCGTCCGAAGCGTCCCGACGATCTCGATTGGATGTCTCGATTCGCTTCGAGGATTTTCCAGCCCTTGGACGGAGTGGGTCATCAAACCCGCCTTCGGTGCAACCGCGTACCGAACGAGTGTCATCCGATCGAGTGAAGACCTCGACACCTGGCTTCGGGAGAATCGCGTATTCTCCGGCCCGCTCGTGGCTCAGCAATTTCAGTCGTCGGTGCTCGAGCGCGGAGAGCTTTCCCTGATTTACATCGACGGGGACTTCTCTCACGCTGTCCGCAAGTCCGCAAAGCCGGGCGATTTTCGGGTCCAGGCGGAATTTGGTGGCGGCGCGGAACTCGCAACCCCATCGTCCGAAGATTTTGAGATCGCGGACCGGTGCCTTCATTCGCTCGCGAGGCCGACGGCCTTTGCCCGGATCGATTTGGTTTACGACGAAGCGGGACAGCCAATGGTCATCGAATGCGAATTGGCAGAACCCGAGTTGTTTTTCGGGCAGTGTCCCGAAGCGGCCGCGAAGCTTGCAGAGACCGTCGCAAGGGCCCTTTCGTGCCCGAACTGACACTATCGCGAAACTCGGCTCTCGCCCTGTCCGATGCGGCCTTAAATAGATGAGTTCGGGAGGGACCATGAGCAGTTACGCGAATCCGATCCAGATGCAGCACCGCCTCTTTGCCGAGCTTTCGAGCATGTTCGGCAAGGAAGTGCCGATGTACGACAAGGAACTCCTTGTCAACAAGGAATGCAACAAGACCGCCTGCGCCCTGTTCGCGAAGATCTACCCCGGCTTCTCGATCTCCGAAACCCAACTCGACAAGACCAGCGGCGAGCGCCACGGCGCGATCCGCATCGGCCGCCCCGACGAGTACCGCTGGGTTGCCCGCTTCTTCCATCAGTTCGCGATGGAGCCCCACAACTTTTATGACATGGCCAACGTCGGCAACAAGAGCCAGCCGATCATCGCCACGGCGTTCCGCTCGGTTTTGAACCCCGAGCACCGCGTCTTTACGTCGCTGCTGCTCACAGACTATTTTGATACCAAGACCCGCGCCCGAATCGAGAGTGTTCTTGCAACGCGTCAGGTCTTTTCCGATCGCGCGAAGGAGCTCATCGAGAAGGGCGAAAAGCAGGGCGGCCTCGACGAGAACGACGCGAGCGAACTGAT
>JAEUJD010000058.1 GCA_016793015.1 Phycisphaerales bacterium
GAGGGGCGGAGGAAAGGGTAATCTCAATTAGTGGCGAATAGAGCATCGGAAAGTCGCGTCCGAAGTCTTGTTCGCAAAAGCGCTCCGTTTGTCGTCCTCGGCGTACTGCTCAACGTCTCGATTTCATGGTGGTTTCTGTGGACCGCCCCACGCGGCATTCCACTCTCCGGAATACATGTTCTCAAGCCGGAATGGCCGAAATCCGCGCCCTCGAACTGGCCCGCGTGCTACCACGCGGTGCTATCCGAGACAGAGAATGTGAGCCACATATGGGCCTACTCCGCACCGGGCGCAGATCACGAAATGCGCACGCTCGAATGCGGAAGACCGTTTCGAAGCCTCCAGGCTTGGTCTCTCGATGATGGAACTGGCGAGCATTGGTTCTATCTCTTGCAATTTGGTCCGAATCAAGGCAAAGAACGCCTTCCGTGGTGCCCCCTCTGGCCCGGCTTCGCGCTCAACACCATCCTTTACGCAGCAGTCGCATGGGGATTGTGGCAGATACCGCGAGCGATTCGCCGCAATCGCCGCCTTGCACGCGGCTGCTGCGTGCATTGCGGCTACGACCTCTCGGGTTTGGCGGCAATTGCGTCATGTCCCGAGTGCGGTCAATCGCGCGAGGCCACCACTGCAAGCATTCAAGATCAACGAGGAGCTTGAGATGTTCGAATCCGCAACAGCAGTCAGCGATTATCCGGGGTCGAGTCGATATCCGCCCGCGCCACATGCCGCAGATGAAGCACATGCACCTCCGCCTGACGGATCGTAAATATCAATCGGTGCGACTTGTAGACAAGCTGGCGCAGTTCCACTCCGGGAAACGACCCATGCTCTCGCGCGTAACCACACCGCGCAGGCATCGTTTCAAGCGAGCCGATCGCTGCTTCGAGTCCTTCATACCAACGAAGCGCCGCTTCATCTGACCCGTTCGCGGCAATGTACTCCGCCGCATCAAGCGCCTCGTCGCGGGCTTCCGAGTGAAAGACAACCGTGTATCGCACCCGCGATTATTTCCGCTTGATCCCCATCCGCTTGCGAACATCCGCAAGCACCTGCTCCGCCGGAACTCCCGACTCGCCGCGATCGAGCGACGCTAATCGCTCCCGCACAATGCGCTCCGTCTCAACCGCATCGAGCGCATCCAGCATTTTCTGATACGCCTCCGCATCCTGGACCACTACGCGGGCCTTCCCGTTGACGGTGAGAACTTCGGGCCGTCCCGTCGTTGCCAGTCGTTCCAGGTGCGCCTTGTGATCGCGGAGAAAACCGGTGAGCGGGTGAATGTCGGTGAGTTGAACCATGGCAAACTTCGATCAGAGAATACTTTGATTATTGTATGATAATAATCGGCAGTTCGGCAAGCCGTTTCCGCAACAAATCCAGTCACCACAATGACTTCCGAAATTTCCTCACAAAACGCTAACTTCCGGCTTGTAATACCATACAAAACCCGTACAATACCTCCGTGACCCCCTCCCTCCACCCCCAACACCGCTCCGCCTTCCTCGACGGTAAGTCCTGCGCCACCATCGCCAAAGCCTTCTCCCTCTCCGTCGAAGAAGTACTCGCCTGGTTTGAGTCCGACCTCACCCAATCCACCCTCCGCCGCCTCGAGTCTCTCCAACTCCAGCAGGCCCGCATCGTCTCCTTCTCCGTCCTTCCCGCGGCAACCGGCTCCCTCTGTCGCACCAGCACCACAGCCCCCGACCCCATCCTCCAGACCCGCGCCGCGTCGAATCTCGTCCGCCTCGGCCTGCGCTTTTCAGGAGCCCCCTCCCTGAGGGAGGGGGTTGGGGGTGGGTCACATCCGCTCCCAAATTCCAGCACGCGCACCTCGCACAATTCCGAAGCCCCTTCCCTGAGGGAAGCGGTAGGGGGAAGGGACGCCGCGGCACACACCCAAACCGCGTCAACGCCCGCATCTTCTTTAGAACCTGCGATCAGCCCACCTCACCATCGCGCATCCGCCCAATCGGTCCTATCCGACCCATCAGTCCTATTAGACCCATCCATCCCATCCGCACACACCTCGCCCCCGAATCTCGCCTGCGAATCCCTCCGCGCCGAATTCGCCGCGCTTCGCACCGAGTCACGAAACTCGCTCAGTTCTTCTTCTCGCATCCGCGCCTCAGAATCCCGTAAAGCAATTCACCGCTCCAACTCCGCACCGCGACTGGAGCCCGCGCACAACCATCAGACGGTCGCTCTCGAACCCGCCCCCACGCTCGACCCTCCCCCCACTTTCGTCACTCCCCTGCTCAGCCGCCGCGAATCCCGCATCGCATCACTCCGCTCATCCGCCGGTGCAATCGCCTCGCGCGATCCCTTCCCCGCGCTCAACCGCGCCCCGCCCCGAAATTCGCATGCACCCCCTCCAATGAACACTGCCGCGTGAGACCTGCATTCCCAATCCATCGCGCCACCGCCCACGCCGCGTCGAATCCTCTCCTGATACATTGACTGCCCAAGGAGACCCCGCCTGAAATCCCGCGGCATCGCAGTCCTTTGCCTCGCATTTCTGACCGCCTTCGCCGGCCTCGCGTGGCCGCGCGCCAACGCGTCCGAGCGAAATGGCCCAGCCGCCGACGCATCCGGCACATCACCCAACCAGCCAACCCCAGCCGTTCCACCCAAAGTCGCGCCGACCAACGAAGCTCTGCCCCCAAACGCTCTCCCCACGTTGAAAGACGAAAGACCCCGCGACCTCCCCGGCCTGCACAACATCGTCGCGTACCACGAAGGTTTCTACTCCGGAGGCGTCCCCGAAGGCGACGCTGCATTAACCCTGCTCAAGGCGATGGGCATCAAAACCATCATCAGCGTCGACGGCGCCGAGCCCGACGTCGAACAAGCCAAGCTCGTCGGCATCCGCTACATCCACCTCCCCATCGGCTACAACGGCTTCGATGAAAAACGCAAACTCGAACTCACCCGCGCCACCCGCGATGCGCTGCAAGATGGCCCCGTCTACATCCACTGCCATCACGGAAAACACCGAAGCGCCGGCGCCGCCGGAGCCGTCGCCGCAAGCCTCGGCTGGATGACTCCAGAAGAAGCCGTCGAACGCATGAAAGTCTCCGGCACCGCGCCGAACTACGAAGGCCTCTACGCCTGCGCCGCCAACGCAACCGAGCTCGATCCCAAACTCATCGACGCCGTCCCCGCCAACTTCCCCGAAGTCTCGCACCCCGCCACCTTTGTCAAGGCCATGGTCGAGATCGACGAGATCAACGATCATCTCAAACTCATCGAGAAAGCCGGCTGGCAATCACCCGCCGACCACCCCGACCTCGTCCCCGCGGCAGAAGCCGGCCGCCTCGCCGATCTCTTCCGAATCTCCGCCGAAAGCACCAAAGCCAAATCCAAACCCCCAACGTTCTTGGGCGCACTCAAGCAGGATGCCGAGCGCATCGCCGCGCTCGAAGCCATGCTCATCGCGCAAGAGAAGTACAAAGACATAAAGAAACTCTCCGACACGTTCAAGCAGGTCCAGGCCTCATGCAAGGACTGCCACACGAAGTATCGAGACTAGAAACCGCTCGCAAGCAGGCCAAACCGTCTTCCGCGCCTTCTGAAATCCTTGGTGTCCCGATACGCAGCACACGTTTCAAGTCACACAAAGACTAGAAGGAGGCCGTGTCGCACATGATCACGGCAGCCTGCATCGCAGTCCGAAGGACTGAAAGAAAGTAGCCGGGGCGTGGAGCGAGTCTTCGAGCGACACCCCCGGTCCTGCGCCCCCAAAATCCCGCACCCTGAAAGGGTGCGACACATTCGCGAAGCTTCAACCATCCGGCGTGTCGAGCAACGTTTGCAATCGCTCGGCCAATTGGCCCTGCAGTTTCTGAACCCAAGTCCCATCGATCAGACCCACGCCGATCAAATCACGAAGGTGCGTGCGGTCTTTATCCCGAAAGGCGGTCAGCTTGATTCGCACGAGCGCGTCCAAATTGATCACGCGAAAATCACCCAGATCGGTTGACTCTTCAACGCCCGGATTCGGCGCGGCCTCACCCGCGCGAACAAGCTCATTCGCAAAGACCAGATGCACCGCGTCGCGCGGACTCGTCGCCCCGTGGTCCAGAAAAAGTTCTAGCCCCGCTGCTTTGCGATATGTAAATCCTGCCTGCTCCATGCTGGACCGAACACGGTCGAAATCGGATCGGCGAATCAGAAGATCGACATCCTGGGTATTGCGAACCGCGGCGCGATCAACTGTTGCCACCCAAAGAGAAACCGCACAGTCGCCCGTAATTGCATAGGGAATGTTTTCGAACCGAATCGCTCGAGACGTTGCGACAAGTCGATTCCTCACCCGCACGGGAGCTTCAGCCATGCGAGCCAGAATCTCGCTTCCCAACAGCTTGTCTTTGAATTCCGTCAACCGCTTCGCCCCAAATCGGAACGACCACTCCCGCCTTGCTCCGTGTCCCCCTCCGAGGCTCTCCGTAGCCCTCCGTGTTTTATTCGCTCTCACGCCCGCCCGAACAACCTCTCCAACTCCCTGATCGTCAGCCGCACCGTCGTCGGCCTCCCGTGCGGGCAGTTGCTCGATCGCTCTACCGCCTCGCGCAAGCGAAGCAGTTCATCCAACTCCAGATCCGAAAGGTGGTCCCCCGCCTTGATCGCCGCCTTGCACGCCATCATGTCCAGCACATCGCGCAGCAGCCGCTCATCGCGCGATCCAACCGCCGCCACAGCCCGCCCCGGCCCATCCGCTTCCTCATTCTCATCGGTCAAGGAGAACAAATCCGCCATGAATTCGATCGGATCCACATTCCGCGAGAACAGAAAACTAGGGAACGCCCGCACCGCGATGCTCCGCGGCCCAGCCGGTTCCGCTTCCACACCGATCCGTTCCAGCAACGCCTTCATCTCTTCCAGCCGCCCAAGCTGGTCCGCCGTCGCATCAATCAGCGCCGGCGTCAGCAGCGACTGCGATTCCAGATTGCCCCGACCAACCCGCGCCAACAGCGCCTCGAACATCACCCGCTCGTGCAGCGCATGCTGATCAACGATCACAACCCCCTGCTCATCCTGCGTCACAACGTACGAGTTGTGTACTTGCAGGATGCGATCCACCCGCTTCGGCGAATACACCTCGCCCTCGCCGCTCGCCGCGGGCGTTGCATGCGAAGCCGCCCGCGCTGCTTCCTCATTCCCGTTTTCACTTGCACTCGCCGGTGCGCTGCTCGCTTCACCACCGCTCGGCAAAGTCCGCAGCGGAAATGTCAGTTGATCCGTCCCCGGCGTGAACCGCCGCAGATACTCGACAAACGCCTCCGCCTGCGCCGGCCCATTCGCCTGCAATGGCTGCTGAAACGGCGAAGGCATGATCGCCGTTGGATGCGAGAACTTCGATTCGATCGCGGACGGGGCCGAGCCGTTCGATGCGCTTCCGCCATGCGTGAAAAACGTCGGCGTCAGATCCGCTGCCTTCAGCGCCCGCGAGATCGCGTGATACACCACCGAGTGCACCAGGCTCGAATCGCGGAACCGCACCTCCGCCTTCGTCGGATGCACGTTGACATCCACCGCCTCCGGCGACATCTCGAGCATCAGCACCGCCGTCGGATAGCGCGAAGGCTCGATCAACCCCCGATACGCCTGCATGATCGCGTGCTGCACGGTCCGATCCCGCACAGCGCGGCCGTTCACAAACACATGCTGGCTCTTGTTCGTCGCCCGCGCAATCGCCGGCGTTCCGACCAAGCCCCACAAAGAAACCCCGCGCGAATCGTGCTGATCCGACTCAACAACCAGCATCTCCGGCTCGAGCTCGCTGCCAAGCAGCGCGAGCGCCCGCTCCTGCGCTGTCTGGTTCGGTGGCAGATCGAATTGCGTCTTGCCGTCGGTCCGGAACACAAACCCGACCAGCGGATGCGCCAGCGCAATCGCCGTGATCGTGTCCGCGCACCGTCCCTGCTCCGTCGCGATCGTCTTCAGAAACTTCCGCCGCGCCGGCGTGTTGAAGAAGAGATTGCGAACACTCAGCGTCGTCCCCACCGGCGACGATGCGGGAACGATCGGCTTCTTGATCTCACCCTCGCTCTGCAACTCGAACGCCTCGTTCGACTCCGCCGTCCGCGACCGGATGCTCATCCGCGAAACCGACGAGATCGAAGCGAGCGCCTCACCCCGAAACCCCAGCGTCGCGATCCGATCGAGATCCTCCAGCGTCCCAACCTTGCTCGTCGCATGCGGCGCGAGCGCCAGCGGCAGATCGTCCTTCGTGATCCCCCCGCCATTATCCGAAACCCGCACCAGCTCCACCCCGCCCTGCTCAAGCTCAACCTCGATCCGCGTCGCCCCCGCATCGATCGAGTTCTCAACCAGCTCCTTCACCACACTCGCCGGGCGCTCAACAACCTCTCCCGCCGCGATCTGACTCGCGACGAGCGGCGAAAGAGTCCGAATTGGCCGAGCAGCGGTAGCGGTCACGTTTCCATCGTAGTAAAAGGCTGGAGAGAACGCGGAGTTGCGGAGAAAGCGGAGGCCAGCGGAGAAAGGCCAATAGAAATGACGTACCTGGAATGGAATCGAAAGCTCAAAATAGCTTGGGTCCAGTCCCGGATTGCCTCGTCTTCCCTTCCCCTCTTTCTACTCCTGTCTTCTCCGCGAAACTCCGCCCCCTCCGCCCCTCCGCGTTCTCTCCCGCCTTTTCTGAACGCAGGAACCGCGCTGTCGCTTCGATTACGCTTCCCCCATGACCATCTTCTCCAGGATCATCAAAGGCGAAATCCCCTCCCACAAGGTTTACGAGGACGACAAGGTCTTCGCCTTCCTCGATATCGGCCCGCTCAGCAGCGGCCACACGCTCGTGATCCCGAAAGAGGCCGTCGCCACCCTCGATCAACTCAGCGACGAATCAGCCGCCGCGATCGGCCGCGTCCTGCCGCGCCTCTGCCGCGCCGTCATGAAGGCGACCGGCGCAACGGATTTCAACATCCTCCAGAACAACGGCGCGAGCGCACAGCAGGTCGTGATGCACGTCCACTTCCACATCATCC
>JAEUJD010000133.1 GCA_016793015.1 Phycisphaerales bacterium
TCAATCGGCGGCTGTTCGCGAGGCGGATCGGCAATTCCTTTGTCACAGCGCTTGTAGGTGTGTACGACCCGGCAGACAGCACGTTTCGGTTTGCCGGAGCGGGTCATCCGCCCCCCATTCTCAAACGGGGCAACTCCACGCACGAGATCGAATTTGAAGGCGGCCCGCCGCTCGGGATTCTGGAGCGTGTCGAATCCGCGCAGGGCAGCGTCAAGCTCAAGCCCGGCGACACCGTGCTGCTCTACACCGACGGCATCAGCGAAGGGATGTCGGACGAACACAAGTTGTTCGGCGTCGATCGGATCCGGGCTGCACTGCTCGCGGCGGATCCTGGAGCGCAGCAGACGATCGATCGGGTGAACGAGGGGCTGAAGGCGTTCATCGGGGCAGCAAGGCCGAGCGATGATCAGACGATGCTGGTGATCCGGCGGGTGAATTGAACCAGGCAATGGCAGGGTCCACACGCAGGACCACCGAGGACCACGGAGAGAAATGCAGAGGAAGAGGACGGATTCTCGCCTCCCACCGCTTCACCAAACTCGCTTTTCACTTTTCGAGTCTGCTCGCGCCCGTGAACTGTCTTCTGCTTATTTCAGGGCTTCGCCGACCGCATTCAGGCTGTATGCGGTGATGAGGACCTGGTTGGATTCCATCCAGCGCTTGTCCTTGATATCCACCACCTCGAAACTGCCGTCCGAGTTCTGGTGTGCCGCGAGAGCCTTGATGAGGTCTTCGCGCCAATCGGTCTTCTTCATCTTGCCCGATTCTTCCTGCACGTCGAGCACGGGCTGGCCGTACGCACGCATGGCCTTGGAAAAAGTGATGAGGTAGTAGTAGTACCCCTGCATGCCGACGCCGGGGTTTTCGCTGAGCGTGTAGTTGTCCTTGATCCAGCCCATCGCCGCGAGCACACGCGGGTCGTCGTGCTTCAGGTCGGCGTAGAGGTAGCTCTTGAAACCGGCGTAGGTCATACTGCCGTACGCACGCAGGCGGCTCACCTTCGTGCCGTCGTCCATCGTCTCTTCGATCGTGCCCCCGTTCGTCTCGCCCTGGCCGGCCAATTCCTTGCCCGCGCCTGCCGAATAGATGAAGCCGCCCTGCGTCGAGCCCTTGGCGTATTCCTGATCGTTGATCTTCATTCCCTTGAAAGTGTCGATCATCTGCGTGCGCTGGAGGAAGACAAGCGCCCGCTGGAACGCCTCATCATCGCCCGGCACGCCGCTGTCGTGCAAGGCCTGGAGCACGAACGAGACGTTCGAGACATCGGGCCGCCCTTTGCTGCCGTAGCCCCAGCCTCCGTAAAACGGATTGTCCTTGCTCACCGCCTCGGGCGATTCCTTGTGCGCGCCCGCATTCGCGGCCTCGCCAAACTGCAAACCCTTCAGGAAATCCTGCGCCGGCTTAATCGCGGCCTTCGCTGCCGGGGTATCCACCTTGCTCAGCATCGAGAGGCTGATCGCCGTGTTGTAGCTGGGCAGAATCTGGTCGTAAATGCCGCCATCCTTCTGCTGCTTGCTCAGCACAAAGGCCACGCCCCGAGTGATCGCATCATCGCTCGCGTTCGCGCCGGGCTCGTTGAGGAGGCCGCTCACAACGAGGCCCGTGATCGCCGGGAACGAAGGACCCTTCTCCGGGATCGACCAGCCGCCGGTGGCTTTGTCCTGCTGCGACCGCAGGTATGCCGCGGCCTTCTTCGCCACCTGCTCGCCCAGCGCCCGCACCTCTTTCGAGATCGGCTTCGCACCGGCCATCGCGGGGGCATCGGCCACGCTCGCGAGCGTGGAAGCGCCCGGAAGCACCGGCAGGGCAAACCCAACAGCGAGCACGAGCGAAGCGATCCGCAGGTTCATTGCAAACTCCTTGGTTCCCGGTTTAGGTTTGAGTGTACCGGCGCAGTGAAGCGTGGTTGATGAGCACGGCGGCAGCCGCAACTGCCGCGGTCTCCACTCGCAGGACATGGGGCGAGCAACGGAGGAACGGCAACTTCCTTGCGCGAAAGCCCTCGAACTCGCGTGGGCTCCAGCCGCCTTCGGGCCCGACGAAGACCACAACTCGCCTTGCATCTTTCGGGATCTCGATCGTGCTTCTTCCCGAAGCATCCGCAACGCAGGCAAACACGCCATCAAGTTCCTTCATCGCGTGCTGAAGCTCGACCGGCTCGCCCACTTCGATCGGCCACGCTCGCCCGCACTGCTTGGTGCTCTCGAGCGCGGCACGCCGGAGCCGCTCCAACTTTGCCTCGCGCGGATCGACCACTGCGTGATCCGACAGCAGCGGGCGGAACTGATCCACGCCGAGCTGCGAGAGGCTGTCGAGCATTTCATCCAGTCGGTCGCCCTTGGCCGCTGCGGCAAGGACTTCGAGCCGCACTTCGGGAAGGGCCTCGATCCGCGATTCGATCACCTCCGCCTCAAACTTCCACGTCGATTTGCCCTGCTTGGAAGTCTCGCCCACGCGTGCCGCGGCCCGCTGGCCTTTGCCGTCGAGCAACTCGACCATATCGCCCGTCGCGACACGCTTGACACGCAGCGCGTGGTGTGCCTCGTCGCCATCAATGACGACTTTGGCCCCGACCGTCAGCGGGGACGCCTTCCAGAGGATGATCCGATGCACGGACACGGCGCGAGCGTAGGGGAACGCCTGAGATTCCGCATCCGGCAGATTCGGCGTGCCTTGCGCCTTGGCAGGTCCGAGAGCCTGTCGGAAATCCGTCGATCCGAAGGAAACAGGCCGGTGCCGGGTCCGATAGAGTCGGGGGGCTGGACCGGGCTTCCAATCACGTCGATTTGAAGTCTGGCAAACAGCACACCAATGACACCGCCCGGCACGCAAACTCCGCCCCATCACTCCGTTTCGAGCGCCTCCGCTCCGGGTGGCGCTGCGCCGGCCACTCCGAATCTCGATTCGCAGATTGATGCTCTTTTGTCGGATGCCGCGCCACCATCGGATGTGCAGCCGGGTCACGATTCCACGCCATCCTCTGCCGCGGCAGATGCCGAAGCAGCGGTCGCATCGATCGAGAAACAGGTCGAATCACTCGTCGATCAATTTGTGGAGCATTCGTCCACGCAGGCCGCCCCACAGGAAACCGCGAAGGTCGATTCGGCCCTCCCATCGCCCTCAGCCCTTTCATCTGCTCCAGCGCCGACCGCTGCGATCGAAAACACCGTGCCCGATTCGATCGGCGAGCTCGATGACCAGCTCGCGCGGCTCACCGATGAACTGCTGACCGCGCCCGAGCCCTACCAGGCGCCCTCCGTCAAATTCGCGCCGACTCCGGAAGATCAGATCGAGCCGCCTCCGCCCGAGGTGGTGCCGCAGCCCGCCGCTGCTTCAGTCGCCGCTCCGGTCACGCCGCAGATCGCAACGCCGAAACCCGTTGCGATGCCCGCGACCGTCGAGACGAATTCCGGCCCCGGTAAACTGGTGCGGGTCTTTGCCAAGCCGCTCGCAGGAAAGCCCCGCCTGATCCGCGACACCGTCGGCTGGCTCGGGTTCAACAGCATGTTCCTCGCCGGTGTTGTGTGGGCCTATCACCTCTGGTTCCAAAGGCCGGAGAAGCCCGTCGCGCAGCACGCTCCCGCGGCACTCGTCTCCTCGGATGGACACGATGAACCCGCGCACGGCGACGCACCAGTATCCGGCCACGACACCGCGCCCGCGGATGGGCACGCCAACGCCGAACACGGCCAGCCTCAAGACGCACACGCAAAGGCCGAACACGGCACCGATGAACCCATCACCGGCGTGAATGCGCTGCAGAAGAAGAAGCCGACCTACGCACTCTCTGACGCAATGGCCCAGCGGCTCAATGTCGCCAAGAAGGCCGAAGCAGGGCATGGTGGGGGCGGGGGTGGGCACGGAGCGGAAAAGAAATCCGGCTCGGGCCACGGTGCGCCGGCGAAATCAGGCCATTGAACACGTACGCGGCAGCAGCAGGGATCGGAGGTTCGCTTCCTACCCTTGTTTATGTCTACGGCGACCGCGAAACCGACCAGCGTGACGGAAGTGAAAATGGCATCGAACCCGGACGTGAAAGCGCTGATCGGCGCGGAGTTGGCTTCACTGATCGCGATCCGGCACGACTTGCACGCGCACCCCGAGCTCAACTATCAGGAAAAGCGCACGAGCGAACTGGTGCAGCGGGAGCTGTCGAAGCTCGCCCCGTCAGGACTCATGTTCAAGACCGGTCTCGCGAAGGGAACGGGCGTGCTGGCGTATCTGCCGCCGACCGACAAGGCGGGCGAAGGCAAGCCGTCGATCGGCCTGCGGGCCGACATGGATGCGCTGCCGATCTCCGAAAACACCGGCAAGAAGTACGCGAGCACCACGCCGGGCATCATGCACGCGTGCGGACATGATGGCCATGTGACGATGCTCCTCGGCGCAGCACGCGTCTTGAGCAAACTCCCCCACCGTCCGCGGGGAGTTCACTTTGTGTTCCAACCCGCGGAAGAGTCCGGCGCGGGCGGCAAAGCCATGTGCGATGACGGCGTGCTCGATGGCAAAGTGCTCGGGCCGAAAATCGAACGCATGTACGGGCTGCACGGCTGGCCGACATCGCCTCTGAATGTGGTCGGCTCCCGACCCGGTCCGCTTCTCGCGGCAACAGACGACGTGATCGTGACGATCACAGGCGAGCAATCGCACGCGGCATACCCGCACTTTTCGAAAGATTCGATCCTGTGCGTCGCCCAGTGCCTCATCAGCCTGCAGCAACTGGTGGCGCGAAACTCAAGCCCCTTTGACAACATCGTGTGCAGCATGACGATGATCAAGGGCGGCACAGCGAACAACATCATCCCGCGCGAAGCACAGTTCCAGGGCACGATCCGCACGCTGACGTCCGAGACACGAGCGCTTGCAAAGAAGCGGTTCTTTGAGATCGTCAATGGCGTTGCCGCTGCACACGATTGCAAAGCGAACATCGACTGGCATGAGGGATATCCGGTGACGTTCAATGATCCCGCTCTCACCGAACGCTGGTTCGAAACAGCCAAACGCACGGTCGGCGAGAAGCGCGTGCAACTTGTGCCCGAACCCACCATGGGCGGCGAGGATTTTTCGTACTACGCCCAGAAAGTGCCCGCGGTCTTCTTCACGCTCGGCCTCCAGCGCCCGGGCGACGACAAACCCGTGACTCTTCACCAGCCGGAGTTTGATTTCAATGACGACGCGATTGCGACGGGCGTGGAGATGTTTGTGGCGATGGCGACGGAACCGTGATTCGGATTCATCGAAGAAGGCAGTTCGATTTGACATCCACGCCAGCGGCGTTCGCAAGTTGGTCGACGGCGCGGTTGTGCTCGATGTCGCCTGGGCAAACGTTGACGAAGTGATGGCGTGGAAAGATGACCTCTTCGCGTTTGATGTATTGAACATTGGATTCCGGCCGAGGCATTCGACTGACATACTCACGTTCGACGAAGACGAAGACCGGGCAGGCTGGACGTCGCTCATCTCTCACGTCGAGAAGCAATTCGCGATCTCGCCGGATTGGTGGGGGCAAGTCGCATTTCCGGCGTTCGAAACAAACCGAACCACGTTGTGGGGCGAGGCATCCGATCCTCAAACGCTCGTGATTCGTCGGCGATAAAATCGCTCACGCCCCGTTCGCTCCAAGCCTCTTCACAAACTCAATCCACTTCGCCCGCTTCTCCGGTGTCGACTTCCGCACCTGGTCAAACACCGTCTGCTTCACCGGCCGCACTCCGCTGAACTTCAGGATCGGCGCTGCCATCGTGTGCCGCGAGGTCGATCCGTTCACAAGCGTGTCCCACCACCATGGCGCATCCATTGTGACGATCAGCCGCGCCGAACGTCCCTTGAGCAGCTTGTCCCAGAAAACCGTGCCCGGCTTGTAGCGGAACGCGAACTCGGGCAGGAACGTGCGGTCAATAAATCCCTTCATCAGCGCGGGCATCGAACCCCACCACGTCGGATAGATAAACACCAGATGCTCGGCCCACCGGATGCCCTCCTGTGCCGCGAGAAGATCGGGCTCGAGTTCCATCCGCTGGTGATAGCCGTGGCGCAAGTTTGGATCAAATTGCATTTCCCCCACCGACATCGCGCGGCACGCATGCCCCGCAGCGGTGGCGCTCGCGACATACTGCCTCGCAATCTCGCTGCAGAAACTTCCTTCGACGGGATTGCCGCAGAAAACAAAGACGTTGCGTGGCATGGGGGAGCGTAGTGGCACGCCCCGCAAAACTTCGCCGCTACTTGCAGTCGTTCACACCCTGCCCGACCCGAAACACATGCCCATCCGGATGCTGCAAATGAAACTCGCGCATCCCCCACGGCTGATTCGTCGGTGTCATCAGCACCGTCAACCCCGCTTTCACACACTGGGCGTGAATCTCGTCCACACCCTCCACGAACACGCTCATCCACACGCCGACCGAACTCGCTTCGTAGTCCGCAGAAGTCGGCATGCCCTTCCCGCCCTGCCCACCGCGGCAAAGGAAGATCTCCGACTCATTCGCGCCCACCGCCGCGAAACTCGGCGTGCCCACATCCCTTCCCGATCCCTTCAGAATCTCGAAACGATGATCTCCCTCCATCATCATCACGCTGTCGTACCACGCCCAGCACTTGTTCCAGCCCCACTTCTCAAACCACGCGATGCTCGCGTTCACGTCACGGACGTTGAGAATCGGCGTCAAATGCGAGATCGGCATGCCGCGCAGGCTAACAGGTCCACGCGAACTTGCAATCCCCTGCGCGCGAAACCGATGCTGCGCGTGATTGCGCTGAAAGTGCTTGTTTTGTTGTCATTTTTGAGGATTTCGGGCGAAACACCGCCCCTCCCCTCCCCAAGCAAGGGTCGCGATGACCACTTCAACCCCAAGTGTTCCAGCGCCCCGCACCGGCATCCTCATCAAAGTCGATTGGCGCTACTGCATCGCCCTCTACTTCGTCGTGATGTTCTACGCCTCGGCGCACGAACTGGTCCATCACTTCTTCGCCCGCGCCGTCTGCGGCTCGTGGGGCACCAAGACCTTCAACTCCTTCCACACAACCTGCGAGGGAACGTTCGGCTCGTACATGGCCACGCTCGCCGGTCCGGTCTACACCTTCGCGTGCATGTACCTCGGGTGGTGGCTCCTGGTGGCAGCGCGATCAACACCCCTCCGCAGGCAACTCGGCTTTGCGATCATCTTCGCGCAATTGCCCCTCCAGCGTATCACCGGCCCGCTCCTCGGATTCAACGACGAGCTCTACGTCACGCGGCACTACTTTGGGAACACCGCCGAAACGCGCTGGCTCACCTTCGCCGCGATCCTGCTCGTCTGTCTCCCGCCGTTGATCGGCGCGTTCCGCTCCATCAACAACCGCTGGCGAATCACCTGGTTCCTCTTCTACCTCTGCCTCTTCCCCGCTCTCATTTGGGGCCCGGTCTTCATGGGCCTCGAGTACCTGCTGCTCACGCACCACGTTCTGAACGGCCAGTGGATCGGCATCGCTCACCTGTTCATCGCGAACGAAATCGTGACGGTCTTCGGCTACTACGCCACACGCAGATGGCTGCTCGTGCCGACAACGGCACCGTCGGCAAACCCGCCCGACACCGCTTCGATTGCTCCAGCCCTCACATGATCGATTTCAGGCCGCGCTGACCGCACTACGCGCCGGCGCGTTTGTCTCACCCGACACCGCGCCCTGCTCCGCATCGCTGAACTTCTGCACCTCAACCGGCGGCAAATGCCACACAGCTTTCTTGTGCTGCCCCTCGGCCAGATACCACTTCACCATCCGGTCGATCGCACCGTCCGGACCAGCCAGCGGCACTCTCGGCCGATACCCGGCATCCAGGATCTTCTGCGCCTCAAACTTCGTCTGCATCGCAAACAGCTTCTTGATTCGCGCGCTGCTCACCGGCAGGTTCTTGCCCGTGAGCTTGATCACGATATCGAACGGCAGCGCCAGGAAGCACGCCAGCCCGAGCGGGATACGGAACCGCGGCAAGGGCTTCCCGAGCGATCGATACACCTGCTCGCTGATCTCGCGGCTCTTGAGGTCGGGCTTATCCACAAAGTGGTAAACGCCCCACGCTTCACGCTGCTCACGCATCCAGAGATAGATCGTCGCATCGACAATGTTCTCGACGTACGAAAGGCTCTTGATGTTCTCGCCATCACCCACCAGCACGAACTTGCCGCTGTTCACCTGGCGGATCAGCGAGTACATGTTCGCGTAATTGCGCGGTCCAAACGTCACGGTCGGGCGGATGATCAGAGCGCGGCGGCCCTCGCCCTTTTTCGTCCACGGCTCGTACACCTTCTCTGCCGCGAGTTTGCTCTTGCCGTAATTCGACTCAGGCTGCTTGGGTGCTTCTTCGGTGTGAGGCTCAGGCGCACTGCCAAACACCGCGACCGTCGAGTAGAACCCGACTTCGCGCACGCCCTCTTTATCCATCGCATCGCAAAGCACCTTCGCGCCCGTCTCGTTGACGTCGAAAAAGGTCTTCTCGCTGATGCCAAAGTCGTGGTGTGCCGCGGCAAGGTTCAGAACCCGATCGCACCCGCGAATCGCCCGCTGCACAATCGCCGGATCACGAATGTCGCCGTGGAAAAACGGGGAACGTCCGATATCCCATTCGGGCTTGACGAGGTCAAGAATGACCACTTCGTGGCCCTTGGGCGTCAGTAGCTCATGAAAATAGCGGCCGATGAAACCCGAACCGCCGGGAATGCAGATCCGCACGTCTCCGTCTCCAAACCCCTCAACCCAATCGGTTTACACCACCTGAAAGTCCAGATTCACCCCCACGCGGAGCCTGCGGCATGCGTGGAACCGACTATAGCATCGGCCGGGCGCGGCCCAACGTTCATTGAACGCCGCCGGTCCTGCCAGGGTTCTCGCGTTTCCCTTTGATTCGCCCGCTGCGCCGGTTATTCGGGCGGCATCCCCGCGAACCGAGGCCTCGATCCAAGAGCCTTCAGCGGCTCGCCCCCATAAATCGTCCAAGGCACCAGGTTCGCTCGTGCGGTTGCCCGCGAACCCAGGATCGCTCCCTCGCCCACCGTGACCCCGGGAAAAACCATCGCGTCCGCCGCGACCCAGCCGTCCGCCTCAATACGGACCGGCCCCCGCCACACGCCCGCCGGACCCGCTTCGAGCGTCGTCATCACTTTTGAATACTGACTCACGGTGCAGTAGTCGCCGATGCTGACGGCTTCTGAACAATCGATATACGCGCCATCGCCGATCGCGCTCTCGATCCCCATCGTCAAGTTCCACGGATGCGTGATGATGCACGAGGGCCGCTGCTTGCTCGTCGGTGTGAGCTTCGCGCCAAACGCTCGCAGTATTGCGCGGCGCATGCCGTACCAGTTATGAAAAGTCCACGCAAACGCATGGCACCCAACCGCCCGCCAGGCCGATTCGCGAAAACTCATGACCTCGCACCGCCGGCGGCCAGCGCGCCGTCTTCGACCGGTTTCGCCGGGTTTCCCGCGTACACCCTCCCGGCGTCGGCGCTCTTGAAGAGGCAGGCCCGCGCTTCGATCACGGCGCGATCACCCACAATCAGGCCCGGCCCGACAAATGCATCGGGGCCGATCGTGCAATCCCTGCCGATCGTGATCGGCGGGCGGGTGAGATCGAACGTTCGCTTGGTGTAATCGTGCGAGCCGGCGCAGATGTGCGCGAATCGACCGATGCGGCTCCCCTCTCCGATCCGGATCGGACCGAGCGCGTAGAGAATCGCGCGATCCCCGATCTGCACGCCATCGCCGATATCCAGCGTCCACGGGATATCAATCAGGCACGAGCGGGCCACCCGCACGTTCCGCCCGATCTTCGCGCCGAATCGCCTCAGCAGCCAACAGCGAAAACCATCCGCGCGCTCCATGCTCAGTCTGAACAGCGTCCGCCCCGCCAGCATCCAGAGCACGCGCACGAGATTGCGTTTCGCGCCCCACGTGCTGCCGACGGGAACGGCAGAAACCGCTTGTGGTGAAGACGAGTCCATCGGTTCACTGTATCGGCCGCCCGGGCCCCGGAGGCCCGCAGAGCCTCTTGACAGTGCCCGTAGTCTCGCTCTGAGCGGAATGCGTACCCCATGAACCAACTCGCCAGCAACACCGAAATTCAAGCCTGCCTCAGGGGCGACCGCCTCTACGGCGATGATTTTTCACCGGAGCAGATCGCGCGCTGGTACGCCGATGAAAAAGAGGGTTACGCCGACCTCGGAGCAAAGGACTCTTCGACTTACGAATACCCCTACCACGCGATGAACATCGCGCACGGGTTTGACCAACTTCCAACCGAAATGCGTTTCGCTCACGCCGTGGGTTTCGGCGCAGCCTACGGCGAGGAGCTCAAGCCGCTGCTCTCCCGCATCGACCGGATCACGATCATGGATCCTTCCGATGCCTTCGTAAAATCCGACATCCACGGCGTGCCCGCAACATGGGTCAAGCCCGACCCCTCCGGCCGCATGGCCTTTGCCGACGCGTCCATTGACCTCATCACCTGCTTCGGCGTGCTGCATCACATCCCCAACGTCTCCTTTGTTCTTCGAGAAATGGCCCGCGTCCTCCACCCGGGCGGCTACGCCCTGATCCGCGAGCCGGTCGTCTCGATGGGCGATTGGCGCAAACCCCGCCAGGGGCTGACCAGGCACGAGAGGGGAATTCCGCTGGTCATCTTCCGCAAAATGGTCGCCGATGCCGGCTTTGCAATCATCCGCGAACGCCGCATCGTCTTCCGCCCCTGGATCCTCGTCTCGGCCAAACTCGGTGTCTGGCCGTACAACAGCACATGGTCGACGGCGATGGACAGCGCGCTCTCGAGGTTCTTTCTCTGGAACAACCGCTATCACGCCGGAGGCGTGCTCGATAAGTTCCGCCCGGCGGCCGTCTACGCCGTGCTGCAAAAGCAGCCCTGAAAATTGCTACAAGGGCCTGCGCACGCGGCAGTACACATCCAGCAAACGCGTCGGATCATGCCGCTTGAATCGCGAACGATGGAAGTGATCATCCAGCAGCTTCAGCGGACCCTTCATATACGTCAGCCGCCTCGTCCGCTCAACATACACATATTCCGGCTTCTCAAACCCCGCCGCCTCGCACACCGGTTCGATCTGCGATGGCCGGTTGAACCGGTACTTGGTCGGATAGTGATACCCATGCACGTTCTGCCGACCGAAGAGCATGTGCAGCGCCGATTCATCCAGCTTCGACACGCGCAGCGCATTGGCAATCCGCGAAAAATAGTGCGTGCCGTTCACCGTCAGAAACAGATAGCTCCCCCCCGGCGCGAGCGCCCGGTACAACCTCGTCATAAACCGCATCGGATCAACGACGTGCTCCATCACCATGTACGAATACGCAACGTGGAAGGCAGTGTCCGGAAGCTCCGCCTCCTCCAACTCTTTGTTCACAACCCGCACGAACGCCGGAGGTAGCTGCAAGGCCGCATCCGGCTCGACGCCCCACACCTCGCTGAAACACCGCGCAACCGCCATCGTCGCGGCAGGACGCATCCCGATCCCCACTCCGCATCCAATATCCAGGCCCCGCACGTCCCCACCGTTCCGCTCCGCCATCCGTTCCGCTTCATTGCGGATGAACGAACAGAACATGCTCACCCGATCGGACTGATCATGCGGAAAGTTGTACGTCTCCTTCAACTGATCGAATTGCCACTCGGCCGGAGGCTTGCCCCAACCCGCCAAGACCGGGTCCGCATCAATTGTGCGTCGCTGCATCGCAGGCGCTGCCATTCCGCCCCGCCCCCTTCCGCCGATCTCTTCGGCGATCCGCCCCGACTCCAAACTACCACCAAATGTCCCCTCCCCGCACCGTCATCGCAGTATTTTGCCCCCATTTTTGGGTAAGTCCGTAATTCCTGCGTCCTGTCCACGTCCTCTCGGACGAAGCGCCGCTCGTTCGGTCGCCGCCCCCAAGCGCTTCCCCATCGCCCCCCGCCAGCCCCCACCGCTCCAAACCAATTACTTGCTCGGGTTCGCGCGATACCAATCGATCGTCCGCTTGAGCCCTTCCTCAAACGTCACCTGGCTCTTCCAACCCAGCAGCTTCTCGGCCTTCTCCACCGACAACTTCCGCCGCGGCTGCCCGTCCGGCTTGGTCTTGTCCCACACGATCCCACCCTTGAACCCCGTCAGCTTCACGATCAACTCCACCAAATCCTTGATCGTGATCTCAAAGCACGCGCCCAGGTTGATCGGGTCCGGATCGTTCATCACATCCGCAGCGCGGCAGATCCCCTCCGCCGCATCCTCGACATACAAAAACTCGCGGCTCGCGCTCCCCGTTCCCCAGCACACGATCTCCTTGTCCCCACGCTGCTGCGCCTCCACGCACTTACGGATCAGCGCCGGGATCACATGGCTGCTCTTGAGGTCAAAGTTGTCGTGGGGCCCGTACAGATTCACCGGCAGCACAAACGCCCCGCGGAACCCATACTGCAGCTTGTACGCGTCCAGCATCTGCCACGCCGCCTTCTTGGCGACGCCGTACGGCGCATTGGTCTCTTCCGGATACCCGTTCCAGAGGTCTTCTTCTTTGAACGGAATCGGGGCAAACTTGGGGTATGCGCAGATCGTCCCGACCTGGATGAACTTGCCCCCGCGCTCCGCCAGCGCATCCTGCCGAGCCTCCTCGATCAGGTGAAGCGCCATCGCCATGTTGGCGAAGAAGTACCGCCCCGGATTCGCCTGATTCGCCCCGATGCCCCCCACCTCGGCCGCGAGATGGATCATCACATCCACCTTCTGCTGGCCAAACGCGGAGCGATAGAGCCGGGCGCAGTCCACTCGCTCGGTCAGGTCAAAGTCCTTCCGCCGCGGAATGAACACGTTTCCCGGCTTCACCCCCCGGACTTTCAGCCGCTCCTGCACAGCCTTGCCCAGGAACCCGGCACCCCCTGTGATGACCACTCGGGCGTTCGGCCAGTCGATCGGGCGAGTGTCAACGGGCGGGGTCGTTTGTACGGATGGGGCGTTCGCCAGAGGGGCGGGAGTTTATGCGTATGAGGCGGTAAAAAGGGGCTTCAACCGTTGCAGCCCACACCGGGAAATTCCGCCATGTTGAGACCGGCAATAGCCCCCTCAACCCGGCGTTTGATCGGTAGTTCGTCGGCTATTCTCTGGCTCCCCTTTTCCGGAAAAGGGGGAGGCCGACACCTCCCGTCCGGCCTTTCTCTTCCACCCCGACTTTGGAGCCAATCCCCCGTGCGACTGACGATGGTGGGAACTGGTTATGTTGGCCTTGTTACCGGCGTCTGCTTCGCCGGCACCGGCAACGACGTCACCTGCCTCGATCTCGACCCCCGCAAGATCGAATCGCTCAAGCAGGGCCGTTGCCCCATCTACGAACCCGGACTCGAGGAGCTCCTCGAACGCAATATCAAGAACGGCCGCCTCCGCTTCACGACCGATGCGACCGACGCGTACAAGCACGCCGAGGTCATCTTTATCTGCGTCGGCACACCCAGCGATAGCGCCGGGCACGCCGACCTGAAGTACGTGATGGCCGCCGCGGACGATATCGCCGCCTCCTTTATCCGATTCCCGGGTAAAACGCGCACTGTGGTCGTGAAGTCGACCGTACCCGTGGGCACAACCCTGAAAGTCCGCGACCGCATCCGCGCCGCTGCGCCCCAGGCGAAATTCCACATCGCCAACAACCCCGAATTCCTGAAAGAAGGCGACGCGATCATCGACTTCAACAAGCCCGACCGCGTGGTCGTCGGCGTTGAAAACGAAGAAACCGGCGAGCTCTTCCGCCGCCTCTACGAGCCCTTCGTCCGCAACGGCCACCCGATCTACATCATGGACATCCTCTCGTCCGAGATGGTCAAATACGCCAGCAATAACTTCCTCGCCACCAAGATCTCGTTCATCAACGAGATGGCCAACCTCTGCGAGGCCTACGGGGCCGACATCGCCAAAGTCCGCGAAGGCATGTGCGCCGACAAACGCATCGGCTCCGCCTTTCTCTACCCGGGCCTCGGCTACGGCGGCTCATGCTTCCCCAAAGACACGCTCGCCTGCATCGCGATGGGACAGAGCGCCGGCGTTCCGGTTTCCGTCAGCCAGGCCGTGCACGACACCAACCAGCGCCAGCGCGACCGCTTCTTCGCTCGGATCGAATCCCACTTCGGCGCCACGCTCAAAGGCAAGACCCTCGCCTTCTGGGGCCTGGCCTTCAAGCCCCGCACCGACGACGTCCGCGAAGCCCCCGCGCTCACGCTCATCGCCAAGGCCATCAGCGCCGGCGCGACTGTCCGCGCCTTCGACCCGGTCGCATCCGAAACCGCCCGCGCCGAACTCGGCCCCGCGCCCGCGATCTTCGCCGACATGTACGAAGCCGCGAAGGGTGCCGACGCCCTCGTCATCTGCACCGACTGGGATGATTTCAAAAGCCCTGATTTCGACCGCCTCGGCGCCGCGCTCAAGTCCCGCACCATCTTCGACGGCCGAAACCTCTACCGCCCCGACGAAATGTCCCGCCGCTCCTTCACCTATTTCAGCGTCGGACGCGCAGCCAGGCCGGGGAGCGCCGACACGCGATGACCGCAACCCCCTCCCCTATCTCCGCGCCGGTCCCCGCCCCAACCCCGGCCCCGACACCAGCCGATGCGCGCCCCATCCGCCTCTGTCTCTTCCAGCCCGCGCTGCCCAAGTACCGCCTCCCGGTCTTCCGCGAGCTTGCTTCGCGCCCCGGCATCGATTTCAACCTCTTCTACTCCTCCGACGAGCCGGTGAAAAACGTCAACCCCGACGGCTTCCGGGGCACCTCCATCCAAAGCAAAGCGCTCTGGAAAAAGCCCCGCCTCCTCTGGCGTCAGGCCCAGCTCGAGAACATCGATCCTTCCCGTTTCGACGTTGTCGTCGCCGGCTGGAACACCCGCTACCTCAGTCTCGTGCCCTCGCTCCTCCTCGCCCGCAAGCGGGGAATCCCCACCGTGCTCTGGGGTCACGGCTACAGCAAGAACGAAAACTTCTCCCGCCGCTTCCTCCGCGACAGCATCGGCAATCTCGCAACCGGCATCCTCTTCTACGGCGCGACCGCCCGCAACCGATTCGTTGCCCGCAACGGCCGCCCCGAACGCGCATTCGTCGCCCCCAACTCGCTCGATCAGCGCGAGCTCCAGGCCGCACGCGATGTTTGGCTCGCCAAGCCCGATGAGCTCCACCGCTTCCGCGAAAAGCACGGGCTGCTCGCCGGCCCCGTCCTCCTCTTTGTCTCGCGCCTCACCAGCGACAACCGCACCGAGATGCTCCTGAGCGCCGCCCCCATCATCCGAAAGTCCTACCCCGGTCTCAAGGTCGTCATCATCGGCTCCGGCGACGAAGAGGCCAGGCTCCGCGCACTGACCAAGCAGCTCGCGATCGAAGACTGCACCATCTACACCGGCGCAATCTACGACGAGGTCGAACTCGCCCCGTGGTTCATGAGCTCCGATCTCTTTGTCTACCCACGCAACATCGGCCTCAGCCTCCTCCACGCCATGGGCTACGGCCTCCCCGTCATCACCACCGACAACGAGCAATCCTGGGCGCCCGAGGTCGATGCCCTCCAGCCCTGGATCAACGGCATGACCTACCAGGACGGCTCGGTCGATGCGCTCGCCCACATCGTCAGCGCCATCCTCTCCGATCGCCAGCGCCTCGACCAGATGAAGGCCAACGCCTTCCGCACCGCCACGCAGGAATACAGCCTGACCAAAATGGTCAACGGCATGGAAGCCGCCATCCGCTACGCCGTCGGCACCCGCCAGAAAAACCAGTCTGTGCGCTGACCCCCCGGGCGTGCCGATACTCTGGGCTCCAGACCTTCGTTCAGGAGCCGCATGCACGTCGTCATTTTCGAGCCCTGCCCAAGAGGCCACCGCTTCACCTACGTCAAACGCGTGGTCAACGCGCTCTCCCCGCTTCCGGTCAAGATCACCCTCGCGACCACCCCCGAGGCCACCTCCCACGAAACGTACCCCGAGCAACTCGCATCGCTCGCTTCGCGCTTCGAGCTCGCCGATCGCTACCCCGAGGCCGACCCCTCCCACAAGTTCCGCTTCGGCTGGGAGACCGCCTCAACCCTCGTCCGCGCGGTCCGCGATCTCAAGCCCGATCACGTCATCGCCCCTTCCTTCGACGGCGCGCTCGAAATGCTCGGCATCCAGCGCCTCGCGCTCCTCGCTTCCGCTCTCTCCCGAACCGAATTCGAGGCGATGTCGCTCGGTGCATCGTGGGTGTATCTCCAGCACAACACCGTCAGACGCTGGTTCAAGCGGCGCGCCTGGGCCGCCGCCGTCGGCGCCAGCGGCGTCCGCACGCTGCAAATCATCGATCCCCTGCTCATGCGCTCCTTCCGCGCCCTCACTCCGCAGATCGCCGCCAAAACCAAGCTCGCCCCCGACCCGGTCGATGCCGCCCCCCGCGTCGGCAAGTCCGAAGCACGCCGCCAGCTGGGTATCGACGAAGGCGGCCGCCTCATCTCCTGCGTCGGCCGGCTCGACGAACGCAAGGGCGTCGACATCCTGATCCGCGCTTTCCGCGCCGCGAACCTCCGCCCCGACGATCGCCTCCTCCTCGTCGGCAAGCACATGCCGGAAATCACCGCGCTACTCGAAGGCGAAGCGTCCGATCTGGTGCGCGCCGGTCGCATCATCTCCCGCGACGGCTACGTCACCGATGAACAGATGGTCCTCTCGATCGCCGCCGCCGATCTCATCGGCGTTACCTATCGCCGCCACCTCGGCTCCGCCAGCATTCTCATCCGCGCCGCCGCTCAGGGCCGACCGATCCTCAGCTCCGACCGGGGCTGGCCCGGCGAAACCTGCCGCCGCTTCGCCCTCGGAACAGCCTGCGCCATCCGCGATTTCGACGTCGTCACCCGCGCACTCCGCGAATCTCTCGAAGCGTCCACCTCATTCACCCCCCACCCCGCCGCCGCCCGCTTTGTCGAGTTCCACAGCGTCGAAAACGCCCAGTCCTTCTGGGCCCAGCGCGTGCGCGAGCGTCTCAACCTCCCCGACCCGCATCCTCTCCGCACGTGGGAATGGGTTCTCGAAACCGCGATCCCACTTCCCGGTGGCGAGCCGCCCCCCTGATCGCTCCGATCTCCAAACTCCAATCCCCCTCCACCCCTCCCACAGACAACCCTCCCGAAATGGCCCGCTCGATCCACAAACTCCTCAACCGCCTCATCCCCATCAAGGGCACCACCCTTCTGCGCAGTGCCGCACTTGAGGTCATCCCCTCGATGCGTCACCTCGACATGCCCTCGCGCCTGCGGGAACTTGCCGCCCACGACTTTGCCCCAAAGGTCATCCACGACATCGGCGCCGCCCGAGGCGATTGGTCCCTTCTCGCCCACAAGATCTTCCCAAGCGCCCGCATCTTCGCCTTCGAGCCCAACCAGCGCGAAGCACCCGCACTCGAAGCAACCAAACGCGCCATCCCCGCCTTCGACTACAAACTCGGCTTCCTCGGCCCCAAACGCGACACCATCCGCTACGCCGACGAACACACGCAAACATCCATCCTCAGCGAATCTGCCGCACCCCGCTCCGCCACCGCCGAGATGTACGTGCTCGACGATCTCGTCGCCTCCGGCGAAGTACCCGCCCCCGATTTCCTGAAACTCGACGTGCAGGGCTTCGAGCTCGAAGTGCTCAAGGGCGCTGAAAATACCCTCAAGTCCGGCCCCGCCCTGCTGCTCGAAGTCAGTTTCTTCGAGTTCCTTCCCAACATGCCCCTCTTCGGCGACGTTCTGAAGTTCATCACCGACCGCGGCTACGTCGTCCACGACATCATGGGCCTCGTCCGCCGCCAATCCGACGACGCGCTCTGGTTTATGGACATCTTCTGCGTCCCGCGCGATCATCCCCTCCGCCGCCCCACCCCCACGACGCCCGCGTCCCCCACGATCTAACACTTCCTCAGCACATCGATCAGATGATCCGCCGATGCGATCCAGTTCGGCGCGCTCCGTCCGCTCACCCGCTTCCGTAGCGCCGGAATCCCAAGGCCGCCGGTCGGACGCAGCGCCGCAAACGCAAGGTTCATCCCCGTCTGCACCACCCAGTCGCTCACCGGGTTCCGCGCGTGGCTCATCCGCGTGTGGTCCACCAGCCGCATCCCGCACCGCTCACCCGCCGCGCTCATCGACGACCGGTTCCAGAACGAAACATGCTCCGGCAGCTTGCTCACGTACCAGTACAGGCTTCCCTGCAGCCGAAACGACGGCGCATCCGTGTCGCCCGTCATCCCGATGAAGATCCCGCCCGGCTTCAGCAGCCGCGAAACCTTCTCAAAGAACGCGATCGGGTCGTTGATGTGCTCGAGCACATCAATCGACAGAATCACATCGAAGTACCCCTCGTGCCCCTCCACCTGCTCGATCGTGTCCGCGAGCATCTTCACGCCCCGCCTTCCGGCCATCGCCGCCGGTTCTTTCCCCGGTTCGACCCCGTACCGATCAAACTCGTCGCCGAAGTACTTCAGCATCGCGCCGTTGAAGCACCCGACATCCAGCACCCGCAGCGCCCCGCCCGCCTTCGCCGGTGCATGCCGGCGCATGACCGCAAGCAACGTATCAAACCGCCTCTGGATCGGATCCGGATCGACTCCCCAGTTCCCCGTGTCCGCTCGTGCATAGCAATCCAGCAGCTTCTCCGTCGGAATAAACGGCCGCTTGAACCGGAACCCGCACTTTCCGCAGGCCAGCAGGTGAAACTCCAGCCCCGCCAAATCAATCGCCACCCCCGCAACCCGCGGCGGTTCCGGATGGAACACCCGTCCCACGTCTCGAACATCCGCCGAGCCGCACACCGGGCACTTTTCTTTCTCGTTCGTCATCGCCCCGGCTCCATCGGCACATTGCCCAATCCCCGCCTCCCAAAACCCCGCCTCCGACCAATTCTCACCCTTCCGCCTCCTCACACTTCTCGGGCCTGCCCCCCTCCCCGATAGCAGGCGGTCGAGAGTATCCAAACCCCGCGCCGCATTCCCCGCTTCCGCATTTCCAGCTCTCGCCCCCGTACTTGTCTTCACACATCCCGCAGAGAGTGCCCGTGCATGGTCGATAGTTCTAGAATGCCCCCACGATCGAAGATGACCTCTTCCATCGTTCGAGATTCCGGGGAGTCGTTGGGGAGAGCGGAGAAGTCTTTGCGTTCGCTCAGCAATCGCCTCGCATCTTCGCCACCACGCGAACTCTGGTCGCCCTCCAGCCCAATTTCGCCCCAACTCACCCGACACCCCGCCCACCGCTGGCTCGCCCCCTCGCCCGACGCGACTTCTCCATTCTCTTCTCCCTTTGCGTCCGGCACGCTCTTCCTTCTCCCGCCCCTCCGCCAGCTCGACTGCCCCCGTTGAACAAATCACCCGACCATCCCGAAGCGACCCCAGTCGCCACTTCGGCTCCCGTTGCCTCCGGCGGCTACGCCGTCCGAGTCCTCAGCGGCTCGGTCTGGATGATCGCCAACACCGTCGCCACCCGCATCGGCAGCTTCGTCTCCCAGGTCTTCCTCGCCTGGTGGCTCTCCAAGTCCGAATTCGGCGTCGTCGGCATCGCACTCGCCATCAGCGGCATCGCCTCCGTCCTCCGCGACGGCGGCGTCCGCCAGATCCTCCTCAAGCACCACGACGAGCACGAAAAACTCCTCGGCCCCTGCTTCTGGATGGCCCTGGCCTTCAACACGCTCCTCGCCATCCTCCTCACCGCCGTCTCCTTCCCTTTCGCCCGCCTCTACGACGAC
Organism: Phycisphaerales bacterium; assembly: GCA_016793015.1. GTDB lineage: Bacteria > Planctomycetota > Phycisphaerae > Phycisphaerales > UBA1924 > JAFEBO01. The sequence goes on from JAEUJD010000133.1 coordinate 19,738, forward strand.
GATCGCCTCATCCTCCTGCTCACCATCATCGGATGGAGCATCCCGCTCGGAACCGTCGGCGGCATCCTGCTCACCAAACTCGTCGCCGACATGCGTTACCGCGAAAACGCATCCGTCATGACCGCGAGCGCGATGGTCCGCTACGTCTCCTCCGTCATCTTCGCCTACGCCGGACTCGGCCCGCTCTCCTTCATCCTGCCAAACGTCCTGTGCGCCCTCGTCGAGAATGTCCTCGCCATCTACTACTCCCGCCACCGCCCGTGGCAACTCGCGCCAAGGTCCGGCCAGTGGTGGGATCTCTTCCTCCGCTCCCGCTGGGCGCTCGTCGCGGCACTGGGCATCTCCGGACTCAACCAGGGCTCGAGCGCCATGATCGGCCTCGCCGCACCGCTCGAAGTCGTCGGCATCTACACCTTCACCTACCTCATCGCGATCCAGGTCGGCAGCCTGCTCTCGACGAATATCAACACGGTCCTCGTCCCGGTCTTCACACGTCTTGCGGGCGAAGAAGACCGCAAGCGCGCCGCGGTGCTGCGCACACTCCGCCAGGTCACACTCGTCGCCACCTTCATGTCGCTCGGCCTCACCTCCACCTATCGCCCCTTCGAGTCTTTCGTCTGGCACGAGCGCTGGGCCGCCAGCATCGTGCCCGTCCAGATCGTCGGTGCCGGGTACGCCATCAACGTACTCATCAGCATCAGCCTCGCCGTGCAGCAGGCCCGGGGACAGTTCCGATCCTGGGGCCTCGGCCTTGTGCTGCTCGCCGCCGGAACCATGGCCTCCGCGTATCTCGGCACCCTCTTCGGCAAACCCGAACTCGATCGCGCCATCTTCCTCGCCCTCAACTCCCCGACCTTTCTCCCCTATGTCGCCGAGCGCGTCTGGCTCTCCAGCGTCTACATCGCCGTCGCCACAGCCGTCTTCGGCGTTGTCTCCAGCCTCATCCACCTCTGCGTCGCGCTCAAGCACCTCGGCGTCCGCCGCCGCGAGGTCGTCAAAAACGCCCTCACCGTCTGGTCGCTCGGCCTCCTCGCCGGCGCCCTCACGATCTCCATCGACCTCGTCACCGACGAGCCCGTCCGCAAGATCTTCATCGCTTTCCTCGGTCCCAAGGCCGGAATGCTCACCGCAGAGTTCCTGCTCTTCCTCTTCTGCGGCCTCATCTTCTCTGCCATCTACGCCTTCCTCGTCCGCACCGTCGTCCCCGAAGCGCTCGCCGAGGGCGTGCAGATGATCCCCGCACGCTTCCGCTCACACGCCATCGCACTCTTCCGCCTCGCGCCCCCCCAAACTCCCCCAACTCCCCCCACCGCCACGCACTGATCTCGCCCCAACCGACACCGCCCGCGAGCTTTCCCGCGCGCGGTACACTCGGTCATCGCGTTCAACATCCGCCGCTTCGACAGTCTCCCGCCCCTTCCACATGCTCCGCTTCGTCCTTCCAACCTGCCGTGCCATCAGTGCCGCCCTCTGGGCACTCGCCGTCATCCTGCTCATCACCTGGCTGGTCGGTCGCATCTTCAACGATTCCTTCCGCTGGTCCCAGTTCATCTTCTGGATCCCCAGCATCTTCACCATCTTCATGGCCGGCATCGCCTGCGCGCTCGCTCTCTCCATCCAGTTCTTCCTCAAGGGCTTCGAGCAACTCCGCTCCGGCGGCCCCCCCGAAAATCGCCCCCCTTTCCTCAAACGCCACGCAACCAACCCCTACCTCCTCCTCTGCCTCGCCTGGTTCTTCATCGCCGCCTTCTCCGCCGTCTTCGAGCACAACATGCTCCGCGCATGGGGCTTCTCCGATACCAACCGCCAGCGCGGCAAGATCGCCAACACCATCCTCTTCTGGAACATCGGCGGCCGCGTCCGCGACGGCTGGATGGACCAACTCCGCCTCATCGACGCCGATCTCGTCGTCGTCTCCAACCAGCCTAACTGGTCCGTTGTCAACGAGTTCAAAACCCTCGGAAATCAGCCCAGCAACCGCGCCTCTCCCACCAGTCCCGACGCCGCCTCCAAAGACAAGTACACCACCTTCCTCGCCGGAATCTTCCTCATCCACACCCGCCTCAAACTCCGCGAATGGGGCTTCACCACCCTCAACATCAAGCCCGGCGTCGGTTTCGATCTCCGCAAGCAGAGCGGCCGCTACGACAACCCCGACCCCGGCTACTCCCTCTATCTCATCTTCGACCCCGAAGGCACCGTCAAGGAAGGCACCGGCCAGCCCTTCGTCGTCTGGCTCATGGATCTCCCCAGCGATCCCTCCATCAGCCGCCAGAACATCACCTCCGAAGCCATCGAAGCGCTCGACGCCTGGCGGGGCACCGCAACCGTCCTCGCCGCCGAACCCGACGCCAAGGGCGAGCCCCAGTGGATCAACGTCCCCGCCGAACAACTCGGCCGCAAGGGCTTTCCGCTCCCCGATGTCATGATCGGTGACTTCAACATCCCTCGAGGCAGCCGCAGCCTCGCCAAACTCACCGGCACCATGGAAAACGCCTACGACCAGGCCGGTGCCGGCTACACCGCTTCCTACCCGCGCAAAGTTCCCTTCACGCAGCTCGACGGCCCCGGCCTCTTCTCCGCCGTCCGCTTTTTCATTCCCAGCGACGTCCCCTTCTTCCACATCGATCAGGCCTTCATCGCCCCAAGCCTCCACGCCACCCGCTACCGCGTCATGAACCTCGGCGCGGGCACGCACTGGGCCCAGTTCGTCGAGATCCAGGCGAGATAACGGTCAGGCCGCGCCGCGGTCTTGCCCTCGAAGAGATCTTGTGAGTCCCACACGGCCTATTTCTTCGCCAGTGCCGCGGCACGCTTCTCCGCCAGCCCGCGCTCCAGTTCCTTCTGCCGCTCGGCGCAGTTGGCCGCCAACCGCCCGGCCTGCGGCTCGCTCGCTCCGAGCCGCAGGTACACCCGCCCAAGCACGCGCTCAAGATCAATCATCAACAGATCCCGCGCCGGAAACGCCCCGAGACTCGGCTTCGCGTTGAGCGCCTCCCGCAACGCAACCAACTCCCCCGCCGCACCGTTCATCGCTCCAACATCCTTCTTCGCGCACGCCCGCGCCGCCCGCGCGCACGCAACACGCACCTTCGCCGCCCACACATTGAAATGCTCTTCCCCCAGCGACGCGATGAACTGCGCCTTCGCCTCTTCCGCGAGCCCAATCGCGTCCGCGGCCAACTTCTCCGAGTCGCCGCCCTCCGCGACCGCCCTCTCCGTTTCGCACGCCGCCACCCGCATCTTCGCCTGGCCAAACAACGCGTGCGTCGGTGGCATCACCTTCGCCGCAACCGCCAGCGACTTGCGCGCGAGCGCCTCCGACTCCACATACTCCTTCTCCCCCCACTTCACATTCGCCTTCCCCAGCAAAGCGCTCGGCACCCGCACGTTCTCCTCGCCCGCGCTCTTGTAGTAGATGCGCAGCGCCTCATCAAACTCCTTCATCGCCTCATCAAATTCACCCGCATCCGCCAGCACGCTCCCCAGGTTGTTGTGAAACGTCCCAACGTTCATGTCATCCGGCCCGAGCGCCTTCACCATCGGCTCCAGCTGCGCCCGGTAAATCCCGATCGCCTCGCCCAACTGCCCCGTCCGATGCAGCACCAGTGCCAGCGACGCCCACCCCATCGCAATCGACGGGTGCGCCGGGGGCAACAACTTCGACACCGCCTCCGCCCTCACGCGGCAGTACGGCTCCGCCTCCCCATACCGCTGCTGCATCAAATACGCATCACCCAACAACCCCGCCACCCGCATCGTGTCCAGATTGTCCGGCCCACGCTTCTCCCGCAAAATGTCATACGCCAGCTTGCCCGAAATCTCCGACGCCGACCCTTCCCCCGCTTCCATCTCCGCCTGCGTCTGATGCTCCAGCACCTGCGCGATCTCCAGCGTCCGTGGCCCCGTCACCTGTTCATAAATCCGCACCGATTGCTTCAGCTTCTCCGCCGCCCCCTTCGGGTCCGATTTGATCATCGCCAGCCCGAGATTCGCCGTCGCGTCCGCCGTCTGCTCGCTCTTTTCTCCAAAGAGCTTCCGATTCAACTCGAGCGCCCTCTCCGCCATCGCGACCGCTTCCTTGTCCCGCCCCGTGATGTGATACACACCCGTCATCTTGATCAAGAGCGCACCCGCCGCCTCGGTCTGGTCCCCCGCCGCCTGCGACTGCTTCTCCATCGCGATCTTGTACTGTTCTTCCGAAGGCCCAAACTCCCCGATCCTGTAATACACATCGCCGATCGTCTTGCGTAAATCCGCTTCCACCGCCGGCTGATCCTTCAGCTTCGCGCCGAGCCCGCCCGCCGCCTTGTCCATGATGTCCTTCAGCAGCGCTGTATCCCGCGCCTGCGCCACCATCGGATCAATCCCGCCGATCATCTCCTTCAAGAGCGACGCGACCTGCTCCGACCGTGCCGCCGCCGACTTGGCCCGCGCATACAGCACGTTGCTCACCACCAGCCCCGCAACCAGCGCCAGCACCGCGATCGATGCCCCCGTCATCAACGCCGTGTTCCGCCTCGCAAACTTCTTGAACTGATACATCGCGCTCGGGGGCCGCGCCGCAATCGGACGATCCGTCAAAAACCGCTCGATATCCGCGCCAAACTCCGCCGCCGATTGATACCGCCGGTTCTTGTCCTTCTCGAGCGCCTTCGCGCTGATCGTGTCAAGATCGCCGCGCCACGCCGCATCGACACTCCCAAGCCGCCTCGGCTCCTCATCCCGAATCGCCCGCACCGCATCCGGCAGCGCACGCCTCGTCAGATCGTGCGGCGATCTGCCCGCGATCAACTCATACAGAATCACGCCCAGCGCATACACATCGCTCCGGAAATCAATCTCATCCGGCTCGCCCGATACCTGCTCCGGGCTCATGTACGCCAGCGTCCCGATCAACTGCCGCTCGCCGGTTTGCAGCACCGTCAGCCGCTGCTCGCCCTCCCGCATTTCCGACGCACGCGCCACTCCAAAATCCAGCACCTTCGGCTGCCCCGAGTCATCCACCAGAATGTTCGCCGGCTTCAGATCCCGATGAATCACGCCCCGCCGGTGCGCATGCTCCACCGCATCGCACACTTTCTCAAGCAGCCGAAGCCTCTCCGCAATCCCCAGCTTCCGCTCAGCGCAGTACACATCCAGCGTCTTCCCCTGCACCAATTCCATCGCGAAGTAGGGCTGCACGCCAAACCCCGCATCCGCCGTCCCCGCCTCGATGATCTGCGCAATCCCGGGGTGCTGCAGTTTCCCCAGCACTTCCGCTTCGTACTCAAGCCGGCGCAACACGGAAGGACTCGCCAGCCCCGGCCGAATCACCTTGAGCGCGACAGTCCGCTGGGGCCTCCGCTGCTCCGCGACATACACAACGCCCATCCCGCCCACGCCCAGCACCGAAATGATCTTGTACTGCCCGATCGTCCCGCCCGCCGGCAACAGCGCAGCCGCCGCATCCGCCTCCGTCACCCCCGACAAAGCCGGTGGCGGCCGATCCAGCACACCCTCCGCACTCTCATTCCATGAAAGCAGCGAGCGCACCTCTTCCGCCAACTCCGCATCCGACCCGCACCTCTGCAAAACAAACCGCTCACGCTCCCCCACCGGCAGCGCACGCGCTTCCTTGAACACCCCCTCCGCAATCCGCTGTCTCTCGTGATTCATGCCCTCACGTTCTCACTCCGCTATGCGCCAGAATTTGTCCGCCCGGTCCGCCTTCTTCCTCCCCCTTTCCCAAAGGGGGAGGTGGCCGCGCATGCGGCCGGAGGGGGTTTCGGTTTCACCCCCACCGCAGTTCACCGCCCCCGCCCTTCACTCCGCACTCCGCATTGGATTTTTTCCGTGCCTCTGTGTCTCTGTGGTGAATGTCTTTCAGTCTTTCTCAGCCTGCTT
>JAEUJD010000185.1 GCA_016793015.1 Phycisphaerales bacterium
TGCCCACGTTCACAACCGCGGCTCCAGCCGACATCGCCGCGCCCGCACAAACCACCGCGGCCAACATTTGAAGACTACGAACTTGCATATCTGAGCTCCTTAAAATCCGACTCTGAGAATTCCCGTGCACCGAGCGGCGCACATTCTTCTTTCGCTCAAACGCCCGGTCGCCGTCGAACGGGCTCTCCCTCTCTCCACGGAGCGAAACGCCGCGAAGAGCTCTCTTTGGTCATCGGGAACACGCGTTCCCATTCCTTCTCACCCAAACGCTTCCGGCGTATGGGCTTTCACCGATCTCAGAAGTTCTCCCGTTGTAAGCGGCCCGGAATCAAATGAATTCGCCTCGATGCGGGACACATTGCCGTCCACCCTGACGACAAGGACTCGGAAAGCTAAGGGGTTGTAGTTGCTTCCAGTTCGTAATCCTTCGGCGACCACAACAACTGTAAAGTACTCTTGGGAGGAGTCCCTGTTACGACGGGCTCAAAGAGCTGCTCCGGACGCCAGGTCTCAACGTGCCCGTCCGCGAACCCAAATGGAGCGGACCCTCTAATGGCAGTCGTGTCTTTCAAACGCCTCGGGTGTCGATACCACGGGATGTATGTCTTGACATCTGCGGCCGTGTTCGTGCCGATCAGTTCCGGAGGCAGATTGTTTTTGTCATAAACGCTGATCACACCGGAAAGCGTCCCGGCGCCAAAGCGAGTCGCTACCCGGTATTTGGCATTCACATACTGCGCGTTTAATCCAATGTCGGCACCGGCGAAGTACGTTTTGTACGCATCGCTTTTTCCCGAATCCAAATCGCCCGCCCACGCCGCCCACGCTTCCCCGACGAGGATCATCTTCCCCGCAAAGTTGACACTCGCGTCGAATCCACTCCCCAAGCCCGCCATGTATTTGTTTTGGGCACGCGGGTCATTCCCGCCACTCCACATTCGGATCGGATAACCCTTCGCGTCGTTCTCTGATGTCGTCGCAGAGTTTGCCCAGTAGTTCATGGCGTACGAGCGTCCCGCGCTCGGATGATTCGGGCACGCCATCACACCGCCGCCGACCGTGTTATTGACACTGTTGTTCGTGCCCGCGATGTTCGAGCGGTCAGTGATGGGCAAGTACTTGCCGATGCGACCTTCGTCGTACCAGAAAAGGCCGAAAGTCTTGCGTGTATCAGCATCTGTAGCAGGCTGCAGCCTTGGAGGAAACTGCTGCTTGTAATCGTTCGCATACGTCATCAAAGCGAGAACGATCTGCTTCTGATTGACCGAGCATTTCAGCCCCCGCGCCGTTTCCCGCGCCTTCCCCAGCGCCGGCAGCAAAATGCCGATCAAGAGCGCAATCACCGCGATCACCACGAGCAGCTCGATCAGGGTAAAACCCCGACACTTTCCATTGGCCCGAACTTGTTCCGTCTTCATTCGCATCGCTTCCTTCTCAATCTCCAGATTCACGAGTGTGTTTGCTGGAGCTTCACGCGTGTGCCGTCAGGCAAAACACGCACGGGGTCCGAAGACGGGCGACCCGTCGTCTGATTAATTTCAAGCCGTGTCGTCCGTACGAGACGCATGCTCTTGAGGTTCTCATCGCCCGGGTTGATCAGCCGCCGCGTCAGCCAACGCGCCGCCTCAAACCCGAGCATTTCCGCGTCCTGTACCACGCTCGTGCACGCCGGAAACGTGTGCTTCCGCACATCGCTGTCATCAAAGCCCACGATCGACAGGTCTTGTGGAACGCGCACACCAAGTTCCAAACACCGACGCAAAGCGCCCACCGTCGCCAGCGGATCGGTGAAGAAAACCGCCGTGGGCGGGGTCGGCATCGACATCAGCCGAGTGATCAACCCCGCGCCGCCCTCGGTGCTCGCGACGATCTCATTCTCGAGCGCCGGGTCGAGCGCGATCCCGTTGTCCTTGAGCGCATCCTCATACCCGTTCCGCCGATCCACATGGTCCGTATCGCGAACGCTGTGGACGCCCAGCGCAATCCGCCTGTGCCCAAGATCAACAAGGTGCTGAATCGCACGCCGCGAATCCGCCCGCGATTCGCAGCAGACAAAGTTCACGTTCGGATGATCCGGAAAGCGATCGGCAATGACCACGCACGGCAACCCCGCATCCGCGATCTCCGCAGCCACCAGCCGCGAATCCTCAAAAACCCGCAGAATCGTGCCGCCAATCGTCTTGCGCTCCAGCACCCGCGCATATCCCTCGCCGGGAACCGCATCCCGCTGCAGCGCCACCATCCGCAGGTCAAACCGATGCTCGTTCAGCCCACGCAAGATCCCCGCCTGCATCGCGGCATCAAACCCGCCGTAATCCGCCCGCACCAGTTCACCCGTGTACGCAAGCGCAATCACGTTCGTCTGCGACGCCCGAGCCGACATCACCTTTGAATAGCCAAAGCTCTCCGCGGCCTCGATCACCTTCCGCCGCGTGTTCGGATCGACATTCGGGTGGTTGTTCAGCGCGCGCGAAACGGTCGCAACCGAAACGCCCGCTCTGCTCGCAATTCGCCGGACTGAAGGCATGAATCCTCCCGAGTCATCCACCATGTAACGTCGTGAAACTGTTTCAAGTTACTTGAAACGATTCACCCCGTCAACCCTTTCACACGCCTGTGGACAAGTTTTTTTCGGCACGCACCCACATTGCCACGCTCGGAAGCGTTTTCATGGTTCAGAAACGGCGTGTTTGGTCCCTCTTTCGCTTTCAGAAACACAAAGCAGAAAATTTGGCGAATATCCAAACAAACCCCTTGCAGTCTTGGTTTTGTTCGGTAGAATGCCTTCATGGCTTTTCAAGCTCGTCTTCTCGCCGCTCTCTCCGACCCCACCCTCTCGCTCTGCGAAGTCGCCGACCGGCTGGGCCTCCCCCTCGATCAACTGTCCCTTGTCATGAGCCGCTCGGATCTCGCCTCCGAGATCGCCTCCCTCGATGCGCTCGCCGCGACCCGCATCCGCCTCGTCGCGACCTCCTGCCTCCCCGCCGCGGCAAACACAGCCCGCCAGATCCTCGACGACTTCAACACCCCCGAATCCAATTGCCCGCGCGAAACCGCCCTGCGAGCTGTGCGCATCCTGCTCCGCCTCGCCAATTTCACCTCCGGCCCCATACAGCCGCGCCCCGCATCCATCCGAGCGCCCCGCGCCGAATCGCCCATCTCCAGCCCCTCTCCCGACATTGCACGCACCGAATCCCACCCGCAAAGCACCAACGCGCCAGCAGCCACGCGGCTTTCCGCTATCCGCGAAACCCCAATCAGCCCGGCCGAGTTCGATGCCAACACCCCGCCCACCCCACCCGCCCAATCTGCCCCGCCCAACCAAGACGAACTCTCCGATGCCGAAGCCATCGCCCTGGCCGGCCAACTCATCAAGCAAGGCGCATTCACGGACGATCAACTGGCCGAAGTTTTTCGCCTTGCCGCGCAGGAAGCGGCCCTGGACACCGAAGCATCCGATGCCAATATCCCTTCAGTCAACGACAGCATCGCCGATTTCATCGCGCTCGCGAATGGACTGGAAGAGCCCGGGATACGCAAGTCCGTCCGTCACCCGACGCATCAACCAGCCGTCAATCAATTGGCCTGTGCGCCTCCCTGAGTGAGGCCCTCGGGTGGATGAACCGCCGCCCGCCAATCTCCGCCGCCACCCAGCGTAAACTCGCTCCGGTTGTCCCGGTAGCTCAGCTGGATAGAGCGGCGGTTTCCTAAACCGCAGGCCGGCAGTTCGAATCTGCCCCGGGACGTTTTTCAAAATCCCAAATCGGCAAAGGGCCGAAGCGCCGGATGAAGGCCTAGGGGCAGATCAGGCTGTTGTACGCGCCCACGAAGATCGTGAAATCGGCATCATCAACAAAGCCGTCGTAATTGATGTCCGATCCGCAGCCCAAGGGCATCGCCGGGTCCGCGCAGTCCAGCGTGTTGTACGCGAAAACGAAGACGGTGAAGTCCGCGTCGTCCACCTGATTGTCGTGATTGAAGTCCGCCGGGCAAGGGGGCGTGTAGATGTTGTTCACGATCCCCGCCTGCACGCTGTTCACTGTGTACCCCGGAGGAAGATCGAAGACCGGACGGCCGATCGCGAGCGTGAGCGTGCTGCCGAAGTCGGCGTTGGCAACCGTGTTTGCAGTCGTGCTGTAGTTCGCGGAAACGTTCGCGGCAGCTTGCAATCCGATCCCGATCTTGACCGGCACGTTGGTCGCGACCGTGAAGACTTGGCTTGTGATGTTGTTGTTGCCCGTGAATCCGGCGAGCGGGCCGGTTTGAGTGAGGCTCGAACTCCCCGCGTACACGTTGAGGCTGCTGTAGCCACCCCCGACGTTGCTTCCATTGTAGTAGAAGGAGACCTGCACATTGCCGTTGGCCGAGTTCTGAGGGAGTGCGCCCGCGATGATGAGGCCGCTTAGGTGAACGTTCATCGTGGTATCGCGGGTTGGGTTGGGGCCCGAGAAGACCACGTCGTCGAAGGTGACGCTGGCGAATCCGCCGCCGCCGAGCTGCTCAGTGAACGAGCTTCCCCCGACCCAGGTCTTGATGAACTCGGCGTGGCCGGAAGCGGTGAGGTATCCATTACCGGCAGAAGCCACGGCGCGGAGGTGTCGGCTTTCATCCGAAGCGGGCGGGAACTCGTCGAAGCTGACTGAGCCTTGACCCCCTGCGTCGGTGCGATCAAAGGACTGATCGATGATGCGAGTAGAGCCTCGGGATTCGACGATGCTCCCCGTGAAGCGAAAGGCGATGCCCGCGTTCGCCATGGACGCAAAGAGGAGCGAAGCGGCGAACAAGCTCGCCGCCGATTTGGTGTGCAGAACTGAAGACGAAAACTGGTTCATGAGGAGTCCGATCCCCGCAGGCGTTGGCCGGCAGCTGGAGTGGTCAAAACGGGCGAAGAGAAGCCGAAGGCTCCACGCTATTGGAATGAGCGGGAAATGCAAGACAATTCCCGTATTGGTGCGGGAAACCCGGGGCGAAGCGGCATGGGGCCGGATGGGGCGGGGGAGCTGGCGGGCCGGGGGAGGACAAATCGGTCTAGGCGTAGGGTGCCAGTTCAGGGGGGAGCTCACGCAAACCCCGCCTTCGAGCTTTTCGCACCGCGTACCGCAGGCTCTTATACATCCGCGTGCGCACGCTCTCGGTGATGTTCAGCCCGTGCTCTTCCATCGCGCGGATCGAGAACATCCACGCGTGGTATTCCTCAAGGCAGCGGGGCTTGTACGCGCCCAGTCCGATCGCGTGATGACCGATCTCGTGCAGGAAGATCGCCATCGACATCGGGCCTTTGGGCTTCGGGCTTTCAAGGAGGCGCACCACGCGCCCGTCCTTGTACGTGAGCGTCCACGCGATGCCGCTGGACGAGGTTCGCCACTTGCGAACCCGGACGTTGTACTTCTCGAGCATGAGCGCCACGACCGCGTCATAGCGGGATTGGGCCGAGTCTTTCCGCGATGCGTTCGCACGAGGCCGGCGCGCGGCGGCCGGCTCAGCGATCTCTGCCGCGGAAGCAGCCGGTGCAGGTCTTCTGCGTGCGGCCGATCGGGTCGGTCGCTCGGGTGCAACCGGCTTCGGCGCGATCGCTTTGGGCGAGGCAGGACGCGCGAGCTCAACGACTCGGTTGACAGCGGGCTTCAGAAGATCCCAGAGAGTGAGCAAAGGGGAGGTGTCGGCTTGGTGAGGAGTTCAGAATGCGATGACGGACGCGCGGACGAGAAAGCGAATTCAGGGTACCGGAGTTTCGTTGCGGCCTTGGAGCAGTTCGCCCGTCTGGGGCTTGTGTCCTCTTGCAAAATCAGGCCACGGCATCGGACGTTTATTGGCGGGCTGAACTTCGAGAAGTTGCAGCGCGGATTGCGCACAGCCGACGAGGCCGCTGGCGCCATCAATGAGCGTGCCGGGCGCGCATGTGGCCGCTGGTTGTTGGTCAGATCGCCCCAGCGATTTCGCGCGATGGAGTTTCAGGGGTTGCCCCCTGAACTGCACGGTCACGCCCGGCCAGGGGTTCAAACCATGAATGCGCCGGCAGCACTCCTCCGCCGACTTGGTGAAATCGACCCAGCCGTCCGTCTTCGCGAACTTCGGCGCGATCGTCACGAGCGACTCGTCCTGCACTTCGCCCGCCGGCCTTTCGCGAAGAACGCGCTTGATGAGCGACGGCCCGTCCGCCGACAGGATGTCATGCAGGTCGGAAGTGGTCCACGCCGGGTCGAGCGGATGCGAAGAGGTTGCGAGCACCAGTC
>JAEUJD010000197.1 GCA_016793015.1 Phycisphaerales bacterium
CTCGCCGAGGCGGATGATCAGAGTGTGTCAACGGAAACTGGGTCAGGTCAGTTTGTGGGCCGCGGCCTTTTGTGGGATGCGGTTCGGGCCTTTGGGTTTGAGTTTTTTAGGGAGTGAGAAGATGAGCAAGTTTGTATTTATGGTTGCCGCGTTTGCGGCAACGGCTGGCAGCGCGCTTGGTGCCGGCACGATCACATCGGGCACGGCCTCGTACTCGTGGGTGGGCGCGTGGTCGAGCAGTACGAGCGGCAACGGCACGTTTGTGACGGGCACGGGCATCTCGGACCAGTTGTTCAAGAACACCTGGTACTACCGCTCGTCGGTCTCGCTGTCGAGCCAGTTGTTCAGTTTCCCGGTGACCCCGGCTTCGGAAGTGGTGTCGGGCGATACGGCGACGATCACCTACAACGATCAGGGCACGGGCACGGCGGGCGTGGCGCGGTTCAACGCGGTGTTCACGGTCAAGATCGTGCAGGTTGCCGAGGGTCAGGCCCGCATCGATACGCGTCTGCGGATCACCAACAACAGCAACACGCAGCAGACGTTCCAGTTTCTGAATCTGGTCGACCTCGACCTGCTCGGCGGAACCAATGCCATCAGCCGCACGGGTGACACGGCGATCTACACCGCCGGGGCCAACACGGGCCGGCACACCGGCTTCGACTTCAGCTTCGCCACGATCGGCAGCGGCACCAACGTGCAGACGGCCGTGAACGGCTCTGCGAACCTGAACAACGGCACCGCTTCGGGCGGCGGCACCTCGACCGACCGGGCGGATGCGTTCCAGTGGACCAGGACGCTGGGCGTTGGCGCCTCGACGGACATCTATTCGTCGTTCGCGATCAACACGGCCACGGTTCCGGCCCCCGGAACATTCGCGATGCTCGCTCTGGGCGGTCTGGTGGCGGGTCGGCGCCGTCGGTAAGTCCTTTGCTGACAAGGCCGGAGGAAAAAGTGATCCCTCTCGACCGTTGCACCCGATACAATGCCCCTCGTGGGGATTGAGAGATATCGCGAGGCGAGAGAGAACGCTCGCGAAGCAAAGAATTTCGTGAGAGACAAGGAACGAGTCGCTGAAGGGCGGCTCGTTTCGTTTTTGGGGTGAGAGAGGGCGGAGGGGCGGAGTTTTGTGGGGGGGGAGAGATGGCGAACGTGCGCGGGCGATGCACGCGGGGTGTGTCAAGAGATGGAAGGCGCGCCGCCCGGAAGGACGGTGCCACTGTAGAGTCGGGCGAGGTCTTGCCAGAAGGTGGGGTAGGTCTTGGCGACGCAGCTCGGGTTCTTGATGAAGACGCCGGGGCGGCGGAGGCCGATGACGGCCATGCTCATGGCCATGCGGTGGTCGTCGTAGGTGTCGAATTCGACGCGGGAGGAGGCGAGGGTCATGTCGCCTCCACCTGCCAATGGGGGGGGCGTGATGGCCATGACGTCGTGGTCGCCCATGACTGGGCAATCGACTTTGACGTTGATCTTTGTGAGTTCGTTGCGGAGCGCTTCGATGCGGTCGGTTTCTTTGACGCGAAGCGTGCGGAGGCCGCGCAAGAGCGACATGCCGGGGGCGAAGCAGGCGACGGCGGCGAGGGTCATCGCGGTGTCGGGCATGGTCGAGAGATCGGCCATGATCGGTTCGAGCGCGTTGGGGCCGGTGGTCATGATGAAGTGATCGCGCTGGTCGGGTTCTTCGCGAGCTGAAAGTGGAGTGTTCTGCGTGGCGGGGTTCTGCTCGACGATCGCGCCCATTCGCGCGAGCAGAGAGGGGAAGCTGGCGTCGCCTTGGAGCGAGCGGTGGGAGAGGCCCATGAGCTTGGCGGAAGAGCCCGGATTGATCGCGGCGGCAGCCCAGAAGTAGGTCGCGCTGCTGGCATCGGGCTCGACGTCGTAGTCGAAAGCGTCGAGGCCGGGGGTTTGTCCGGCGGGTGGGGGTGGCGTACCGACGCGGATGATGCGGAGGTCTTCGGAGGTTTTGACGAGCGCGCCGGCGCGCTGGAGCAGGCCGACCGACATTTCGATGTAGGTGGGGCTGGTGATTTCGCCGGTGAGGCGGATGGTGAGGCCGCCTTCGAGCCAGGGGGCGATGAGCAGAAGCGCGGAGATGAACTGGCTGCTTTGGGTTGTGGGGATGTCGAGGACTTTGCCGGGGCTCTTGCGGGTTTTGAGCGGCGTGATGCGCACGGGCGGGCAATCGGGCTTTTCGAGGAAGGTGCACTCGGCGCCGAGCTGCGTGAGGATCTGGCAGAGTTCACCGATGGGGCGCTCGCGCATGCGGGCGTTGCCGTCGATGGTGAGCGGGTTTTCGGCGAGGAGCGCTGCGGCGGCGAGGAAGCGTGTTGCGGTGCCGGCGTTGTTGAGATTGAGGGTGAGGCCTGAAGAAGGCACAGGCCAGGTGCCGGCTATGCCGCGGATGGTGAGGGTTTCGCCGACGAGGTTGAGATGGACGCCGAGTTGCTCGAGCGCGGCCCGCATGCGGAGGGCATCGTCGGCGTCGAGGAGCGGGGCGTGGATGTGCGATTCGCCTTTGGAGAGAGCGGCGAGGAGGAGGGCGCGATTTGTGAGCGATTTGGAGCCGGGGGTGCGGAGGGAGATGTTGAAGAGGCCGCGCTTGCCGGGGGGGAGGGGAGGGAGGGGGAGTGGATCGGGGAGGTCGGAGAGTGGGCGCAGGAAGACCTGAGCGGGGTGGTCGGAGGGGAGGGATGTCGTAGATTGGGTTGTCACGGACGATCGGGCGCGAGTTGAGAATGCGGTCGCCCACCCCCAACCCCCTCCCGCAGGGAGGGGGCTCCTGCATTGCGAATTGCTACTCGTCCGCGCTCGTTTCACCCTCGCGGCGGAAGATGGCGACGACGTCTTCGATGGGGATGACGAAGAGGCGGTTATCGCCTTCGAACTCGACGGGGATGGCGTGCTTGGGGTTGAAGAGGACGCGGTCGTACTGCTCGATGCTGTAATCGTCGTCACGCTCAACTTGGCGGCTGATGGCGACGACGCGGCCGGTGAGGGTGGGGATCTCGATCTTGTCGGGGAGGTGGATGCCCGACTTGGTCTGCTTTTTGTCGGCGTCTTTGCGGATGAGGACGCGCTTGCCGACGGGCTCGACGATCTCGAGGGAGGACTTTCGGGAGGACTTCGAGGTCATGCAGGAGAGTATGCGAGGAATCGGGTTGCCTGAATTATTAAGACAAATATCGGACGGGACGAGCGACGAGGATCTCGCGAAAGGTGCAACGAAATAGGGGGATTTGGTCTAGAATGATGCTGCCGGAAAGGGAGAGAGACAAGGCCCGCGTTCGACGCTCGCTGTAGGAGGCGGGTGTTCTCACAAATCGCGGATTCTCACCCTCAGGGCGCAGAGTTGCAGTGGACATGCGGCCGCGCGGCCGGGGGGTGGTGCCTGGTCCGTTGAGGGAGAGGAA
>JAEUJD010000002.1 GCA_016793015.1 Phycisphaerales bacterium
CCCGCCCCCACTCCGGCCCATCATTCGTTTTTTCGTGCGGGCATTTTCGGAGGAGCGCTGGCGATTTTGCTGGCGGGCTCGGCGGACGCGGCCCCGTACAAACTGGATGACGGCGCTGCGAGCAACAACCTCGGGCCGAGCTTTGCGTGCGAGTTCATGTGGGGGAATGTATTTGATGTCGTGCCGGGCGCGGAAACCATTTCGACAATTTCGGTGGCGTTCGGAACGATCAACGCGCCGGAGCAGCGTCCGGTGCGCGTGTACCTGTATCAGATGGTAACGGCGAACGATCCGCGGGATGCAGTGCTGGTTGCCACGGCGACGGGATCGAGCGGGCTGCCGAGGACGAACACGTTTCTGGACTTTGCGATCCCGCCGACAGCGGTCCACGGGCAGTTCTTTGCGGCGATTTCGATGGAGGTCTTTGGAAACGCGACGGTGGTGCCGGCTCGGTACGACCGGGACGGAACGGCCAATGCGTATCGAGCGTGGTACTTTGGGGCGGACTCGTATCTGGACACGCCCCTGAGCGCGGCACCCTTCACCGGGAGCATGAACAACTACATCATTCCGGGCGTGTTCATGTTGCGAGCGACGGGCATTCCGACGCCGGGCGGGGCGGCTCTGCTGCTGGGGGGAGCGATTGTGATGAGTCGCCGGATGCGGCGCGCGTAGGAATTGGCGTTTATGTCTATTCGGAACAGGCCTGCACAAAAGCGCCAACCGCGAAAGACTCGCGGCCGGCGCAACACATGGGGTGGGCGTAGGGATTTGAACTCAGGGACAAACCAGATCGCTTTATGCCGCGACCGGCGGATCTCGGATGTCCGCCACTGTTGCTGATGTTCGCGGGATATGGAGGTCTTGCAAATAACCGGGTGAATCACCCCCGGCGGGCGCCGAAGAGGGCGCCCGCACCTGCCGCGAGCCCGGAGGGGAGGTAACTCATGACAAGGGTGCGGTATTTTTCACCCTCTTCGCGGGCGAAACCGACGCCTTGCTCCACCTGCTTTTGAGCGGTGTCCCAGTCGTAGTTCAGGAAACCAAAGTATCTGAGGGTGAGGATGGCCCCGACGAGGAGTGCGGCGATGAGCAGGACGCTTCGGATGACCTTTTTGAGGACGTATGCGATGAAGAACGCGGCGACGAAGCTGGCACCGTAGCGAAAGGCGGCGGGCGGTGCGGGCGCAGCGCGCGTTTGGTTCGGAACGGCTCCGGAGAAGGATGATGCGGCTCCGATGGGCGGGGGCGGTGAGGACACAGTGCTGATGGCGGAATATGCCCACCATCCGGCCCCCGCGAACGTGATGAAGAGGGCGAGCCAGAGCGATTTGGAGCGGAGCAATCCTTGCGCTGCGCGAACAGGGACCGACGGCGATTGGGTTTCTTCGGCCATGCGGGAATCATCCTAGCGTTCGGTTCACGTGGCGGGAACCTACATGACGAAACCGGACCAATCCGAACCACCATCCAGCAGCGCGACGGATAAACCGAAATCGGCGCTCGAAGCACACGTGGCGGAGGTGATGCCGGAGCTGTACAACCAGCTTCGCGAGATCGCGGCACGTTACATGAATCGCGAGCGTCGCGATCATTCGATGCAGGCGACGGAAGTCGTGCATGAAGCGTTCGTGCGTTTGGCCGGATGGGAGAAGGCTCTCAAGGTCAACGATCGGGAGCAGTTTCTGGCGGCGGCGGCGGCCGTGATCCGCAGGGTGCTGGTGGATCATGCGCGACGGCGGAATGCGATCAAGCGGGGCGGAGGGGAGGTCGGAAGGCTGGGGGACTTTGATGCCGCGGCACCGGACGAGCATGGCCCCTCCACCGTTGCGGAGCTGCTGGAGATTGATGGAGCGATCGAGCGGTTGAGGCAGTTGAACGAGCGATCGGCTCGGATAGTTGAGCTGCGATTCTTTGGAGGCCTGACGATCGATCAGATTGCGCGGGTCTTGAGCATTTCACCCCGGACGGTGCACGAAGACTGGCGTTTTGCGCGGGCGTGGCTGCGGCATGAGCTCGGCGAAGCGCTCGGCCAGCACGATCAGGACTGAGGCTACTTGTTTGGCCGGAACCGACCCATGAGGCGGCGGACACGATCGCCCAGGCCGGGGGCGACGGTACCGATGGGTTTACCATCGAGGTAGGTGCGGATGTCGTCGGCCATGGCCGAGGCGCTCGGATAGCGGCTCGAGGCGGATTTACAGAGCGCTTTCATCGGGATGCCGCCAAGATCCTTCCGGAGTTCGGCGATCAGGTCGCGAGTGCTGGTGGAACGCCTGTCGGCGATCTCGATCGATCGATCGGTGAGTTCGGCGAGGCGATCTGCGGGATCGAGCACGTTCTGCTCGGCGAGAATGCGTGGGAAATCGCCGATTCCGGCGCGCCGGAGCGCGAAACGATCGAAGGGAGCTGCGCCCGCGATCAGCTCGTAGAGCAGCGCGCCGAGGGCGTAGATGTCGGAGGCTGATTCGGCGAGACGGGGTTCGTCGGCGGCCTGTTCGGGCGCGAGATACTCGACCGCGCCGTGGGCGAGTCGCATCTCGATCCAGGCGCGTCGGTGTCCGAGCAGATCGTGGAGTGCGCGGGCGACGCCGAAATCCAGGAGCATGACGGTGGGCACATCGCCGGCCATGCGGACGATTGCATTACCGGGGACGAGGCCGGCGTGGATCACGCCGCATTGATGTGCGGCGTTGATCGCCTCGCATGCATCGAGGAAGAGGAGCAGGCGCGTGCGGATGGGGGCGCGAACGCGATCGCAATACTGGAGGATTGGTTCGCCGGGGACGAAGTCGGTGGCGACATAGAAGCCGCCCTTTTCCAACTTGGCGCAGTCGAGCAATCGGGGCGAGGGGTGCTGGCGCAGCGACGCGAGCGAGCGGTGGTCGACCTGGATCCGCGAGATGGCATCATCGGATTCGGAGGCAGAGAGTGCGAGACGGGAGTGGATCACCTTGACGACGGCACGCCGGGTCTTGGCATCCGGATTCTGGGCGAGGCTGGTGACGCCGGACGAACCTTCGCCGAGCACTTGAAGAAGCTTGAAGCGGCCGACAGGCTCGCGGGGCACGCGGGTGCGGGAGATGACGGACGGCTCATCGACGGTGCGGATGATGGGTCGATCGAGCACGGAGGTGTCGGAATCGTCGTGCTGGAGGAGGTCGGCGACTTGTTTTTGGAGAGAGGGGTCGCCGCCGCAGCGCTGGGAAAGAAACGCCTGCCTTGCGGCACCGCGGAAGCGCTGCGCGTCGAGGAAGATCTCGCGGACGAGCTTGAAACGCTCGGAGTCCAATGTGGTCTTGGGGATGGCGTAGTCGCTTCGGGGCATGGGAAACGGATGACCGCTTTCCAGGAAAAGCGAAATCGGCAGAAAGAGACTGCGAGCATGAAGATGAAATAAATAACGTCCGACAAGCGGACGCTGGCCAGAACGGCACAGCACGGAAGTCGGTTCGTGGGGCAGCAGGATCGGTTCCGGCATTCACTGTTTGTTTGGTGCGTGTAATTTTCTGCCACAAAGTTCGCAGTTGCTGTTGCGCGAATCCGCTTCAAGGGCAGAGGGGAGTGGGTTTCGGGACCAGACGAAGGTCGAGTCAGAGGTTTGGAGAGTGATGAGCCGGTGGTAGGTAGAGCAGGATTGGGGTGGAGGGGAAAAAGGTCGCTCGACGATTCGTGAGTGGGTTTCGGGAAGGATGTTCAATCCGCACCGAGTCGAGAGAACAAATGGTCGTGCGTGCCCGTGGGGAAACGGGCAAGTACGAAACTTCCGTGGACGCCGGCTCTCGTGGGTCGGCGTCCACGGTCTGTTTTTGGACCGCGCTGCGCATTGCTTATTTGTAATCGAAGAAGCGTTTCAGCGCGAGCCAGTGTTTCTCGTAGAGATTCCACGAGAGCCATGCGGCGGCGTATGTGATGGCGATGCACACAACCGTGAAGATGATTTGGGCGGGGATCTGCGTGCCGCCGATGACAGGCAGTTGTTTGCTGATGAGCGTGCTGTCGCGCACAAGCGCCCGCAAGGGGAGATGCAACAAGTACATCGCGTACGAGTACTTGCCGAAGGAGCGGAGGAGAGGCGATTCGAAGAGTCGGACGAGCTTTGAACGCTTCGCGCCGGGTTCTTCGATCTCGTGCTTCGACGCGGCAACAGCGCGAACGAGCACTGCGCCGAAGAACAGTGCGAGCACGGTCAGGCCGACGGTCTGGACTTCGGGCAGGTTGGCGCTGAAAAGGCCTTCTTCGCCTTCGCGGCCCGAGTGTGTGAGATAGCGGAAGGTCGCGTCGCCGACGATCAACAGGCCGAGCACGGGAATCACAATTTTCGCGACGGCCGCGAGACGGTCGAGCCCGCCTTCGTTGCGGACGACGAGCGCGATGAACGCCCCCACTGCCAGCGCATCGAGCCTGCTGGGTGTGAGCACGTGGAGCGCGACGGGATTCGCGCCCGTGGAGAGCAGCCAGCAGCGGAATGCGAGTGAAAAGACGACTGCGCCGACGCAGATGCGGATGAGCGTGCTGCGGGAGAAGAAGAACACGATCGCGGGCCAGATCAGATAGAACTGCTCTTCGATCGCGAGGGACCAGGAGATGTCGAGGATGCCGTGACGGAATTTGCCGGCCTGCGCGATCGCGAAGTTGGAGAGGTAGGTCCAGTACATCCACTCGTCGCCTTCGATCTTGCCGAAGCGATCGAGCTTGGCCTGCGCGGGTGGGGGCAAGTGCGTTGCGATTGCCGGGAGCACGATGAGCGAGAGGATGACGACGGCGTAGTAGAGCGGGAAGATTCGGAGAGCACGGCGGATGTAAAAGGTCTTGAAGAACGTGCTGCTGGTCTTGGTGTCGTAGAGGATGCCGGTGATCAGGAAGCCGGAGAGGACAAAGAAGAGATCGACGCCGCACCAGCCGCCGGAGATGAGCGAGCGGGCGAATGAGTCCGCGCCGCCGCGGTCGCTGAGGAGCGACATATGGAAGATCATCACGAGCAGGATGGCGAGGCCACGGATGCCGTCGAGAAGGGGCAGGTGGGAGCGGAAGATGGGGATTGCGGAGGGCACGGAATGGAAGGCACCGAGGCATCAAGGCATCGAGGCATGAGTGAACAACACTCAGGCGAGTGAGAGGACGTCTCCTCTCATCGGCAGTTCCGCCTTCAGCCCATATCGTTCGAGCAAACCCTGGGCGAGCGAAGCACGCGGGCCGTTATCGCCGTGGGTGAGGACGACGCGGGGTTTGCCGGTTGCGAGCTTGGACATCCATTCGAGCAGTTCGGCGCGGCCGGCGTGGGCGGAGAAGCCGTCGATCTTGTAGACGTTGGCGCGGACGATGATCGGATCATTGAAGATGTAGACCTGTTTTGCGCCTTGTGCAAGACGGCGGCCCATTGTGCCTTCGGCCATGTAGCCGACGAGGATGAGTGATGTGCCGCGGCGCCAGATGTTGTGGCGCAGGTGGTGAACGATTCGACCGCCTTCGGCCATGCCAGAACCGGCGATGATGACGCAGGGGTCCCACGATTCGTTCAGTGCGCGGGATTCGGCGGGGGATTCGACGATGCGGAAACCCTTGAGATCCTGTTCAAAGTTGCCGGTGCGAGCGAGCTTCGCGGCGTCGGCGTCGTAGAGCTCTCCGTGCTTGCGATACACGAGCGTGGCACGCTTCGCGGCGGGGCTGTCGAGGTAGATCGGGATGTCGGGTTGTAGTTTGCCTTCGCGGACGGCTTGGCCGAGGTAGTACAGAAGCAACTGCGTGCGGCCGATCGCGAACGCGGGGATGAGGACGCGCTGCTTGTTGAAGATCGTCTCGCGGATGATCTTGATGAACTGGTCGAGCGAAGGCTGCATCGGCGGATGCTCCCGATCGCCATAGGTGGATTCGAGGAAGACGAGATCGGCGTTTTCGGGCGGATCGGGATCGCGGAGGATCGGGACGTGCTTGGGGCCGATGTCGCCGGAGAAGACGATTTTCCTGGTGTCGCCTCCGTCGGTGACGGTCATTTCGATCGACGTTGCGCCGAGGATGTGGCCGGCTTCGCGATACAGAATGGAAATGCCATCGGCAACTTGGATGGGCTTGTAGTACTCGCAGTCGCGGGTGCGGGCTTTGATGCACTCGGCATCGGCGCGGGTGAAGAGCGGCGGGATTGGCTCGAGCCCGGCGCGCTCGCGGCGGCGGTTCTCGGATGCCGCGTCTTGTTCCTGAATCCCCGCGGCGTCGGCGAGCACAGCGTCGGTCAGGTCGCTCGATGCGGAGGTGGCGAAGATATCGCCCTTGTAGCCGTTCCTGCAGAGAATCGGAAGCCGACCGGAGTGATCGAGATGCGCGTGCGTGAGGACGACTGCGCTCAAACGATCGATGTCCGGGGGCATGACGAGATTTGAGCCACCCCTCGCGTCGGGGCCTTGGAACTGGCCGAAATCGACCATGACTCGGGCCTTGGAAGTCTCGACGATGTAGCAGGAGCCGGTTACGCCGCCAGCGGCACCGAGAACGTGGATGCGGATCATGGAGGCTCCTGGGAATGGGCACTGAGGGAGAAACGCCAGGTCAGAAGGCGTGAGAGAACGCGGAGTGGCGGAGGTTGCGGAGTTGTGCGGAGAGAATGGGAAGCGGGAGGAACATAGAAAGAGAGAAACTCAGATGCAGAACCGGGAGGAGATTCCGGTCGGCGATGGGAATCACCAAGCCGGTTTGAGAGAGTCCCCTTCCTTTGTGTGCGGTGCCCACGCGAGGACGACGGCTTTGACGGTGATGTTGGATTTCTTGGGTTTGAGGGTGAGTTTGTCGAGGGGGATGGTGGTGGCGTCGACCTTTGCCGCGGCGGCGTCGAGGTCGGCTTGCATGGTGGTTTCGAGGACCTGGATCTGTTCGTCGACGGCGGCGACGTCTTCCTCGGCGCGTCCGACATCAGAGGATTCTTTCATGGTACGCGAAGCGCTTCGGGCGGCGGTTCCGGCCTTGCTGATGTTTCCGGCGCTTATGGTCTTTCGTCCGAGGAGGGCACCGAAGATGGCGGAGCCGACGGAAATTGCGGTGTTCCACTTTGCGCCGGAGGCTTGTTCCTTCTGCACGGCGACCTTGGCTTCGGCTCGGCGGCGGCGGTCCTGGAGTGCCGCGGATTTGGGGGCGTACTTGGTTCTGATCCTTTCGAGAGCCGTATCGCGAGCTTCGCGCGAAGATTGATCGAGGCGGAGTCGGAAGTCTTTTTCGGATTCGCCGGGCTTGGAGGATTGGTTGAGTTCTTTGCAGGTGAAGATGCTGAGCGATTCGGCTCGGAAGAGGGCTTCGGCGAGGGATTTCTTCCAGGCGTCGTAGTTTTTGGGTTTGGAAGCGTCGGCTGGGGGCGCTTCAAATGAAGATTGTGTGCTTGGTTCGTGCTCGAGGTCGGATTCGGAGAGTTCGGCGGATTCGGCTTGATCCCAGTCGATCGGGACCGGGCCCGGCGCGAACTTTGCGAGCAAAGAAGCGGACACTTCCTGATCGACGCCGGCTTTGGTGTCGCTGTAGTAGATGCGAGAGAGGCCGAGCAGCATCGGCTTGTAGGTCATTGGACCGGAAGCTCGCGAGGGCAAGAAGTACTCCGGGATCTCCGAAGGGAGCACGGGACGCGAAGTCGAACCAGGGGAGTTGGAGGTCGTCGCGGGCTTTGCGACGGTGTTCGAAGCCTCGGGGGCTATCGAGCGAGTTGGGTCAGTGAGAGCTTTGATTTGCGCGCGGGTGAGCGGGCCACGTAGGTACGAAAGGCACCAACGGGTTTCAAAGACGACCGGGTGGTCATCGTGCACGTTGTTCATCAGGAAGACACGGGTGCCGAGTTGTGAGAGGAGGCGGTCCATCGAGGCGCGATCAAACCTGGAAGAGGCCTGCGAGGATGCACCTTCGAGACCGTCGAGCACGCGCTGCTTGTCGCGATCGGTCTGGAGGCGGCCTATGAACCAAGTGCCTGCGTTCGCGAGGCCCTTGTAGTCGAGATCAACAGGATTCTGGGTCGCGAGCACGACGCCGACACCGAACGCGCGGGCCTGCTTCATGAGCGTGAGGAGGGGCTGTTTGCTGGGAGGGTTCGCGGTGGGCGGGAAGTAACCGGCGATCTCGTCCATGTAGAGGATCGCGCGAAGGCTGGAAGTGCCGGACTGCGTGCGGACCCAGCCGAGGACTTGGTTGAGCAGGAGCGAGACGAAGAACATCCGCTCTGGATCGGAGAGGTGCGCGATCGAGAAGATAATGCAGCGGGGCTTGGCGGAGGCGGAGTGCACCATGGCGCCGATGTCGAGGGCTTCGCCTTCCATCCAGCGCGAGAAGCCGGGAGAAGCGAGCAGCGAATTGATCTGCATCGCGAGCGTGAATCGCTCTTTGCTGGGGTAGAACGTCTCGATGTCCATCACGCCGATTCGTTGGATCGGTGGTGTTTGGACTTGGGCGATCAGGTTCGAGAGATCGACATCTTTGCCGGCGTTCCACGCTTGCGAAAGCAGCGTCGAGAGCAGGATGTGTTCGCGGCTCTTGAGCGGGTCGGATTCGATACCAAGGAGGCCGAGCAGGCTGGTGACGGTGGTGTTGATGCGGTCGCGGAAGAGTTCGGAATCTTCGATCAACTCGGGCGGTGGTGCCGCGAACGACTTCAGGATCGAAACGGGCAGGCCCGCGCTGCTGCCCGGCGTGTAAATAGCGAAGTCGGCGGCATCTTTCAGTCGCTGGATGCGAGCGCCGTCCTGCCCCCACTCTTGCAGGCCTTTGGACCAGAGAGATGCCTGCTGTGCCGCGAACTCGTCCGGAGTGATTGCCTTCTTTTTCGCGTCCTCTTCGTTGATCCAGGGGCGGAAGTCGGTGGGCTTCAGACTTGGGAAGGTCAGCAAGAGGTTGGATAGGTCGCCCTTTGGATCGATGATGATGGAAGGGATTCCGTCGATCGCGGCTTCTTCGAGGAGCGCGAGGCAGAGGCCGGTCTTGCCGGAGCCGGTCATGCCCACGCACACGGCATGGGTACAGAGATCTTTAGAGTCGTAGAGGATCGGCGTGTCCGCGCGTGTGCGGGATTCGAGGTCGTATTCCTTGCCGAGGTAGAAGACGCCGAGCTTCTCGAAATCGGGAGTGGACATCGCGGGTTCCTTCCGGGGGACAATGTAGCCGATGCCGCAACTGGCCCGAGCGCGAAGTTTGCGGCCAAGCCGAATCGTGGGCGGCCGAATCCGGTTACTGTCTCTGCATGGCCACCGAGACAGAGACCAACACCTCGCCCGCTCCCCCCGCAACCGGCGGCGTCTCCTCCCCGCCGCCACAACCCATCACCCGGCATGCGACGAGGAAGACGGTCGCGACTCGGATTGCACTGATCGTGGCGGCAATCGCCGTCGCGGTCGTGCTCACGCCGTGGATACGGCGGATGCTGCGCACGGTCTCGACGGATGATGCGTATGTGAACGGACACGTGACGTTTGTCGCGCCGCGGGTGCCGGGGCAGGTGACGCGGGTGCTGGTGGATGACAACAACCGGGTGCGCAAAGGCGACCTGCTGGTCGAACTGGACAAGACCCCGTATCGCGTGCAGGTTGATATCGCGGAGGCGGCGCTGGGAACTGCGAAGGCGAATCTGGCCGCGGCGATCGCGCAGACGCGTGGTGTTGAGGGGCAGATGCGGAGCCTTCGGTTTGCGCTTGAGCGTTCGATCGAGTCGGTGAACGATCAGGTGGAGCTGCTGAAATCGCGTGCCGCGACGCTGAGCGCGCAGCAGGCGACGCTGACGCTGGCGCAGAACGACTACAAGCGGGCCCTGCAGACCGGTGATTCGGGCGGGCTTTCGCAGCAGGAGATCGATCGGCGCAAGCAGGCCGTGGCGGTCGCGGAGGCTCAGGTTGCGGGCGCGCTGCAGGATGTGCATCAGGTGCGGGTTTCGCTCGGGCTTCCCGCGGTGCCCGCGTCGGGCGATTCACTGACCAGCGTGCCGGCGGATTTGGATCAGACGTTCTCATCGGTGCGTGAAGCGCAGGCGAAGCTGATCGAGGTTGCGGCGCAGCTCGGGATTGTGACGCCTTTCGAGCAGACGCCCCGGGCGATGGTGGACAATTTCAAGAAGCGTGCGCCCGGGGGCAACGTCGATGTGATCTACAACGAGCTCTTGATGCTCGCCCCGGCCGTGAAACAGGCGGAAGCAAAGGTGCTGGAGGCGCAGAGGCAGCTCGACCAAGCGCGGCTCAACCTGAGTTACTGCGATGTAATCGCCGAGATTGATGGTGCGGTGACACGGCGCAACGTGAACTCGGGCAACAACGTGGTCGCCGGGCAATCGCTGATGGCGGTGCGATCGCTGACGGAGATCTGGGTCGACGCAAACTTCAAGGAGACGCAGCTCGCGGATCTGCGCATCGGGCAGGAAGTGCAACTCGATGTCGACATGTACGGCGATCGGCACACGTTCAAGGGCCGGATCAGCGGATTCACGATGGGAACGGGCTCGACGCTCGCGCTCTTGCCCGCGGAGAACGCGACGGGGAACTTTGTGAAGGTGGTGCAGCGGCTGCCCGTGCGTATTGAGTTGATCGACTACGACCCGGAAGCGTTTCCGCTGTTTGTGGGGCTTTCGGTGACGCCGACCGTATTGATCGATCGGCCGCCCACCGGGCCGGATGCGGGCAAAGTGTTGCAACCGTCGATCCAGCCCGCGCTTCCTGAGAAGCCGGGTTCGGGCGGAGGCAAAGCCGAGTGAGCGAGGGCGCTTTGATTCCGAGTCCGGGTGCGGGGCCGGCCCGGGGGGCGGCGCTCCGGACATTCCCTGCGTGGGTGGTCGGGCTTGCGGTCGTCATCCCGACGTTCATGGAGATTCTCGATACCACGATCGCAAACGTGGCGCTGCGGTATATCGCGGGAGGGCTTTCGGCCCCGGCGACGGACAGCGAATGGGTGATCACGAGCTATCTGGCGGCGAACGCGATCATCCTGCCCATGTCGGGCTGGATCAGCACACGGCTCGGCCGCAGAAACTACTTCATTCTTTCCATCGCGGTGTTCACGATCGCTTCTGCGCTTTGCGGCATGGCCACGAATCTTGGGGCGTTGATCGCGGCACGCGTTCTTCAGGGATTGGCCGGAGGTGGTCTCCAGCCGTGCAGTCAAGCAATCCTGCTCGATGCCTTTCCGATCGAGAAGCGCGGCACCGCGATGACGATGTTCGGGATGGCGGCACTGCTCGGGCCGGTTGTTGGCCCGAGCTTCGGCGGGTATATCACCGACAACTTTGGTTGGCAGTGGATTTTTTATGTGAACGTTCCGGTGGGCATTGTGGCGTTCTTCTTCTGCCGCGCCGTGGTGACCGATCCGGCGTATCTGCGTGAACAGACGGCGAGCGCGCGGCGCAACCCGACGCCGTTCGATTTCACCGGGCTGATTCTGCTTTCGTTCACGATGATCGCGTGGGAGATCGGGCTGAGCAAGGGGCAGGAGTGGGACTGGTTCGGCGATCCCTTCTGGCGGGTGCAGTCGCTGGCTGTGGTGTTCGTGACTTCACTGATCGCGCTGGTGTGGCGGGAGCTGCGGACCGCGAACCCGCTGGTCAACTTCCGCGCGCTCAAGGATCGCAACTTCCGCTCGTGCTGCATCATTCTCGCGTGCTCGTACGGTGTGCTGTATGCGGGAACAACCTCGCTGCCGGCGATGCTCCAGACGCTGTATGGATACGACGCGACGATGTCGGGGCTGGTGCTTTCACCGGCCGGGCTGTTTGCGATCGCGACGATGCTGGTTGTTGGTCGCTTGTTGACGAAAGGGGTCGATGCTCGGCTTTTGATGGCCGCGGGCGTACTGCTCATCGCGGGGGGCAATTACTGGATGGCGATCATGAATCTTTCCATCAGCCCGTGGCAGATAGTCTGGCCACGGGTGGTCATCATCGTCGGGCTCGGGCTGCTCTTTGCGCCCCTGAACGTGGCGGCGTTTGCGACCATGCCGATTGCGATACGGGGCGCGGCGGTGGGCTTGCTGGCGTTGCTGCGCAACGAGGGCGGGAGCGTGGGAACTTCGGTTGCGCAGACCGTGCTGGAGCGGCGAGAGCAGTTCCACACGCTGCGATTGAACGAAAACATGGATCAATTCAACCCCGCCGTGACGAGCATTCTCGATCTTGGGCAGAAACTGTTTATGACCACAACCGGCGATCCGGTCGCGGCGCGCATGATGGCGTATCAACTCATGGCGAACATGCGGGACCGGCAAGCGACGGCGCTGGCGTATTTCGATATTTTCTGGGTCGCGGCGGTCCTGGCGATTTCTCTGCTGGCTTTGATCGCGATGATGAAGAAGGTGACCGTGCCGAAGGGAACGCTCGTCTCGGCGGAGTGAGAGGGTCGGCAAAGGAGCCAAGGGATGAACGCCGAGCGATTGCCGCGGGTCGTGATTGTCGGGGGAGGCTTTGGCGGCCTGACGGCGGCGCAGGCTCTGAAGGGCGCGAGGGCTGATGTCACGCTGATCGATCGGCGGAACTTCCATCTGTTTCAGCCACTGCTGTATCAAGTGGCGACAGCGGGACTCTCCCCGGCGGACATCGCATCGCCCCTGAGGCATGTGCTGCGGAAGCAGAAGAACTGCCGCGTGGTGCTGGCGGAGCCGATCGCTGTGGACCTTGAGAAGCGGCAAGTGAAGTTTGCGGATGGAGTGGTGATTGAGTACGACTGGCTGGTGCTCGCGGCGGGCGCGACGCACTCGTACTTCGGACACGATGAGTGGGAAACGATCGCTCCGGGTCTGAAGTCCATCGAGGACGCCACGGAGATTCGCACGCGGATACTGCTGGCGTTCGAGAGCGCCGAGTACGAGGGAAGCGAGGAGGCGAGGCGTGCCGCGTTGACCTTTGCAATCGTGGGCGGGGGCGCGACTGGCGTGGAACTTGCGGGCTCCATCATGGAGATCGCGGCCAAGACGGTGGTGCAGGATTTTCGCAACATCGATACCACGACCACGCGGGTAATCCTGTTCGATGGCAATGACAGGCTGCTGACGGCATTCTCACCCGAGTCGAGCGAGCGGGCCAAACGGACGCTAGAGGCGATGGGCGTGGAGGTGAGGCTGAAGGCGTTCGTTACCAACGTCACACGCGACGGCATTTATGTGGGGGATGAGTTCGTGGCGGCGCGATCGGTGCTGTGGGCCGCGGGCGTGCGGGCGAATCCAATCGGGATGAGTCTGGGCGTGCCCCTGGAAAAGAGCGGACAGGTGAAAGTGGAGCCGGACTTGACGGTGCCGGGGCAACCGCAGGTCTTTGTTGTTGGCGATATGGCGTCGGTGACCAGTGCGGGCAAGCGTGTACCGGGCGTAGCGCCTGCCGCGATTCAGATGGGGCGGTATGTTGGCAAATTGATCAAGGGTGAACTCGCCCAGGCAAGCCATCGCGCGAATGTCGCGCGAAAGCCCTTTGTCTACTGGGACAAGGGTTCGCTCGCGACCATCGGCAAGGCCAAGGCGGTAGCCGAGATCGGTGGCTTCAAGTTCAGCGGCTACTTCGCCTGGCTGATCTGGTCGCTGGTTCACATCATGTTCCTGATCAGTTTCCGGAACCGGCTGATCGTTATGTTCAATTGGGCGTGGGGTTGGTTCTTCTTCTCAAAGTCGGCGCGGCTGATCACAGGCGATTCGCAGATGCGGATCGATGAAATGAAGGCGAACGAGGTGGTGATCGGGAGGGAACTCTCGAAACTCGAAGTACCGCGCCCTTGAATCACGGTCCCCAGACGTTTGCCGTGGAAGTACCGGGTTTGGCCACCCCGTTTGCGACACCGTTCGCCCCCCCATTGCCATGCACGCCCGGTGCAGGAATGACCGTGCTATTCACGTCCGCCTTAATGACGTGCACCGGATGAACCTCTTTGGGGAACGCCGCGGCGGATGCGGGCGGAACGGTCGCCCCGTTCAGATGCACTTTGCCGCTGGAAAGCCCAGGGAAATGCTCGCCCTGCCACGATGCCGGGTATTTGGCATCGTCGAGATCGATCGCGG
>JAEUJD010000047.1 GCA_016793015.1 Phycisphaerales bacterium
GGGGTGAATTTGCGTTCGGCGCGGACGGCAGCGTTTTTGCCTTTGCGTGACGCGGGAATATCAGTTGCAGCGGAACGACTTTAACCGGCGCGGTTGGAGGACTTTGTTGAAGTCTTCTTGCCGGACTTCTTGGCTGCTTTCTTTGCGGACTTCTTGTTGCCGGTTTTTTGGCTGGCCTTTTTGGCGCTCTTTCGACCGGTGCGGGGCTTGGCTGCTTCTTCGTTCATTTTCCTGGGTGCGAGCAGCATGCTGATTCCTTCGAGGATGCCGCTGGCAGCGAGCGTGACTTGTTCTGCGGCTTTTCGGGCGAGGGACCAACTGGCGCGGCTCGCGTCGGTGGCCATAGGGCCGGCGTTCTTTGCGGCAACTTTGCCTGCGGTGGATGCGGAGGACGCGACGGTGCGGCCGGCTTTGCGGGCGCGACGGACAAGGGCTTCGAGTTCTTCGCCGAGTTCGGAGGAGGTTTTCTTGGCGAAGGAGCTGACGGCGCCGAGGAAGTCGTCGTTGGCGGCGATGATTTTGCGTTTGGCGGTGGGGAGGGCGTGATCGGCGAGGTCTTTGCCTCGGCGCTTGGCGCTCTTTCCGGTGTTGGTTCCTGCCGCGGCGACGGCGCTGAAGGCGTCGCGGAGGCCCTCGAAGGCGTCGCGCATGGCTTTGCGGCGAGCGGCGGGTACTTCGTGGTTGATGGTCTTGGCGGCGCCGCTGAGGGAATCGTGGACGAGTTTGCGGATATCGCTTGCGCTGAGGTCGCGATCGCGCATGGCGCTGACGGCCATATTGCGGATGCGCTGGCGGGTGTTGTCGGACGGTTTGCGGCTGGAGGCCATTCGATTTTCCTTGTCTCGGAAACGGTGTCCGTGGAGAGCATACACGCGCAATCAACGCGCTGTGTGTACCATGAGAACGGGGTCACGCGAGAGAACGCGAAGAGCTGCGAAATTTTTTTGTGATTGACTTATCGCGCGTCCCCCGGAGTTATTCAGCGATGGTGCGCGGGACGCGCAACAGCGCAGTTGTCGGATTTTACGCAACTTGCGAACTTGCCGGGCAGTTGTCCTCCCCGGATGGGGGAAACGCGCAAGTTCGATTGGTCGCGCGGTGATAACTCCGGATGCGCACGGGCGCGGCTCGAACTGGGTGGACAAGCGGGCGTATGAATGTGTGTGCGTCGGACGATTTTGTTTTCGCCCGGCGCACGTGCGGATTTGTATGGGGAAAAAGATGAAAACGGACATGAAGGCCGCTCCGGTGGGAGAGCGTTTGGCGGGGTCGGAGGCGGCGCGTGAGATTCGCGTGCTGGATCAGATTCTTGCGGACATCAAGTCGCTGGATGAGGTTGAGCCGCCCCAGGTGGAAAGCACGCGGCCCCGGCTTGTGCTGGTGCGCTAAGGGCTGGCGCGCTATGGGCTGGCGCGCTATGGGCTGGTGCGCTCGGTGGGGGTGCGATCGAGGAGAGTGGGAACAGGTTTGGCGCGTTGCGGGCGTGGTCGTCCTTGCGGGCGAGCCCGGTTCGGCGGAGCCGAGACGCGACCAAAGAGGCTCAACGAAAAAGCGAAACGCGGAAACTAGACGCTGACGGCGGCTTTGCTCGAGGTCATGCTTGAGCTGCCGGCTTGCGATGCGCCCGGAGCGGGCTGAGGGGTGTAGTCGTAGACGCCCTTGCCGGTCTTGTCGCCCATGCGCCCGGCGGCGACGAGCTGGCGGAGGAGCGGGCAGGGGCGGTAGCGATCGCTGCCCAGCCCTTCGGCGAGCACGTTCATGATGTGGACGCAGGTGTCGAGGCCGATGAAGTCGGCGAGGCGGAGGGGGCCCATCGGGAAGTTGCAGCCGAGCTTCATGATCTCGTCGATGTGCTGGGGTTCGGCGACGCCCTCCATCCAGGCGTAGAAGGCCTCGTTGATGAGGGGCATGAGGACGCGGTTGGAGACGAAGCCGGCGCGGTCGTTGGCGGGGATGGGCGTTTTGCCGAGTTGAGTCGCGAGATGGGTGACGCGCTGGACGGTGTCGCTGGAAGTTTGCAGGCCTCGGATGACCTCGACGAGTTTCATGACGGGGACTGGATTGAAGAAGTGCATGCCGATGACGCGCTCCGGGTGGCCCTGCGGGCCCACGCTGGCGCAGATCTCGGTGATGCTGATGGAGCTGGTGTTGCTGGCGAGGATTTGCGTCGGGAACATGCCGGCGAGTTTCTGGAAGAGATCACGTTTGACCTTGGCATCCTCGACGATCGCTTCGATGACGATGTCGGCGCCTTTGAGCATGTCGAGGTTCTCGACGTAGTGGAGGCGGCCGAGCGCGGCCTGCATGTCGGTGTCTTTCATCCGGCCTTTTTCGACTTCGCGGGCGAGGCGCTTGGTGTGGCCGTCGCGGCAGCGGCCGAGGGCGGAAGAAGAGGCGTCGCAGACAAGGGTTTTGAAGCCGGAAGCGGCGGCGACCTGGGCGATTCCGCCTCCCATTTGGCCGGCACCGATGATCGCGATGGTGTGGATTGATTGGGTTGCCATGCTCTGAGCATACCTTGCCTTGCATGAAGGGGAAAGGGGGGCAGCGGAAAGCCGCCACCCGAGCCGGTATGGGCGGGCCTTTACTTGGTTCATGCCCAGCGTGGAACAACTGGAAAAACTGCTCGCGGCCGATCCTGGGGATGCGTTTGTGTTGTACGCGATTGCGCAGGAGCACGCCAAGGCGGGGGATTTTGCGCGTGCGGTGGAGTTCTACGACCGGGCGATCGCGGTCGCGCCGGATGATGGGTATACGTATTTTCACAAGGCGCGGGCGCTCGGGGCTGCGGGGCGAACCGAAGAGCAGGTCGCGGCGCTGAAGGGAGGCCTCGAGGCGGCTCGTCGCTCGCGGGATGGCAAAGCGGCGGGAGAGTTGCAGGGCGCGTTGGATGAGTTGGAGTAGGGGCGGGACGTTCGGTCGCGGATCCATGAAAGGAGTTCAAGCATGTCGGGCGCTCAACTGAATGACAGGGGTCTTCCCATTTCGTATCACTTCAAGCCGGAGTGGGAGGTGACACCTCTCGAGACGAAGAAGATGCTCGATGAGGGCGCGAACGTGCTGGTGGTGGATGTAAGGTTGAAGCCCGAATGGGACTTTGCGCACGTGAAGGGGAGCGTGCTCGTGCCTTTGGATGAACTGGAGGCGCGGGCGGGCGAGATCTGTTCGATGGTGGAGGAGAATCCGACGTGCACGGTGCTGACGCTGTGCCACCACGGGGTGCGATCGCTGAAGGCGGCGGCGATTCTGCGGGAGCAGGGGATCGCGAACGTGAAGTCGATCGCGGGGGGCATTGAGTTGTGGTCGCTGGGCGCGGATAGGGCGGTGCCGCGGTATGAGCGGCAGGGCGCGAAGGTTTGGGCAGCGGGAGCCAGGCCGGGCTGAGATCAGCGCGGCGTCTCGGGGGCGGAGACCGAGAATCTCTTGGCGGTGGAGGAGGGGTACCAATCGGTGGTGGGGAACCCGCCTTGCTGGTAGAGCGCGAGGTTGTACCACCAGATCGTGGCGAGGCGGTTGTTGGCGGCGCATTGGTTGACAAAGCGCTCGTACTCGGGCTTGAGGAAATCGGCATCCATGTTGAGTTCGTTCACGGTGTGGAAGCCGGTGAGTGTGGTGAAGCGTGCGTAGAAGCTGGGCATGCAGCCGCCGAAGGCGCAGCCGACCTCGAATGCAGGCGGGTAGGGCGAGGTGAGCAGCGGGACGGTGACGAGCGAAGAGGGGAAAGGCCAGCCGCTGGTGGGGATCGTGGCTGCGTCGAAACCGGGGAAGTTGTCCTCATTGTCGAAGTCGTAACGACCACCGGCGATCGGGGCGTACGCGCCGCGGATGAGGAAGCCCGGGGGGCAGAGCAGGTTGTTGTAGCTGGCGAGGAACTTGACGAAGTCGGCATCATCGACGAAGCCGTCGAAGTCGAGGTCGGCGGAGCAGAAGTTGGGCATGTTTTCGTCGGCGCAGTCGAGGATGTTGTACTGCGGGAAGAAGGTGAGGAAGTCGGTGTCGTCGACGAGGCCGTCTTCGTTGAAATCGCCGAGGCAGACGGGGGGCTGCGAGAGCTTCATCCAGTGGGTCAGGATCATGCCGTCACCCTTGATGGTGAGGGGGGGATCGAAGCCGGAAAGATCGAAGCTGAAGGCGGATTCGACGTACTGGTAAGCGAAGCTGGCGAACGCGAACGCGAGCTGGAGCTCGAGTTTGTACGGATTCAAAGTCGGGTCGTAGGGTTCGTTGACGTTGCTGCGGGAGAAGAAATAGACACGGCAGACCCGGATTTCGAACTGAGCTGAATACGAGGCGACGACGCTGGTGTATTCGTTGAGTTTGTGGCGCGTGTTGAGATCGGTCTCGGGCCAGGTGCCATCGGCGGCGCGATAAGGCTCGAACATGAGACAGAGTTTTTCGTCGCCGACGAGCTGGTTGGGATCTTCGACGTCGTTGGGATCGGACGAGATGTTGAAGCTGGTGAAGCGGAGCTGCGGGTCGCCTGAGGGCGGAGAAAAATCGGGATTGGTGGAGGCTTCTGCGTAATTCCAGTTCAGGTTGATGCCGGCGACACCGTTGGGGTTGTCGAAGTTGTTGTAGATGAACACCGGCTCGGGGGCGTCGGCGGCTTTGCGGGCTTTTGTTGTGCCGGGCGTGATGGTCTGGCCGGTCAGTTCGTTTTTGATCCAGAGAATCTGGGGCTTTTGGGCGGCGGCGGGCGATCCGGGAACGCGCGGGGCACTCAGGCTTGGCGCCATGACGACAGGACCCTTTGGGGGGGTTGCCAATTGGGCGAGCGCGAGAGTAGAGAAAGCTGCGGCCGCGGCAACGGCGATGACCAATCCACGAGAATTCATGTTCACATGCTCCGAGGGAATCTGACTGACGTTACGAACGGGTGCCGTGCGGGGTTGCCCGGTGTGCACGCGAAGTGGAAGAATCAGGGTCTTCGAGTGGTTTGGGCTCGATGAAGTATCGGCCTCAAAGGCCGGCGTCAGTCTTTGGCGGGGAAGAATCTCAGAAGGCGACGCCCGATAACAAGACGTGCCTTGGTAGGGGAGAGGGCGGGGCTAGAGCTTCGCCTTGGCCATCGAATCCACGAACTGATCGAAGAGGTAGGAGGCATCGTGCGGACCGGGGGAGGCTTCGGGGTGGTATTGCACGCTGAAGACGGGCTTGGACTTCATGCGGAAGCCGGCGAGGGTTTGATCGTTCAGGTGGGTGTGGGTGGGTTCGGCACCGGCTTTTTCGAGCGAGGCGCGATCGACGGCGAAGCCGTGATTCTGGCTGGTGATCTCGACCTTGCCGTTGGTGGTGTTGAGGATGGGCTGGTTGATGCCCCGGTGGCCGAACTTGAGCTTGTACGTGGTGGCGCCGACGGCGAGGGCGAGGAGCTGGTGGCCGAGGCAGATGCCGAAGGTGGGGATCGAGAGAACGGGGTCGGTGACGACACCTCGGAGGGTGGCGATGGTTTTCTCGACGGCGGCAGGATCGCCGGGACCGTTGGAGATGAAGAGGCCGTCGATCTTTTTGTCGCGGTACTGCTGCTTGATCTCGTCGGCGCTGATGTCGTGCGGGACGAGTGTGACATCGCAGCCTCGATCTGTGAGGTTGCGGAGGATGTTGCGTTTGGCGCCGCAGTCGAGTGCGAGGACTTTGAAGCGCTTGGGAGCGTCGGTGGTGGAAGGACTCCAGTCGCCGAGGTCTTCGCTCCAAGCGGACTTCGATGAGCAGCCGACGAGGGGGACGAGGTTCTGACCGGCCATCGAGGGATTGGCCTTTGCCATCTCGACGAGCTGCTGATCGGTCATCGCGCCGGGGCCGGAGAGCGGGGCATCGGAGAGGACGCCCTGGATGGAACCGGTAGTGCGGAGCCTTTTGGTGAGGGCGCGGGTGTCGATGCCTTCGATGCCGATGACGTTGTGGCGTGCGAGGTAGGTGGAGAGGTCTTCGTTCGCGCGGTAGTTGGAGTGAAGGCGTGCAAGTTCGCGCACGACGAAGCCGGAGACCTGGACTTTGCCGGACTCGACATCTTCGGGGTTGACGCCGGTGTTGCCGATGAGCGGAAACGTTTGCACCAAGATCTGGCCGGTGTAGGAGGGGTCGGTGAGCGACTCCTGGTAGCCGCAGACGGCGGTGTTGAAGACGACCTCGGCGCGGGCGACGACGCCTTTGCCTGCGGCACCGAAGCCACGGCCATGGAAAACCGTGCCGTCGGCGAGTGCGAGGCGGGCTGGGATGTTGGAAGAAGTGCGCGGGAGTGGGGGCGTTGGCATCAAAGCGGAGTTTAGCGCGGGTGCGCGGGGTTTTTCGGCGTGGGAACGGAGAAACGACCGAGGCTTTCAGGAATTCTCGCGGGTTGGCAGGTTGAGAATTGGCCGCGCGAACGCAGCCCACCCCCTGCCCTCGCTCCCCTCGGGGAGGGGGTTTCAGAGTACAGTCGGCGCGTGGGACGCATGTCGCTCTTTTCCGGAAGTTTGGATGCTTCGCGCCGGTACGCGCTGGTGGCGGTCGAGCGCGGTATTGAGCGAGTCGGCGAAGACGGGGCGGAGTTGCTGTATGAGATTCCGGGGGTGATGGAAGCGGAGGGTGCGTTTCAGGTTGGGGAGCGGGTTGGAGTGCCTCTGGGGAAGCAGAAGGTGGGCGGGGTTGTCGTTGGTGTTGGTGGGACGGAATTGCTGGGGGATATTGATCCGCTCAAGATTCGGATGATCGCGAAGCGGACGGGAGCGATGCTGCCGGGGCCGCTGGTTGAACTGGCGAAATGGATTGCGGGCTATTACGTGTGTCCGCTGGGGATGGTGCTGGGGACGATGGTGCCGAGTGCGGTGAAGCGGGAGATCGGGCGGCGGGAGGAAGTGGTGCTGGTGCGGGGCGATGGTGCTGCGCCGGAGAAGATGGCTTCGGCGGTGCGTGCATTGTGGGAGAAGGTGCTCGTGCTTTCGTCGGAGGCAAGAACGCCGATTGCGTTGAAGGTGGAATTGGGCGAAAGCACGCTTCGCGGCGTGAACAAATTGGTGAAACTGGGTTTGCTCCGGGAAGAGATGCGCGAGGTGATTCGATCGCGCGGGCATGTTGTTCACGAGCAGGCGTTTGGGGGGGATAAGACGGTGACGCTGTCGGAGGAGCAGCGCGGGGTGGTTGAGGGCATTCTGGCTGATGTCGGGGCGGGCTCGGAACGGGCGGGAAAATTTGGCGTTCACTTGCTGTACGGCGTGACGGGATCGGGGAAGACCGAGGTGTATCTGCGGCTGATCCGGTCGATGCTGATGGAAAGGGCGGATGCGAGCGCGATCGTGCTGGTGCCGGAGATTGCGTTGACGCCTCAGGCTTCGGAGCGGTTTTCGCAGCGGTTTGCGGATTTGGGCGTGGCGGTTTTGCATTCGGGGTTGAGCGCATCGCGGCGTCACAGCGAGTGGGCGCGGGTGGCGAGTGGAGAAGCGCGGGTTGTGGTGGGGGCGCGGAGCGCGGTGTTTGCACCTGTGCCGCGGCTGGGGCTGGTGGTTGTGGATGAAGAGCACGACACGTCGTACAAGCAGGATCAGTTGCCTCGGTATCACGCGCGGGATGTGGCGATTAAGCGGGCGCAGATCGAAGGGTGTGCGGTGGTGCTGGGGAGTGCGACGCCGTCGCTTGAGAGTTGGGCGAATGCGGGAGGGGAAAGGCATTCACCACAGAGACACAGAGCCACAGAGAAAGAAAGTGAAGGGGAAAGGGCGTCGGAGAAAGGCGGCGCGGGGCGGAGCAAGTATCGGATTTGGAAACTGACGAAGCGGGTGGGTGGGGGCGAGTTGCCCCGGATCAAAATTGTGGACATGTATCAGGAGCGGCAGGAGGCGCGGCAGCTTGGGCTGCGGGATGCGAGTGTGCTGCCGACGCTGAGGCGGGCGCTGCATGCGACTTTGAAGGAAGGGTCGCAGGCGATTTTGCTGCTCAATCGGCGCGGGTTTGCGACGTATGTGGGGTGCGCGGGGGGGGCGGCGTGCGGATGGGTGCTGGTTTGCGATCGGTGCGATGCGCGGATGGTGCTGCACCGAGATGCGTCGCTCAAGAGCGGGGAACTGGTTCGGTGCCATCACTGTTTGTCGGAGTGCATTGTGCCGCGGGTGTGTCCGAATTGCTCGCGGGGGCTGGTGAGGCTGGGCGCGGGGACGCAGCGGGTGGAAGAAGAACTGCGACCGTTGATGGAAGATTTGTCGCTGGGTCCGGAGGCGTTGATTCGCGTTGATCGCGACACGATGCGGACGGCGCAGGATTACTTTGATGCGCTCGCGACGTTTGCGAGCGGGCGGGCACGGCTGATGCTGGGGACGCAGATGATCGCGAAGGGGCTGGATTTTCCGGGGGTTCGGCTGGTGGGTGTTGTGAGTGCGGACACGGGATTGAACCTGCCGGATTTTCGCGCGGGCGAGCGGACGTTTCAGTTGATCAGCCAGGTTTCGGGGCGTGCAGGACGTGCGGATTCGCGGGGCGTGGTGATCATCCAGACGATGGAGCCTCAGAATCCGGCGATCGTGCTGGCGGCGGAGCATGCGTTTGAGCGGTTTGCGGCGACGGAGATCGCGGCGCGGAGGCAGTTTGGGCTGCCACCAGCGGCGCGGATGGCACGCGTCGTGTGCCGGGATGAGAAGCAGGCGTTGGTGCGGACGCGGGCTGTTGCGCTCGCGGAATGGATGCGGGCGTGGGCGAGCCGGCATGGAAGTGGGGCGGGAGGGGTGAAAGTGCGCGGTCCGGCGGAACCACCGGTGACCCGGATTGCGGATCAGTTTCGATTGGGGATCGAGCTCGTTGCGCCGCGCGCGGGGTTGGTACAGGAGGCGCTGCGTGCGGCGCGGGCGGAGGGGCTTGTGAAGAGCGATGCGAAGACGGCGGTGGATGTGGATCCGGTGAATCTGATGTGAGGGGCGCGCGGAACGCGGAGCGCGGAACTCGCAGCACGCAGCGGACTGCCGCGACCGGCGCAACTGAAAGTTGGGTGCGCCGCTCGCTGCCGTGCGCAAATGGGACTCAGACAGCAACGGCTGCTGCGGCGGTCACTTTGGAAATCCATCCGCCACCCAGGACGAGTTCGGGCTGGTCGCGCGAATACATGACGAGTGCCTGACCGGGGGCAACCGCTTCTTGCGCTGAATCGAATTTCACCTCGAATGCCCCGGGGCGGCCCGAGGGTGAGGGCGCTGTGTCATCGGGGAGAAGACGGGCCTGCGCGGGTGCGGCGGGGGTGTTGTAGCGGTACTTTGCGAGGACTGGGAACCATGCGACAGGCTCGGACGCCGCGGTCATCGCGGCGAGATCAACGAGCCAGTTTGCTTCGGCGCACGTACACGATGCGCAAGCGAGGGCTTCTTTGGGACCGACGGTGACGGTGTTCGATGTGCTGTTCTTGCTGACGACGTAGACGGGATAGCCAAGTGCCAGGTTGAGGCCTCTGCGCTGGCCGATTGTGAACTGGTGCTGGCCTTGGTGCTTGCCGACGGGGCGGCCTGCGGTATCGACGAACGCGCCTTCGCGGGCGAGCGAGGCATCGCGCTTTTCGAGCAGGCCGGCGTAGTCGTTGTCGGGGACGAAGCAGATTTCCTGGCTGTCGGGTTTATCGAAGACGGGGAGACCGAAGGACTTGGCCAGTTCGCGCACCCGGGGCTTTTCGAGGCCGCCAATCGGAAGCATCATGTGCTCGAGTCGGTCGCGCGATGCGCCGAAGAGGACGTAGGACTGGTCCTTGTCGTCGTCGATGCCCTTGAGCAGTGTGGCGTGGCCGTGTTCATCGCGGCCGAGGCGGGCGTAGTGGCCGCTGGCGACGAAATCGGCGCCGATCTGTTTCGCGTAGTCGTGCAGTTTTCCGAACTTGAGCCAGTCGTTGCAGCGGACGCAGGGGTTGGGAGTGCGGCCGTTTGCGTATTCACCGGCGAAGTAGTCGATGATGCGGCCGAAGTCCTTTTTGAAGTTGCAGACGTAGAAGCCGACACCGAGTTGTGCCGCGACGGCGCGGGCGTCGGCGGCGTCGTTGATCGAGCAGCATCCCTGGTGACCGATGCGGATGGTGCGGCCATTTGCAGCGGAAGGCGTGGGGCATGCCGCGGCTTCTTCGTAGGGGATGAGTGCGTCGAGCGATTCGCCGGGCGAGCCGAGGCGCATGAAGCAACCGACCACCTCGTAGCCATCCTGCTGGAGCAGGGCGGCGGCGACGGAAGAATCGACGCCGCCGGACATGGCGACGAGAACCTTGCCCTTCGACCGGGCGTTTGTCTGGCGTGCGATCACGCGGTAATCGTAGGGAAATCACGGGCGCGATGGGGCGAGCAAGTACCGGCGATTGCGTCGAATTGGAAGGGTTCGATCGCTTGGAAAGCCCAGCAGGTCAAGCGGTTTGATGGAAAAGAAGGCATCAAGGCACAGAGGCATCGAGGCATCGAGTCCAAAGGCCTGCGGGAAAAGTGCCTCAATGAGAAGTGACCGATAGCGTGTGATTGACCGCGTTCTGGAAGACGCGGAGGCCGGGAGTGGTGGTTGCGGTGACGCGTTGATCGAGCCGCGTCCAATACGGGTGGCGCGTCCATTCGAGGAAGCGTTCGGGGTGGGGCATGAGGCCGAAGATCAGGCCGGAATCGTCGCAGATTCCCGCGATGGCGTTTTGCGAGCCGTTGTAGTTGTCGGCATAGCGGAGCGCGACGCGGCCGCTGGATTCGAGATCGCGGAGGACGGAGTCGTCCTTGCAGATGAATCGGCCTTCTCCGTGGGCGACGGGGAACATCCAGACGTCGTCCGTGTCGCGAGGGTCGATTGATTGCTCGATGCCCTTGGTCCAGATGCACCTTGACTTGGGTTCGGAGACCATGCCGACCCAGCGATCGCAGAAGCGGCCGTTCTCGTTGTCGGTGAGGGCAACGGTTTGTTCGGGGGCGCGATCGGTCGGCCAGGATTGACCCGCGCCTGGCCCCGGCAGCAGGCCGATCTGCACCATGACCTGGAAGCCGTTGCACGCGCCGATCATCGGGACGGCACGCTCGACCGCAGCGCGGAGGGCCGGATACAGGGTCTCGCGGCAGCGCATCGCGAAGATGCGACCGGAGGCGATGTCGTCGCCGTAGGAAAAGCCGCCGGGGAAACCGATGAGCTGGAAGCGCTCGAGTTGCGCGGGGTCTTTGACGAGCGCATCGAGATGAAGGAGCTCGGGCGTTGCGCCGGCCAGCTGAAAGGCGCGGCACATTTCCTGGTCGCAGTTGGTTCCGGGGGCGCGGATGACAAGCGCGGTGGGGCGGGTCATGGGCCAGTGTAGGTTTCGCGGCGGTTCGATCATCCGGCGCGGCAGGGCGGTTCTTATAGTCGGAGGTTCGAGTTGAGGAGCAGATGAATGCCGCAGGTTTTTCCATTTCGGGCCGTGCAATACACGTCGGGTGGTGATTTGTCGGCGGTGGTTGCGCCGCCGTACGACGTGCTTGATGTGAAGGGGAAGGAGCGGCTGCTGGCGCGGAGCGCGGAGAACATTGTGGGGGTCGATCTGCCCCATGTGCCTCCGAAGGAACTGGGGCCGGCCTCGAGTTATGAAGAAGCGGGGCGGCGGTACCGGGGGATGCTGGAGAGCGGAAAACTGTCGCGTCGAGCAAAGGCGGGGCTGTTTGCGTATCGACAGACGTTCGAGTTTGAGGGCGCGACGCACGAGCGATGCGGGATGTTCGCGACGGTGGATGCGGTTTCGTTTGGGACGCGGGACGGTGGGGGCATTCTGCCGCACGAAGAGACTTTTTCGGGTCCGAAGGAGGATCGGCTCGCGCTTATGAACGCGACGAAGGCGCAGCTTTCGCCGATCTTCGGGCTGCACGCGGATGAGTCGGGCGCTGCGACGAAGTTGGTGCGGTCGGTGATGGCATCGCGCAAGCCGGACATCACGGCGCGGATGGACTATGACAAGGTGCTGCACGAAGTTTGGGTGATCGAGGACGAGACGACGATCGGCGCGTATCAGCAGGCGCTGGCGGGGGAAGACATCTTCATCGCGGACGGGCACCACCGGTACAACACGCAACTGAATTATCTGAAGCAACTGGAAGACAAAGGTTCGGTCGGTGCGGAACACGCGGCACGCAAGTGCATGATGGTGCTGATCGGCATGTCCGATCCGGGGCTCGTGATCGGGCCGACACATCGCGTGCTGGGCGGGATGAAGGGGTACACGCTCGAGGCATTCCGTGCGGCGGCGGGGCACCATTTGAAGTTTGAAGCGGTTGCGGGCGATGCGCATGTGCTGAACAGCGCGGTAAAGGCATCGAAGGTGGAGAACGCGATCGGGCTGTACGACTTCGCGACGAAGCAGGGGTTTGTGGTTTCGCCGGTGAAAGCTGATCCGCTCGCGCAGCAATTTGCATCGAAGCCCCGCGCGTGGCGCACGCTGGATGTCGCGATCATTCAGTATCTGGTCGTTGAAGGCATTTGCCAGCCGAAGCTGAACGGTGGCGATGCGGTGAAGTGGGCGTTTCCGCATTCGGTGGCGGAGGTGCTGGAAATCGCGAAGGGATCGGAGACGGGTGCCGGGGGCGGGAAAGGGTTTGTGCCGCAGGTGGCGCTGATTGTGAAGCCGACGCCATTGGATTCGGTGCGGGCGGTGAGCAAGGCGAATGAGTTGATGCCGCAGAAGAGCACGTTTTTCTATCCGAAGCTGGCGACGGGGTTGTTTGTGAATCCGTTGGAATAGGCGGCTGCTTCAATGAAGATACTGCGACCGATTTCGATTGTGCTCATCTTTTGCGTGACGGTGATCCTGATTCACCGCCTGATGGGGTTGGGCACTGCGCCGGTTCCGAACGTGTTCTCGGCGGGCTTTTCGCTCGACAGCGCGATCGAGCGGGGGAAAGCGGAAAAGAAGCCGGTGTTTGTCTTTGTGACGGCGGACTGGTGCGCGCCGTGCCAGCAGATGAAGCGGACGATCTTGTCCGAGCCCAGTATCGAGCAGCAGATTGCGCGCGACTTTGTGCCGGCGTACGTGGATCTTGAGAAGCAGAAAGACGCCGCGGAGCGGCTTCAGGTGTTTTCGATTCCGGCGACACTGGTGCTTTGGGATGGCAAGCTGGTTGCGCGGATGGAGGGGTTGATCCCGCACGATTCGTATCAGAAGTGGCTGGAGGCGGCGCACGCGCAGGCGCTGAGCGATCGGCCCTTTCTGGAGCGTGCGAGCGATGAATTTGTGAAGAACCTGAATGCGAAGGCGGATGCCAATGAGGCGGGTGGGGCGGAAGGGGACGGCGGAGCGAAGACGGACTTGCGTGTCTCGCCTTCACGGGCACCGGATGTGAAGCCGCCGGGGTGAATTGGGGATTCGGAGCGGATGGGGTTGCGGGGCATCGATCGGGCGAACGCGCGTCGGGCGGAAACCCGAGACTGTCGAGGGAAGGGGTGGTCGTTTCACTCCCATATCCGATGGTCCGCTCGTGGTTCTCCGAGCCGCCGAGCACTTTCTTTCGCCGATCGGCGTGCAATGTCTGTTCTTATCCGGACCGTTGCGGTATGTTTGAGCATTGCCAATTGCTCCAGGGAGGCCTCTTTCATGACGCGTCGATCCGCTCTGCTGTTTGCCCGGCTGTCGCTCTCGTGTGGTCTTGCTTGCTCGATGGCGCTGGCCGAGCCGCGGACGACGACCGTTCATGAGCATTCTGAGAACGATGATTGCTTCGCGCCGCTGGTGGACGGATGCGGTAAGGCGGAGCGTCTGCGTCGGCGGTTTGCGGCGGGGTTGCTTCCGAGCGATCTGCCGGCGGCGAATTCCGATCCGTTCGCGGATCGCGAGGCGTTCTCGGATACCGACGTGCTGAACAACTCGCTGGATATCGCGGTCGATCCGACGGCGCAGACGATTGCGGGCAGCAACACGATCACGGTGAAGAGCCTCGTGCCGAACCTGACGCAGTTCACGTTTGCGCTGCGGAGCAACTTCACGGTTTCCGCCATCGAGATCAACGGGGTTGCGTCGGCACTGCCCACGGCTCCGGTGGGAAGTTCGTACCTCCGCAAGATCACGCTCAATCGGCCCTATGCGCTGAACGAGGTTTTTACGGTCAAGATCACGTATAGCGGCGTGCCGGTCTCGGCGGGCTTCGGATCG
Source organism: Phycisphaerales bacterium (assembly GCA_016793015.1). Taxonomy (GTDB): domain Bacteria; phylum Planctomycetota; class Phycisphaerae; order Phycisphaerales; family UBA1924; genus JAFEBO01. The sequence goes on from JAEUJD010000047.1 coordinate 14,072, forward strand.
ATCGAGTTCACGACGCAGGCCGGCATCCCGGTGGTATCGTCGCTGAGTGAACCGTACTACGCGGGAACATGGTGGCCGGCGAAAGACGGCGACTTCGCGCTCCCCGGCGACAACAGCGACAAGGCGACGTGGAATATTGCGCTGACGACTCCATCGAACCTTGTGGGGGTCTCGAACGGAACGCCGCAGGGCGCGGACACGCTGCCCGATGGGCGCAAGCGCTGGCGTTGGGCGTCGAATTACCAGATGTCGACGTACCTCGCGTGCTTCAGCATGACCAACTACAACGCGCGATCCGTTTCGTACACATACAACCCGCCGGGCGGCGGGCCATCTGTGACGTTCCCTTTCCGGTACTACCTGTATCCGCAAAGCGACACGACGGCGAACCGCGCGGCGTGGGAGAAGGTTTTGCCGATGATGGATGTTCTTCAGCCGATCTTCGGCGTGTATCCGTTCGCGAACGAGGGGTACGGCATGTACCAGTTCCCGTTCGGCGGGGGCATGGAACACCAGACCATGACGGGGCAGGACGGGTACGGTGAATCGCTGACGGTGCACGAGCTTGGGCATCAGTGGTTTGGCGACAACGTGACGTGCCGCACGTGGAGCGATATCTGGTTCAACGAGGGCATGGCGGATTACACCGAGTGTCTGTGGGCGGAGAAGAAGATCGGTTCGACGGGACAGACGGCGCTGCTGAGCGCGCTGAACGCGCGCAAGCCGAGCAGTTCGGCGGTTGCGGGCACGGTCTATGTGTACAACACGGCGAGCGACTCGGCGATTTTCAATACTTCGCTTGTGTACTACAAGGCGGGCTGGGTATGGCACATGCTCCGGGGCGTGATGGGTGATGCCACGTTCTGGAACTTCCTGGGCCAGATTCGCGCGCAGTACACAGGTAGCGCGGTGACGACCGAAGACATCCGGGCGGTGGCGGATGCCGTGACGGGGAAGGACTTTGCTCCGTTCTTCAATCAGTGGGTGTATCTTGGCGGCGCGCCGACGTACGCGAAGGGCTATTCGCCCCTGACGGTGAACGGCAAGACGTACGCGAAGTTCCATATACGCCAGACACAAAGCACAAGCTATCCGACGTTCACGACGCCGATCGATTCGCAGTTCACGAGCGGCGCCGGCAGCGTGATGTACAAGGTTTCTCCGGTGGCACGCACGAGCTGGTTTGTTCGGCCGACTCCCGCGGTCCCGACGGCGTTCAACCTGGACCCCAATACGTGGATACTGAATTACGGCAAGACCGCCGAGACGTATGTTTCGACGGGCGCGCCGCCGGTGGTTCTTGAGGGGCTGCCCGTGCCGGGTGCGGCGCCGGCGTTTCAGGTCTCGCCTTCGAGCGTGCGGCTCACGTTCAGCGAGAACATGAATCTGTCTGCGGCAAATTTCCAGGTGCTGCGAAACGGGTCGCCGTTGCCGTTCACGTACTCATGGAGCCTGAGCACGCTGACCGCAACGCTGCAGTTTGAATCCAAGCTGAGCCCGGCGGCCTACACGGTTCAGACGCTCGGTTCGCCCACCTCGGTGGCGACGTCGGTTGCACTCGACGGCGATATCGCCAACGCGAACCTTGCATCGAGTTTGCCGAGCGGCAACGGAGCGCCGGGGGGTGGCATGTCGTACAACTTCGGCGTTGTCGCGGGGACCTGCCCGGCCGATCTGAACAACGACGGCGCGGTCGATGACGCCGATTTCGTGCTGTTCGCGTCTGCCTACGACGTATTCGCGACGATGGCGGCGGACATCAACGGCGATGGGCAGACGGACGACGGCGACTTTGTTCTGTTCGCGTCGGCGTACGACCTGCTGGCTTGTCCCTGATCGGGGCGGCGGGCCGTTCGCGAACTAGTGGCGGAAATCCGATTTGTCCGGGTCGTACGCCGGGTCGAGTTGTTCGATCAAGCGCTCGATATAGCGCCACGAATTGAGCGTGGTGCGGATCTGCTTCAGCGAAGGGGGCGACGGGGCCGAGCCGAGTGCCGCGAAGAGATCCCGCACTTGCGCGATGTACGATTCGCGCTCTTTGCTGCCCCATCGAGTCCAGCGGTCACGCTCCTGCGGGCTTCCGGAGGCGAGTGCGGCTTCGATTTCTTCGCGCGTTTCCATGATCTCCATCAGGAATGCTGGTGGCAGCGATTTGTCTGCCTCCTTGGTGGGTCCTCCGAGCAGCGCGAGCAGGATGTTCGCGCGAGTTTCGGGATTCGCCAGTGATTCGCGGGCCCGGTTGAGTTCCGCGGATGCGCCCTCGGAATCGTCGGTGTTGGCGAGATCGGGGTGAATCGCGGAAACCTTCGAGAGATAGGCGCGGCGAAGGTCCGCTTCGCCAATGTCGAAGCGGAGCGGAAGGCCGAGGAGTTGAAACGGGTTGTGCATTAGCGTTGCGGGTGAAGGGCTCAGACCTGCCCGGCGGCAAACTTCATCGCGCCGTCGGCGAGGATGTCCACCGCGTCGTAGATGCGGACGGAAGTCGAATCCTGTGTCACTACCAGCGGCACTTCGCTGCACGCGATGACCACACCCTCGCAGCCCCGCTTGCAGAGGTTGTTGATGATCGAGTGAATGGCGGCGCGGCTTTCGGGCCTCGCGTTTCCGTAGATGAGTTCGCCGAAGATGATCTCGTCGAGCAGCTCGACTTCCTGCTCTTCGGGCGCGATGACTTGGATGCCGCGAAGACCGAGTTTGGTCTGGTAGGTGGATGCCATGGTCACGAGTTTGGTGCCGATGATGCCGACCTTTTTCCGGTTGTCGGATTCGATGGCCGTCGCGACCAGGTCGGTCATGGTGATCCAGGGGATCGGCGAGCCGGCCTCGGCGAGGTAAACGCCGTGCTGGACGATGTTGTCGGGGGTCATGCAGACGCGGGCGCCGCAGCGGGCGAGCATCTCGGCCGAGCGGCGGAGCAGGCTGCCGACGGCGTGCCAATCGTCCCTGCGGATGGCGTCGATGTACTGGGCGAGCGGCTCGTTGTGGAGCGTGAAGACGGGCTGCTCGTTTGGGGGCAGCATGTGCGATGCCGCGCGGGAGAGCTGGCGATAGAAGAGCGACGCGCCCTCCGGACTGACTCCGACAATGCCGATGTGCTTGAGCATGTGAGGGGACTGTAGAAAGCCGGGAGGGGAGGCTACATCAGCGTGTCTTTGGCCCATTCCCCGGCCTTTTTGACAGCGGCGTGTGCCGCGGCCTTGTCGGGGAACTCGGCGGTGAAGTAGATGAGGGTGGTATCGCCGATGCGGATGCGATCGCCGTCGTTCAGAGCGACGTCTGCCAGAATCTGCTTGCCGTTGACGAAGACGCCGTTCGCGCTGCGGTAATCGCCGGCGTAATGGAGGTTGGTGGCGGGATCGAAGCGGATCTGGAGGTGCTTGCGGGAGACTTTGTCATCGAGGATCTGGATGGTGCAGTCGTCTTCGCGACCGACGGAAACCAGGGGTTCGGTGAGTTTGTAATGGTCGCCGATGGCTTGGGCGTGGGTGACGACGAGTGAGGGCATGTTGGTTCTCCGGGGTCCGAGCGTAACGCGCGGAAGCCGGGCCTGCCGGAGGCTATTGTTCGGGGCACTCTTTCAGCCGGAGTGGCGGAATCGGCAGACGCAGCGGATTCAAAATCCGCCGCCCTTAACAGGCGTGTGGGTTCAACTCCCTCCTCCGGCATTCTTCAAATCGAAAAAGCGCCAAATGGCCAAAGGGCCAAATCGGTATCCCGCAAGGCGGGCTTTTTCTTTTGACGCATCACCCGTCCGTGACCTCGCCCCGAACCGTTTCAATCGCGTGGGGCAAGATGTCAAGAAGTGCTTCGAGCATTTCGGCCGCTCCACGGGGCGAGCCGGGCAACGTGATGATCAGCGTGCGGTTTCTGGTCCCGGAGATGCCTCGGGAGAGGTAGGTCTTGGGTGTCTTGTCGTAGCAACGGCGGCGGGCCAGTTCGAGCAGGCCGGGGTGCTCGCGTTCGATGACGCGTTTGGCGGCTTCGGGGGTGTTGTCGCGCGGGGCGAGGCCGGTGCCGCCGGTGGTCAGGATGAGGTCGATTTTCTGGTCGGGGTGGGACCATGAAGTGAGCTGGGCTGCGATCGCGTCTGGGTCGTCGGAGACGATGTCGAAGGCTGCGATTTCGGCGGTCAATTTGGCCGTGAGAATGTTGCGGAGAGCCGGGCCGGAGAGATCCTCTCGTTCGGCTCGGGAGCAGCGGTCGGAGATGGTCAACACGGCGGCGCGGAAGGGCATGGGGGCAGAATACCGAAAGGGCCACCGGTTGCTGCCTGATTCGTTTCGTCTCAAAATCTTGATAAAGGGTGCAAGGAAAGGGGTGGCGGCGGCAAGACCTTGTATGAAGACTCGCAACGACAACAACTCAGCCCGTTCGATCCTGACCTCGGCTTCGGGTGAAAACCTGCTGCTGCTGGCGATTCTCTCCGGACGCAAACAGCGGGCCGAGATCGAGAATGTGCTGGAGCGCCGGGCTCTGGGGTTTGGGCGGAACACGAAGGGTCAGAAGCGTCGGTCCGTGGCGGCGTGAGTGTGTGACGGCCGCGGATGCGGGGCTGAAACGCACGATGAGTCGACTGCAAGCGTTGGAAAGATCGCGTTCCCGACGGGAACGAAACTGAATGAGGTGGATCGGGCCCGCGAGGCAACTTGGCGGGCCTTGTTTTTTATGACGCACCCTTCCTCAACCCGTTCCGTCCGGGAAGGGGCCTAAGAAGCGGAGTAGTCGCCTCGGGTGCCGCCGGTTTTCTTGAGAAGGCGGATGCCGCTGATGGTCATGGCGCGGTCGATGGCTTTGCCCATGTCGTAGATGGTGAGGGCGGCGACGGATGCCGCGGTCAGGGCTTCCATTTCGACGCCGGTGCGTGCCGACGCTCGCGCGGTCGCGGTGATGCGGACCTTGTTTTCTTCAAGCAACAGATCAACATCGACGGAATCGAGCGGGAGGGAATGGCAGAGCGGGATGAGTTCGTCCGTGCGCTTCGCGGCCTGGATGCCGGCGAGGCGGGCGGTGTCCAGGATGTTGCCCTTGGCGATCTTGTTCTGCGAAATCGCCGAAGCGAGTTCGGGCGAGATGTGAACGAAGGCCTCGGCGATGGCGGTGCGTGCGGTGATGGGCTTCGCGGCGACGTCCACCATCTGGGCGCGGCTGTTGTCGTTGATGTGAGAGAGTTTGTGAGGTGCGTTCGTCACGGTGAATCGTACGGAGCGCACGGCGGCGCGAGGACAAACTCAACGGGCCTCGGCGTGCGGGCATCTTCGGACGGAATGATTCGAATTGAAAGAAGGCATCGAGGCAGCAGGCATCGAGGCATGAGTGGGGACGGTGGAATCATGTGCGCCATGCGAAATACGGCCACGGACCGGCATCGGCTGTGTTCGGTGGGATTTCGATGAAGCCGGTGGAACGCGCGGTGGCGATCTGGTCGCCGCTGCCCTTGTTGTCGATCAGATCGGCGCGGCCATCTTGTGTGAGCCGGACGATGCGGTGCCACCAGAGGGGGATTGTTTGATTGTCGGAGTTGGAGATGGCGATGGCGGGCTGGTTTCGGGGTATCGCGAGGCCGGCGATGTGTTCGAGGGCGGGAATCGCGAAGCGATGGGAGGTGACGAGGACCGAGACAGGGTTGCCCGGCAGGCCGAGAATGAGTTGCTGTCGCGGGCCGATCGCGGCGAGAATCGGCTTGCCGGGGCGCTGCGGGATTTTGTGGAAGATTGTGGTTGCGCCGAGCTTGGCGAGCGCTCCGGGTACGTGATCGCGATGGCCCATGGACACGCCGCCGGAAAGGAACAGGGCATCGCAGCGGGAGAGGAGTTCGGATGCAGCCGCAAGGATGCGGCGCTGATCGTCGGGAGCGTGGCGGGCCTCGACGGATTCGACAACGGCGAGTGATGAAAACAGGGCCTCAAGCGCGGCGGAATTGCCGTCGCGGAGTTGCCAAGGGTGGGGTGTCGCCTCGGGCGTGAGAACTTCATCGCCCGTGCTGAGGATGCCGACTCGCAGGCGGCGGAAGACCAGAGGCTTCGAGATGCCGCAGGATGCGAGCGCGGAAGCGACGGCGGGAGTGATCGGTGTTCCGGCGGGGAGCACTTCGGCACCTTGGGTTGCGTTCTCGCCTTGCCTGCGGATGAAGTGATGTGGCGGGAGTGCCTTTGCGATCTCGGGATTGAAAGAAATCGTGTCGCCCGCGACCGTGATGTCCTCGATGCGGATCACGCAATCGGCACCGTGCGGGATCGGCGCGCCGGTCACGATTCGGGCGGCAGAGTTTGGCGCGAGCGCGATCGGAGATGCGCCGATGAGGGCGTCGCCGGAAATCGGGAGCCTGCCCCTGGAGATGTCGGCGAGGCGGGTTGCGAAGCCGTCCATGACGCTGACGTCGAGGGCCGGGGAGGGTCGATCGGTGAGGAGGGGCTGGGCGAGGATCCTGCCGCGGCACTCAGATAATCGGATGGATTCGTGCGAGACGGTTGGGAGGCGTTGAAGCAGCGTGGCGAGCGCGGCGGCGGGGGAGTCAAAGGTTGGCGGAGAGACTAGCGGCATGGTGAATGTCGAAGGGTGAAGACGCCGGCCGGCAGGCCGGTGCCACAAACCGGTGCCACACACAATACACTGATCGGTATGAAGGTGAAGGTTTTGCTGTTCGGTGCGGAAGAGAGGAGCGTCGGACGCCCGAGCGTGGATGTTGAAGTTGCGGATTCGCCGCGCGCGAGCGATGTGCTGAACGCTCTTTGCAAACGCTGGCCGGAATTGAAGCGGGCGCGCCTGGCGGTGAACCATGCGTTTGTGCCCGGAGATCAGACAATCGGCGCGAAGGACGAGGTGGCGCTGATCGGGATGGTGAGCGGCGGATGAGAGTTTTGGTTGAAATCGTCGAAGGGCCGCTGACGCCGGTGAAATTGCAGGTGGGCGAGGGCACCGGCGCGTTCGTTGTGTTCGAGGGCGTGGTGCGCGGTGAGGAAGACGGAAGGAAATTGGAGGCGCTCGAGTACCAGGTGTACGAGCCGATGGCGTCGAAGCAACTCGAATCACTCGCGAATGAGATGGTGGAAGAGTTCGGCGTTCTTGATGTCGCGGTCTGGCACAGCAGCGGAATCGTGAAAGCCGGAGAGGTCTCGTTTCGGCTGGTGATCGAGGGCGTGCATCGGCACGAATCGCTCGAAGCGGTGGGGGAGTTCATCGAGCGGATGAAACGCGATGTCCCGATCTGGAAGCAGCCGATCTTTGCGCCGACCAAGCCGGGTGGGAGGCGAAGCCGGAGTAACTTCGAGAAGCACGACGGCCCGAAGAAGCCCGTTCGCACGACGGCGAAGAAATCGAAGCGGAAGCCCAAACAGTGAGCGCGGAAGTCTTGATTCTCGCTGCCCTGTTCCTTCTCGTCGGGTTCTTGTACTCGTCGGTCGGACACGCCGGGGCGTCCGGCTATCTCGCCGTGATGGGATTGTGGGGAATGTCGGCCGCGATGATGAAGCCGACTTCGCTCGCGCTCAACATGGTGGTGGCGGTGATCGGGACAGTTCAGTTTGTAAGTGCGGGGCATTTCCGCTGGCGACTGTTCTGGCCGTTTGCGGTGATGTCCATCCCGCTGGCTTTTGTCGGCGGGATGGTCAAATTGCCCCCGGAGGTGTACAAGCCGCTGATCGGTGCGGTGTTGTTGTTCAGTGCCTGGCGGCTTTGGGTGGGATCGTTGAAACGCGAGGAGCCGAAGACGCAGTTACCGCCGTTGCCTGTGGCATTGGGTGCGGGGGCTGCGCTCGGTTTTGCGTCTGGATTGACGGGGACGGGCGGCGGGATCTTCTTGAGTCCGCTGATTTTGCTCTGCAAGTGGGCGGGGCCAAAGGAAACTGCCGCGGCGAGCGTGGTGTTTATTCTGGTGAACTCGATTTCGGGGTTCGCGGGCGCAGTGTCGAAGGGCGCGACATTGCCGGGCGGCATTTGGGTCTGGTGCGTCGCGGCGGCGGCGGGTGGGCTGGCGGGGTCGTACTTGGGGGCTCGTAGGTTCGGCGGGGGAACTCTGCGCCGATTGCTCGCGATCGTGCTTGTCGTGGCGGGATGTGCGCTGGTGTGGGAGGGGATCAGGCTGGCGACGAAACGTGAAAATGGAGCGTCGCCGCCCTCCGCGCAGACGTGAGCTTCGCTGCAATGCTTGAGGCGCAGCATATTGGCTAACCGCCAATCGCGGACATCGGACGTGCGGGCTGCTCAAAGTCGGGCGAGCTGATTCCGTGGCCGGGCTGCTTCGTCCAAGTGGCGTCGATCATGAACTGTTCGATGGTGGCGTTGTCTGCGTTCGAGCGCAGCAGCGGGCGGACATCGAATTCGCGGAGGCTGAAGAGGCAGGGGCGGACTTTGCCGTCGGCAGTGATGCGGAGGCGGGAGCAACTGCCGCAGAACGAGCGGGTGACGGGGGCGATGATGCCGATGCGAGCGGACGTTTCGGGCGAGGTGCGAGCGTGAAACAAGAAGGTTTCGGCGGTGTCGCTCGCGCGTTCGCGATCGAGGGGCGTCAATTCACCGGCGTTCTTGAGCAGAGCGAGGATTTCGGATGCGGGAACGAGCAGCTCCGGGTTCCAAGCGTGGCCGGAATCGAGTGGCATGAACTCGATGAAACGCATCTCGAAGTTATGCGTGGCAGCGAGTGCGGCGAGGAGCGGAACCTGATCTTCGTTGTGCCCCCGGATCACGACGGCGTTGACCTTGATCGGGCCAAGGCCCGCGGCGTGCGCATCTTCGACGGCTTTCAGCACCGCCGATGCGGTGGAGCGCGAGCGGGTCATCGCGGCGAAGGTTTCTTCGCGGGCGCTGTCGAGGCTGAAGGTGAGCCGATTGAGGCCGGAGGCTTTCCAGAGGCGAAGTCGGGCCGGTTCGATCAGCGAGCCGTTGGTGGTCATGGAGAGATCTTCGAAACCAAGTCCGCCAATGCGTTCGATGATCTCGTCGAGCTCGGGGCGAAGGGTGGGTTCGCCACCGGTGAGGCGGAGACGCTGGATGCCGAGGGATTTGGAGATTGCGGCGAGACGGACGAGTTCATCGACGGAGAGCAATTGCTCGCGAGGGAAGAAGCGGACGTCGGGCTCCATGCAGTAGACGCAGCGGAAATTGCAGCGGTCGGTGATAGAGAGGCGGAGGTCGCGGATCGTGCGGTTGTGGGAATCGCGGAGAGCTTTGGGAGTTGACTGGGGAAGTGGCGAGGTGAGGGGGTGAGGAGGTGACGGTTGCGCGAGCGACCCCGCAGGATTCGGGGACAGGACTTGGAGCGGGTGGGTGCGCGACATTCCGTGGGAGTCTAGTGGTGTGGGATGAAAGTGGATTCAGAAAGCAGAAGAGAACGCGGAGATGCAGAGGGGGCGGAGGATCACGGAGCGGTA